>CALAZI010000214.1 GCA_937895955.1 uncultured Alphaproteobacteria bacterium | reverse complement strand
CGATAGTCGCTCTTGATCGCCGGCTCGCCGTCGCAAACGACATCGCCGCGTTTCACGAGGCGGATGAGATGGGCGTAGACGTTGAGCGCCGCCGCGCCGTGCAGGCGCTTGTCGATATCGACATAGATCGCGCCCGTTATGTCCTTGATCCTTGTGCGCCCTTTTTTGAGCTGGTCGAGGATTTGCCCGTCGCGAATGCGGCGATGGGTTCTGATCGCGCGCACGAAGGGTTTCGGTTTCAAAATCGGCGCGCCATGCGTCGGGTAATAGATCTCCTCATCGCGCGCGAGCAGCTTTTCAAGACTTTCAAGATAGGCGCCCATGTCGCCGTCCGGCGGCGCGACGACCGTCGTCGCCCAGCCCATAATGTGATCGCCGGTGAAGAGCGCGGCTTCTTCTTTCAGCGCGAAGCAGAGATGATTGGAAAGATGGCCGGGCGTCGCCACCGTTTCGATCGTCCAGCCGTCGCCTGCAATGATGTCGCCGTCTTTGAGGATCTCGTCGGGCGCATAGTCGCGGTCCGCGCCTTCGTCCAGCGCGGGCGCATCGAGGTTTTTGTCGCGCACGGGATGAGCCGCCGCGCCGCGGATCGGCGCGCCGACCCGTTCGGCGAAGGCGCGCGCGCCGCCGCAATGGTCGCGGTGGGTGTGCGTGACGAGAATGACGCTGACACGCGCCTTGCCGACCGCATCGATGAGCGCATCGAGATGCGCTTCATTCATCGGCCCCGGATCGATGATTGCGATCTCGCCGCGCTCATCGCCGATCAGATAGGTTCCGCTCCCCGTATAGGTGAACGGCCCCGGATTGTTGCAGATGACGCGGCGAATGAGCGGCGACAGGCGGTCGGCTTGGCCGTAGTCGAACTCGAAATCCTTGATGAACGGGATCGGCGAGGCCAATGATCTCAGGCCTTCAAGCGTTCGTCGACCAGCGCGGCGAAAGCGTCCGCAAGACCGCGCATCGCGGTCAGCTTGTCATTAGAGGCGAGGGCGGAGGGCGGGCCCATATCCGTCTTGTTGGCGTCGACGATATAGATGCGCCCGTCGGCGCGGTCGCGCAGAATGTCGAGCCCGCCGAAATCGAGCGCCATCGCGCGCGCAAACTCGGCGATCTGCGCCTGTTCGTTTTTCGACAGCAGCGCGTCGACCGGCGCGAGGTCGACGCGGCGGTTCTCATTGGAAAACCGCAAATCGCGCGTGCGGCGCTTTAGATAGACGAACGGCGCCTTGCCGCCGACGACCGGCGTTCTGATGTCGACGAAGTCGCGGCCGTCAAACGTGTTGTCGATCAGGCGCTGGTAGACGTGGCCTGCGCGCGGCTCGGCGAAGGGGCAAATGATGATGCGCCCGTCATGCTTGCCGTTCAGTTCCGACTTCTCGACCGCCTCGCCGTGATGCGTCTTCGGATCGATCAAGAGCCCGTAGCCGAACACCTCCTCGAAGACGCGGCTGACGACGCTCTTGCGGATGTCGAAGCAGCCGACATTGAAGGCCGGCCGGTTCGACGGCGCATGGAGCGGCGCCGTCCGGAATTCGCGATCCTCGAAAAAGAAATGCAGATCGGCTTCCGCGGGATCGTCGACGATCTTGACGTCGGCGAGCTGGCAGACCGGCCAGATCGCGTAATAGGAACGCGGCTTTTTCGGGAAGAACGATATCCGCGCCCGCGGCTCGCGCCCCTTGACGATGCGCGCGGCCCTGACGCCCTGGACGAGACCGATAAAGGAGGCGATGCGGAATGCGTCGCGCGCGAATTCCGGGCTCCAGCGGATTTGCGCGCCGGTTTCCTTGGCGACGACGCCGCCGCCGCTGAATTCAAAGTCAGAAAAGAACGCCATCTCCGGCCCGCTTTTGGGGGTCCGCCGGACCCCGCGCCCTCGCTCTTCAATATGGCTTTTGCCGTCCTGACAAGGAAATAAAGACCGCGCGATCAGGCCTTGCGACGAGTCGACGGGCGGGTTTTCGGCGGCGGCCCGCCCTTTGCGACGGCCGGGCCATGTGTGCCAGTCGTAAACAAAGTCTTAACGCCGCCTTCGCAGCCGCAGCATTCATCTGGCTTTGCGCTGCGCCGTCGCTGGCCGGGGAGGCCCCGGCTAGAGCGAGCGCCGGCGGCGTCGCCCTCGGCGAGGCGCATGGCGGCATCGCCGATCAGGCTTATGTGATCGCGCCGCCGAACTGGCTTTACGTCGTCGAGAAAGAGCGCGGCAGCTTCCTCGATTGCGGCGAAGGACAGGAAACCCGCGCGACCGACGAGGCGGGGCGCGACGTCGCCGAACTCACCTGCGGCGTCACGCTGACGGAAACGATAGTCATCCCGGCCGCGTCAACCGCCGCGCGGATTATTATTCATTATTAGGGGCGTCTCCCCCGCAGCAGACGGTTATCCGTGGCTGCGTTCACGCTTTCGATATCAGAGCTGTGCGGCCGAAACCGCCGGGTGCGGCCTAATTGTTATCAGTGTCCGAAGTTGGTTCGGCGTTCGCAGATTCGGCATCCTCAGATTCAGTCCCGCCGTCCGCCGCAGAAGAAACGTCTTCTATTGCATCCGACTTTTCCGGCGTCGCCTCAGGAGTTGGTGGGCGGGCCACGATCGCGACGCTCGCGCTCGGGATCTTCGCGCCGTCAGGGAGCGTGACAGGTAAATCAAATTCTGTGGTGGCGGTAAGCTCGCGTCCCTGCGGTATTCTCGCGCTTTTACCTGTTATGAAACCTGCGAAAACTCCGGCGGCAATCACGCCGCCGACCGTCGCGACTGTGTTGCCTTCGCCTTCCTGACGATACGTTCCGTTAATGTCTATCCTTTGCCCTGAAAGCTCCAAATAGTCGAGCTCAATATCCATTTTCCCCGATTTGCCAAAGGCGCCCTTGCTTGTCAGCCATGAAATGTGGCCCTTGGCGCGCGTGCCGCGCGGAATCACGATGTAATCGCCGAGCTTAACATCATGAACGACTGAAAGATCAAAGTTGTCACCTTCATCCCAAGATTTTCCCTTAGTCGTGATTTCTTGATTCATAGACAGCAAGATTTCCGTATTTGCCGGGAGAAAATGCTGAGGTGCTGCAGGAGGCGCATAAGCTTGTACGGAAATAGCTCCCGACTCTTGCGCAAAAACTGAAAAGGGCGATGCGAAAACAGATGCGCAGGCGATCACGCAGGTTAATGCGCGCAAGCGGTCATACATATGAAGATCCCCGTCGATTACCGGCGTCTTGTCGCCATCAGCGACGAAGTTGAACGAACAAAGAAGAGAGGAGTCAAGGGGCTAATAGTGCGAAGAGTGTTTCAGCAAGTGAAATCATTGGTTTTTGTGTTTTCAGGCTAACCGGAAAATTCTCAATCCGATTACTTAGCCCCGAGCGCGATGAGCGCGCCGCGCTGGCCGGCGATGTTGTAACCGGCGTCGGCAGCTTCGCTGATGATCGCGTCGGCGCTGTCTCCGGCGCGCGCCCGGGCGAAGGCCCTAAGGACCGTCGAGCGCGTCCCTGACCGGCAGAAGGCGAGCACGGGTCCCTCATTCTCTTTCATCGCCGCATCGAAGGCGTCGAGATGAGCGGGGGAGATGCTCATGCCGCTGACCGGGATTTCAAGATAGGCGATGCCGGCCGCTTTCGCCGCAGCGGCGATGGCGGCGCTTTTCGGCTGCCCCGGTTCCTCGCCGTCCGGCCGGTTATTAATGATCAGCGCGACGCCGAGCGCTTTCGCCGCCTCGACATCGCCCGGCGCGATCTGCGGCGAGACGAAGAACCCGTCGGCGAGCGGTTTGAAACTGTGGCTCATGACGCGCATCTCCGCTTTCTCGGCGTTCGCCGCCGCGCCCATGCCGACGAATGCGGCGATGAGCGCCAGAAATTTTCTCATGACGGGCCTCCCGTCCATGCTCTTTGATCCCCTATAAGATCGCAGCAGCCATTTTCCTAGCAGGGGATTTTATGATCGCCGCGCCGCCCTTTCATCTTGCGATCCCGGTCGACGATCTCGCCGCGGCGGACGCCTTTTATCACGGGCTTTTGGGCTGTCCGCATGGGCGGCGGTCCGACACATGGACCGACTATGATTTTTTCGGGCACCAGCTTGTCGCGCATTTGTCGCCGGAAGACTGCGCGCGCGCGAAAACCAATGTCGTCGACGGCCATGACGTGCCGGCGCGTCATTTCGGAATCGTGATGCGTCCAGCCGACTGGCGCGCGCTCGGCGACAAACTTCAGCAAGCGGGCGCCGATTTCATCATCGAACCCAATATCCGCTTCAGGGGCGAGCCGGGCGAGCAGGGAACGTTCTTCATCCGCGATCCCGCCGGCAACGCGCTTGAGTTCAAATGCTTTGAGGACATGGCGCAACTCTTCGCGACGTGAGGGACAAAAGAAGAAGCCGCCTTGCGGCGGCTTCTCTCAAGTGACCCGGCGCGCTTTTCTTATTTTTCGATTTTCAGCGTCGGATTAAGTGTGACGGCGCGGGAGATGTTGAAGAAATTCGGGGAGGTTTTCATCACCGCCTGATGGATTTCTTCAAAAACTTCAGGCGCCGCGTCGCCCTTGATCCGGACTTCATAGCTCAATGACTCATATCCCGGAGCAATGGTTTCGCTGAGGCCAAGAAAACCGCGCAGGTCGATGTCGCCTTCGACGTCGATTTCAAGGCTTTCCAGTCTGACGCCCTTCAGCGAACAGATGGCGACATAGCCGACCATCATGCAGGAATTGAGCGCTGCGAGAAGATATTCCTGCGGGTTGGCGAAACGGTTCGTCCCGCCTAGTTCGAGCGGTTCATCAACATCGAGCGTGAAGTCGCGTTTAATGAAGTCTCCGCCCATGCCGAAGCCGGTGACGGTCGAGCGGTTATGCGTGCCGCCTTGCCATTTGCTGGCGACTTTCCAATGCGTCATGCCTTTCGACGCATCGGACGAGACGACGCCGGCAAGCGCTTCGACGTCTTTGACGTTGATGCCGTTGATGACGGCGGTTTCAGTTGAATCATACATAGCTGTTTCCTTTCCTCTGTTATGGTTCAGCTTTATCGTCAGCAGAACGCCGGAGCGATTTCCGCCAATTCCTCGGCGCCAGCCGGCGACACGCGCATCAGCGCGGCGCGCGTTTGCGGATGCGTCAGCCCGGAGCCCAGAAACGTCCAACGCAACGCCTGGTGCTGCGTTTTTAAGATTTCAGCGCGTTCCTCCATGGAGAATGAATGACCGCAGGCGCGCGTCAGCGCCTCAAGATCGAATTGAGCTTGCTGCGCCAGACCTTCATCCAGGAAGGCTCCGATTTCGGCGTAACCGCGAATAGCGGCGAGGCGCTGGTCTTCATCCCGCATTTTAGCGAGATCTTCCGTCATCAGCGTGTCGAGCTGCGCGTGTTGCATCTCCTCCATCCAGTGATGCTTGAGGAGGCTTTTGAATTGCGGATCGAGCTCGGCGTCGTCGCGGACGCTTTCCGTGTAATGCGATTGCGTCATCCACTCGATGCCGAGCGTGACAAGGCAAACGGAAAGCGCGTCGTATGACAAAACCTTCGCACCGATCGCTTCGGGGGGGCCGATGACGTCGCACTGCGTAACGAATCCCGCCTGAAACTCTTCGCGGAACCGTTTGAAGAGATGAATGTGCTTGGCCTCTTCGGTGGCGAACTGAAGAAGCGCGCGGGTCCGGAAATCGTCGCCCATTTCGATGACATGGCGCGCATGATCCATGACGAAGGGGAGGATGAATTCTTCAACGAGGCCGAATGTGTAGAGATAGCCGTGTCCGCGAATCTGGTTGAGGCGAAGGCGCTCTTCAGCCGTCAGGAAGGATAGTTTTGCCGTCTGGGCGAGCGATTCGGGAAGGAACGGCTTTGAGAAGTCGAGCTTTTTCTCGCCGCCGATGAGGTCTTCAACTCGCCAAGCGATTTTTTCGGCGCGAGCGAGCGTGTCCTTGTAATTGAATGGGGCTGTCATTGGGGTCTCCTTGTTTTGGCTGTGTGAGGAGGCTTGTCGCCGCCCGTCGTTTAAGCGAGCGTTGAAACGACCGTTGAATTTTCGGGGGGCTCGGGGACGGCGATTTTCGTCGGGGGGCGGCGCTAAACAGCAAGGGGCCGCCCTGAAGGCGGCCCTCAATTTGGCTGGTTCCGCAGCGATCAGAAGATCGGAATCATCGCAATGATGATTCCGGACAGGGCGACAAACGCGACCGTTGCAGCGATAGTGTGTTCGAGGGCTTTCATTTTATTCTCCGATTGGCTGTTTTTCCTGAGCTTTCGCTCCGGGGTCGGGGAGGGTTTTGACCCCGCACCGTGGGCGTCCGCGTTGAATTGATCGTTGAAACATTGCCGGCGGTCGATAAAATCGAACCGGATGAGGGCGCCCGCATTGTTGGAAATTTCGCTATTCGGAGAGCTGAGCGTCAGGCGCGACGGAGCGTGCGTCGCCTTGCCGCAATCGCGCAAGACGCGCGCCTTGCTCGCATATCTGATTTTGAACGAGGGCTGGCATCGCCGTGAACGCCTTTGCGAGCTATTCTGGCAAATACCGGATGATCCAAGACAGTCGCTGCGCTGGTCGCTCAGCAAGCTGCGCGGCGTCGTCAATAATGGGGCCGAACGAATCACGGCGGACCGTGAACGCGCCGCTTTCGAACCGCATGGCGCTACGGTCGACTTTCTCGAAGCGATAAAGGCGCGCGCGGCCGATTTTGGCGGCATGAGTGTTGCCGAACTCGAGCGTTTCGCCGACTTGACGCGCGGCGTTTTCCTTGACGGCCTCGATCTATCGGGTCAGCCCGACTTCGAATCCTGGCGTATGGCGGAGCAGGAACGCGCGCGGCGTCTGCGCCTCGATATTTTGCGCGCGCTCATCGACCGTCTCGAAGACGATCCCGGCGCGCAGGCGGAACGTCTTTCCGAAGCGGTCGCCATTGAACCTTACGATCCCGATCTTCATCGCCGGCTGATCGCAGCTCTCATGCGCGCAGGGCGAACAAAAGATGCGAAACGACAGAGAGAAGCGAGCGATAAGGTTCTCGCTGATATCGATGGGTACAGCGCCAAGCGCCTCACGGATGCGCTGACGGAAAGGCCGGTGGCGGCTTCACAGCCGGCGCGGGCGGTCAAGCGAGAAGAAGCGCCGCTGCGCCAGGAAGTGCGGTTTTGCAAATCGCGCGATGGAACGAAAATCGCCTGGGCCTCGGTCGGCGACGGGCCGCCGATTGTTAAGACCGCGAACTGGCTCAATCATCTGGAATTCGACTGGGAAAGCCCGGTTTGGCGCCATGTTTTTCGCGGGCTTTCGCAAAACAATCGCTTCATTCGTTATGATTCGCGCGGCAATGGTTTGTCGGACTGGTCCGTCGACAATTATGAGGTCGAAACGCTGACAGACGATCTCGACGCCGTCGTCGAAGCGTCAGGCGTCGACAAGTTTTCATTGCTCGCCGTATCACAGGGTTGCGCGATCGCCGTTTCCTATGCGGTCAGGCGCCCCGACCGCGTGAGGCGTCTCATTCTGATAGGCGGCTATGCGCGCGGCTGGAATCGAATCAACGCTCCCAAAGTCGTCGAGCAAACGGAAGCGATGGTGACGCTCATGCGCATGGGGTGGGGTCAGGACAATCCCGTCTTCAGGCAGTTGTTCACCTCGCTCTTCATGCCGGACGCGCCGCCGCAAAATCACGAATGGTTTAATGAACTGCAGCGGGTCACGACCTCTCCTGAAAACGCCGCCAGGATCCTGCGCGCCTGCGGAGAGGTCGATGTCACGCACCTCTTGCAGAAAGTGACGGCGCCGACGCTCGTCATTCATGCGCGCGGCGACATGCGCGTGCCGTTCAATTCGGGACGCGAACTCGCGGCCGGCATAACGGACGCTCGCTTTGTCGCGCTCGACACGCGCAATCACTTGATCCCGGAAGATGATCCCGTATGGCCGCGTCTCGTGCGGGAAATCGCCGCCTTTCTTGAATGACGATTATTCTTCAGCCCTGAAAATCAAGTCGCCGTCGACGACCGTCATCACCGGCTTTGCGGTGAGGATTTCCTCTTCCGGCGCGGTCATGATGTCTTTGGAAAAGACTGTGAAGTCGGCTTTCTTGTCGACATCGATGACGCCGAGATCCTTTTCCTGAAACGAGGCGAAGGCGTTCGCCGAGGTGAACATGGCGAGCGCTTCCTCGCGCGTCGTTTTCTCGTTCTCCCGCCAATCCGGACCGGCGTTTCCGTCAAGATCCTTGCGCGCGACGGCGGCGTAGAATTCGATCAGCGGATCGCCGCGTTCGACCGGCGCGTCGGAGCCGCCGGCGATGATCGCGCCTGAGTCGAGAAGGCTGCGCCAGGCGTAGGCGCCGTCAAGCCGCGCGTCGCCCAATCGCGCCGGCGCGAAATGAAGATCGCCGATCGCGTGCGATGGCTCCATCGAGGCGATGACGCCGAGCTTTGCAAAGCGGGCGATGTCCTCCTTGTGAAGGATTTGCGCATGCTCGATGCGCCAGCGCGGATTGGCGACTTTGCGTTCCTCGACGGGAACCGCATTGAACGCTTCTTCATACCAGTCGAGAACGAGCTTGTTGCCGCGATCGCCGATCGCGTGCGTCGCGATCTGAACGCCGTCTTTCAGCGCCTCGACGAGAAACGGCGCCATCTCCTCATGCGAGGTCAGCATGAGACCCGACGTTTCCGGCTGATCGGAATAGGGCTCGCTTAACGCCGCGCCGCGGCTGCCGAGCGCGCCGTCGGCGTAGAGCTTAACCGCGCGCGTGACGATGCGGCCTGAATTGTTGACGCGCGGCGCGGCGCCGGCGAGCGCGTCGTATCCCGACCGATCGATAGCGTTGTAAATGCGGATGTTGAGCCGGCCGGCGGCGGCTTCCTCCTCCATCAGGGAAACGTCAGCCGGGTCGACGGAAACATTGTGCAGGCCCGTCCAGCCGTAGCTCGCATAGACGGCGCCGGCGACTTCATAGGCTTCGCGTTTTTGCGCGTCCGTCGGCGCGGCGATGAGCGCGTTGATCAAGTCCATCGCATTGTCGATGAACATGCCGGTCGCTTCGCCGTTCTGATCGCGCTCGATGCGGCCGCCGTCCGGATCGGCGGTGTCGCGCGTCACGCCCGCTTTCTCGATCGCCGTCGAATTGGCGACCAGCGCATGCCCGTCGGCGCGCACGAAGACGATCGGATGCGCCGTGCTCGCGGCGTCAAGATCGGCGCGGTTCGGAAAGCGCGCTTCCGGCCAGCCGGTTTCGATCCAGCCGCGGCCGAAAATGACGGCGCCGGCCTCGGTCTCCTGCGCGGCGGCGGCGGCGATGTCGACGAGTTCCGACACCGATCCGACGCCTTCAAGATTAAGCGTCAGCTCGCGCATGCCGATGCCGAGAAGATGCGCGTGCGCATCGACGAAACCGGGATACATCGCCGCGCCATTGAGATTGATGCGCTCCGTGTCAGGGCCGGAAAAGCGCTCGCTCAGCGCCTCGGCGCCGATCGCGACAATCCGGTCACCCTCGACCGCGACCGCCTCGACGGTCGGACGATCGGCGCGGCCGGTGTAGATGGCGCCGCCGTAGAAAACCTTGTCGGCGGCGCTTTCCGCCGAAGACCCGTCAGCCGGTTCGTTTCGCTTGCCGCAGGCGGCGAGGGAGAGAATGAGGGCGAGCGCGATCGCGCGGTGAAAATCGTTTGTCATGCGCTGATGTTAGGCGCGGCGCCTGCGCGGCGCCAGCGATTATTGCGCGGCGCTCGCCGGCGGCGGGGGCAGAAACTCGTCGAAGGCGATGCGCCAGCCGTTTTCGCGCCTTTGCCACAAGCGGACGTAATAGCCGGTTCCGGCGGCGTCCGGCGCGCGCGCCTCGCCGTAGGTCCAGACGAGATCGCCGGCCGCCGACGCGCCGCCGCCGAGCGGCGCCATGTCAAGCCGGCCGGGCCGCGCGGCGAGCGCGGCGGCGTGCGCGGATTTTTCCTTCGCGGGCGGCGGGCCGTCGCTGTGCAGGCGCGAATCGGCGTCGAGATATGGTTCGTAGGCGGATGAAACATCGCTCGCAGCCGCGACGGCGATCAGGCGTTCAATCGCGGCGACTTCCCCCATCGCCGCTTCGGGCGAGGCCGATCCGGAACGGCTCGTTTCAAGAAAAGCGACGGGCGATCCTTGCGCGGCCTCCGCTGAGGCGTCCGCGCCGACGCCGGCGTCGAGAACCCATTTCCAGCTTCCGTCGATCTGCTTTTTCCAGATGGTGAAATAATGGCCGCGCCGTTCATCGCCGACGGCGTAGGGTCCTGTCGTGAAGCCGAGATCGCCTGATTTTGATATGCCGGCGTATAGCGGCCACCAGACAAGCGGCGGGCGAGGGTTTTCAGGATCGGGATCAGGCGCCGCGCCGAACGCCGCCTGCGCGTTTTCCGGCGCCGGCGCAAAGACGATCGCGTCCGCAGCGGAGAAGGCGAGGAAGGACGCCTTGACGCCGCGCTCAAAACCGTCGGCGGCGAAGGCGCGCTCGGCGGCGACGATTTCGGCCGCCGTCGGCTGCGACGACTGCGAGCAGGCGGCGGCGAGATGAATCGCCGCAAGCGCCGGCATCCATTGCGCAAGAAAAGAAGCCATCATTTCATCCCTCAGGTTTCGCACGCCCGAACGTAAACAGGCCGAAATGAATATGACATCCGTGAAGCGGCGGGTCTCAATTCGACGGCCTTTTCGAATGGGCGCCGGCCGATATGGCGACGCGGCTTTGAATTAGGGCGTCGCTCCCGCGCGCCGAAGGGCGCGCCTTACTTGATTCTGGAGGTTCGAACGGCGAGCGAAAAGAACCTGGTCGGAGTGAGAGGATTCGAACCCCGCGCGCCGAAGGGCGCGCCTTACTTGATTCTGGAGGTTCGAACGGCGAGCGAAAAGAACCTGGTCGGAGTGAGAGGATTCGAACCTCCGGCCCCTAGCTCCCGAAGCTAGTGCTCTACCAGGCTGAGCTACACTCCGACGGAGCGCCCCTATAGCGGCGGCTTTTCGCCATTGCAACGAAGCTTTTGAGGGCTCCCCTCGCGCCCCGCGCGCGCCGGCGCAAAAGCGCTGAATCGCCGTTGATTTCCCCCGCCGACGGCGCTATCAGGCCGCCTCCGCTTGGGGCGTCGCCAAGTGGTAAGGCAGCGGTTTTTGGTACCGCCATTCCTAGGTTCGAATCCTAGCGCCCCAGCCATGCTCATCCCGCCCGGCCGCCGCCGACATCGTCGGCCTCTCCTGCGTTTACCAAAATCGATTTCGGCCGCCGCATCACGGCTGTGGAAAGTTGATACGCCGATTACGGGCAAGAACGCTTCGCGAGTCGCGCGATGATCGTCTAAAATTCCGGACGCCGCCGCATCTATTGCGCAACGGGATCACGCTTGTTACAAGCTAACGGGGCCGCGGATGGAGGGGAAGACGCTTTGCGTCGGCTCGCCGCTCCCGGATTGTTGGAGGGATGTTCGCTTGCTGACGGCGAATTCGTCATTGCAAAGAGCGGCCGTTTCATCCAAACATCGAGTCGAAGGGGATTACGTTGGGGTACGAATTAGATGTTGTCTTTCGGCGGACAATCGCGCCCCTTCTTTTTTCCCCGCATGTCAAATCATCGGCTCACGGATGAGCCGTCCAACCAATTGAAGCCGAAGCAAACCGTTAGGTGAGGCAATGAAGAAAAGAGCTCTGGTTCTGGGATCAGCCGCGGCGATGGTCGTCGCATTCGGCGCTCCCGCATTCGCGCAATTCTCGTCGGCGCTGAATGAAAGCGAAGCGACAGCGCGCGAGGCGAGAACCTCGCAGCAGCGCGTCGAGCAGCTGGACGATCAGACGACGGCGTTGATCAATGATTATCGCGCGAACCTGAAACAGCTTGAAGCGGCGACCCGCTACAACGCCTCGCTGAACCGCAACATCACGGCCCAGCAGCGCCAGCTTGAGCGCCTCCGCCTCGACATCGAAAACGTGTCCGGCCTGCAGCGCGCCATGCAGCCTCTGATGGAAGACATGCTCGCCGCGCTCGGCGACATCGTCGAGGCCGACCTTCCGTTCAGCATCGACGAGCGCCGCGGCCGCGTCGACCGCCTCAACAAAATGATGGGCGATCCTGACGTTTCCGCCGCTCAGCGTTATCGCCTGATCGTCGAGGCCTATCAGATCGAAAACGAATACGGCCGCACGATCGGCGCCTATGAAGGCTCGATCGACGACGGCGGGGAACTTCGCACCGGCGAGTTCCTGCGCGTCGGCCGCGTCGCCCTGATGTTCAAGACGGCTGACGATTCGGTTCTCAAGATCTGGGACAAAGACCAGAACGGCTGGGTCGATCTCAATAAATCCTATCTGCCTGACGTGCGCCTCGGCCTCAGGATGGCGAAAGAACAGACCGCTCCGGGCCTCTTGCCGGTGCCGGTCAAAGCTCCGACCCAAGCGGCCGGCGCCCAGTAACGCAACGGCGAATTTCGAAGGAACAAAGACATGAAACTCCTCAAGCTTGCAGGCGCCGCGCTCGTCGTCAGCATCGCCGCCGCTGCGGTCGCCATTCCGGCCTCCGCCCAGGACGCGCAGCCGGCGCAACCCGCGCAGCCCGCCGCGCGCCAGCTCACCCTCGATCAGGTCCTTTCCGCGGTCCGCCGCGAAAGAAGCGAATCGAGCGCTGAAAACCGCGCCCGCGAAGAGCGCTTTCTCCGTGAACGGAACAACCAGCAGGCCGAGCTCAACCGCGTGCGCGGTCAGGTGAACGCCGCCGAAGCGGAAGCGACGCGCCTTGAAGGCGTGATGGCTGCGAACCAGGAAGAGATCGACAAGCTCGACCAGGAACTCGCCGACAAGCAGGGCGAATTCCAGGAACTCTTCGGCGCCGCGCGTTCGGCCGCCGCCGACCTAACGGCGCAAATCGACCGCTCGCTCATCTCGGCTGAATATCCGGGCCGCTCTTCCGAACTTCAGGAAGTCGCGCAAACAGATACGTTGCCGACCGAAACCCAGCTTCGCTATCTCTGGGAAACCTTCGTTCAGCAGATCGCCGAGCAGGCGAAAGTGACCACCTTCTCGGCCAATGTCGCGCAGGCGGACGGCACGGCGGTCTCGCGCGAGATCACGCGCATCGGCCCCTTCGTCGCTTTCTCCGACGGGCGCTATCTCACCTACAAGCCGGAACAGGGCCTTCTCCAGTTCCTCGCGCGCCAGCCCGCAGGCTCGGTGACCGGCGCCGCGAAGTCGGTTGAGAATTATAATGGCGACGGCTTCGTGCGCGGCGTCATCGACCCCTCGCTCGGCACGCTTCTCGGCCTCATCGTTGAAACGCCCAATCTCGGCGAACGCATTTCGCAGGGCGGATCGATCGGCTATCTGACGCTCGTCCTCGGCGCGCTCGCCTTCATCTGGGGCGTGTTCCGCTGGGTCACCCTCTCGGGCGTCGCCGGCGCGGTGAAGTCGCAAATGCGTCGTCCGAAAGCGTCGAAGTCTAACCCTCTCGGCCGCGTCATCATGGCGTACGAGAGCGTTCAGAACAAAAACGATCCGGAAGCGGTCGCCGCCGCGCTCGACGATGCGATTCTGAAAGAGATCCCGAAACTCGAAAGCGGGCTCAATCTCGTCAAGATCGTTTCAACGATCGCGCCGCTGCTCGGCCTCCTCGGCACCGTTATCGGGATGGTCATCACCTTCCAGTCGATCACGCTGTTCGGCGCCGGCGATCCGCAGATCATGGCGTCGGGCATTTCAGTCGCGCTGATGACGACCGTTATCGGCCTCGTCGTCTCGATCCCGCTCGTCATTCTCTACGCCTTTGCGTCCGGCGCGGCGAACCGCATCACGCAGATGCTGGAAGAGCAGGCGGCGGGCATCATCGCGGAGCACGCGGACGGCCGCCGCTAGGCCGTTCGCGAGCAGTCAAAGGGACCAGCTATGGGCTTCCTTAGAAACGCATATGAGGCGATCCAGGCCTTTGTGGTCGCCGGCGGCCCGGTGCTCCTGACCATCATGATCCTCACGTTCATTCTGTGGGGGCTCATTCTGGAACGGGCGCTCTACTGGACGACGGCGCATCCGATGGTCGCCAGCCGCGCCAAGCGGGCCTGGAAGGCGCACAAGGATCACAACTCCTGGTGGGGTCACGCCTATCGCGACAAGCTGATCTCGGAAGCGAAGCAGGAATCGGAACGCTTCAACGACGTGATCAAGACGCTTGTCGCCGTGACGCCGCTGCTCGGCCTTCTCGGCACCGTGACGGGCATGGTCTACGTGTTCGACATCATGGCGGTCACCGGCTCTTCGAATGCGCGCCTGATGGCCGAAGGGATCAGCCGCGCGACGCTGCCGACCATGGCGGGCCTCTTCACATCTGTGTCGGGCGTCATGTTCACCTATTGGTTCGACCGTTTCGCGCAGAAGGCGACAGCCAAGCTTTCTGACGAACTGAAAATAGCCGGGTAGCCGATGCGCAGAACATCCCATACGAGAGCGACCGGCGGCGATGCTGAAGTCAACGTGACGCCTCTGATGGACATCGTGTTCATCATGCTGATCTTCTTCATCGTCACCGCGACCTTCACGCGCGAAAAAGGCATCGACGTCAGGACACCGGAAGAAACGCCGCCGGACGACCAGTCAATTCCGCCGCCGGCTTTGCTTCTGGCGCTGCAAAAGGACGGCTTCGTCCGCGTCAACAATGTCCGCATCATCGATCCCCTGTCGACGAAACCCGTCGTCGAGGAGTTCATGGCGCGCGAACCGAAAGGCGTCGTGCTGGTCAGCGCCGCGCCGGATTCTCAGGCCGGTCTCGCCGTCACCGTGATGGATCAGGCTTACGCAGGCAAGGCGGCGGCGGTCTCGCTGACGCTGCAGAATGATTAACTAGATCGCCGTTCGGCGCGCGGGCTTCAGTCCCGCCGCCGGCGCGGCCAACAAGCGGAAGTGCCCATGGCGAGAAAACGCAAACCGGCCAGCGCCTCAAGCGAAGACGAAATCAACGTGACGCCGTTGATGGACATCGTGTTCATCATGCTGATCTTCTTCATCGTCACCTCGACCTTCGTCAAAGAACCGGGCGTCGACATCAATCGTCCGGAAGCGGAAACGGCGCGCGAGAAAAAATTCGCCTCGATCCTCGTCGCGATCGACGCCGAAAATAAAATCTGGATCGACAAGGACGAGGTTCCGCTCGAAGCCGTCCGCGGCCAGGTCGAGCAGCTCAAAGCGGAAAACCCCAAGGGGACGGCGGTCGTTCAGGTCGATGCGCGCGCCGATTCCCGTTATCTTGTCGAAGTCGTCAATCAGGTGCGCGACGCCGGCGTCGGCGACATCGCCGTGTCGACGGATCCGAAGAGCTAGGGAGCGGAACAAATGGGATCGGCAATCCGGTTGATATTCGGCATTCCGGGCGCGGCGGTCGTAACGGCGCTTTTGTTCCTCGCGATGGCGTATCTGATCAAGCAGGACGCGCAGCTTGAGGAAGAAAAAGATCCGCTCAATATCAGCATCACGCAGCAATTGCAGGACACCGACCTGTCGAACACGAAGGACTTCAAGCGTCCGACGCTCGACACGCCGCCGCCGCCGCCGCCGGCCGTGACGGACCCTTCGAACCGCCCGGCGCTTGACGGCGTCCGCGCGACAGTTCCGACGATCGACGCCAATCTGAATGTCGG
>CALAZI010000213.1 GCA_937895955.1 uncultured Alphaproteobacteria bacterium | reverse complement strand
CTTCGGCCGTTTACGGTTCGGACGCCATCGCCGGCGTCGTGAACTTCATCATGCTGCAGGACTTCGAAGGCGTCCGCATCGACGCCCAGCTGTCCGGCTATCAGCACGGCAACAACAACGACGCCGCTCAGGCGCGCCTTACCGCTGCTCCGGCTGGCTTTGGTTCCGACCTCTCGATCCCGGAATCGGGCGTGTTTGACGGCAAGGGTCAGGAAATCACCCTGATCATCGGCGCAAACACCGAAGACGGCCGCGGCAACGTGACGGCTTACGCCGGCTATCGCAACAATGACGCGATCCTGCAGGCTGACCGCGACTATTCGAAGTGCTCCTACGCCGGCGGCGATCCTGATTTCGGCTGCTCCGGCTCCTCAACAACGCCGGCCGGCCGTTTCTTCACGGGCGTCGGCTCGGGCGACTATACGCTCGATGAAAACGTCCCGGGCACGTTCCGTCCGCGCACGGGCGCCGACGTGTTCAACTTCGCGCCGACGAACTTCTATCAGCGGCCGGACGAGCGCTACACGCTCGGCGCGTTCGCGCATTATGAAGTGAACAAGCACCTCGACTTCTATCTCGAGGCGATGTTCTACGACTACACCTCGGATGCGCAGATCGCCTACACCGGCACGTTCTTCACGACAAACGCGGTGAACTGCGACAACCCGTTGATCAGCAGCGTTCCGAACGCATCGGGCTTCAGCCAGCTTGACTATATCTGCGGCGTTTCGGATCCGGGCGTTGACGGCATCCTCGGCACCAACGACAACGGCACGCCGGCCGACACGACGGACGACTTCAACGACGATCCGGGCCTTCCCATCGCGGGCTCAGGCTCGACGGGCGCCGGCGACGTCACCTTCTACCCGGGCAAGCGCTTCGTCGAAGGCAATCCGCGTAATAACGCGATCCGCAACCAGAGCTACCGTCTCATCGGCGGTCTCCGCGGTGAAGCGTTCGAAGGCTGGAACTACGATGCTTACTTCCAGTATGGCACGACCCGCGGTTCGAACACCTATGACAATGACGGCGTTATCCCGAACATGCAGGAGGCGCTCTTCGCCGTCTCCGACGGCATGGGCGGCGTTCAGTGCCGTTCGGCGTCCGCGCGTGCGCAGGGCTGCGTTCCGCTGAACCTCTTCACGCCGAACGGCGTGACGCAGGCTCAGCTTGACTACGTCCTGCTGCAGTCGTTCCAGCTCGGCGCAACGAAGCAGTATGTCGGCGAAGCCTCGATGACGGGCGACCTCGGCCAGTACGGCTTCAAGACGCCGTGGGCCGAAACAGGCGTCGGCATCTCCTTCGGCGCCCAATGGCGCAAGGACAAGCTGGCCTATAACCCGGACTCGCTGTTTGAGTTCGGCCTTCTTTCCGGCCAGGGCGGCCCGACGCCGCCGGTTTCGGGTGAAATCGAAACGACGGACTTCTATGTCGAAACGAAGATCCCGCTGGCGGAAGGCATGGCGTTCGCCGAATCGCTGGTGTTCGAAGGCGGCTATCGCCACTCGGACGTGTCCACGTCGGGTTCCTACTCGACCTGGAAGCTCCTTGGAGATTGGGCGATCACGCCCGAGATCCGGGTTCGCGGCGGCTGGCAGCGGGCTGCTCGCGCGGCCAACGTTATCGAATCGTTCTCGCCGCAGGCGATCGGTCTGACTCAGATCGACGACGGCTGCGCCGCCGGTTCGATCGCGCCTTACACGGCGGCTGGCTGCGCCAACACGAATGGCGGAGCGCCGCTCGCTCCGGGCTCCATTCCGGGCAACCCGGCCGACCAGTACAACGCCGTCTTCGGCGGCAACCCGAACCTCGCTCCTGAGGTTTCGGACACCTATACGGTCGGCGTCGTCTTCACGCCGGGCGACTACGTTCCGGGCAACCTCTTCGTGTCTGTCGACTATTTCGACATCACGGTTGACGGTTTCGTCGGCATCGTTAACCCGCAGACGTCGCTCGACCAGTGCGCAACCACTGGTGATCCGTTCTTCTGCTCGCTCGTCCAGCGCGCGCCGAACGGCTCGCTGTGGATCAACCCGCAGGGCTTCATCACCGCGACGAACGTCAACACCGGTTCGCTCACGACGTCGGGCATCGACGTCAACGCCAACTGGTCGTTCGACTTCGCCGATGTCGGCATGGGCGATGCTGGCGGGATCGCGTTCGATCTCGTCGGCACCTATCTGCTCGACCTCTCGACGCTCGAGCTGCCTGACGGAACCGTGCCGGTATATGACTGCGCCGGCTTCTACGGTTCGCGTTGCGGCAGCCCGAACCCGGAATGGCGTCACAAGCTGCGCACGACGTGGCAATCGCCCTTCGGCGTCGACGCGTCGGTCACCTGGCGCTACTTCTCGAGCGTCGTTCACGGCGACTCGGCGTCCGGCCCGCGCTCGGCGGTCACCGACCTCGACTACAAGCTTGGAAGCCGCAACTACATCGACCTCGCGGCGTCCTACAACATCACTGAAAAGTGGAACGTCACGGTCGGCGTCAACAACCTGCTCGACAAGGATCCGCCGCTGACTGCTCAGACGGCCGGCTTCTCGAACGGCAACACCTATCCGCAGACCTACGACGCCCAGGGACGCTACCTGTTCCTCGGCACGACGATCGACTTCTAATCGTCGTCTGCGACTTCAACTCTTGGCGGCGGGCCTCGGCCCGCCGCTTTTTTTTGCCCCCTGTTCAGCCTATGGTCGGGCGCCTTTCGGAGTCTGACTCATGCGTATCGCCCTTTTCGCCGCCCTCGCCGGCCTTTCCCTCTCGCCCGCATTCGCCGAAGCCGGAGACGAGGCGGTCGCCGGCGTGCTCGCCTGTCAGGCCGTAAAAGGGTCGAAGGCGCGCCTTAAATGTTTCGAGGCGGCGCTGCCGGCGTTGCGCGACGCTCATCCAGGCGCCGTCACGCTCGCCGCAGGCCGCGCCGAAGCCGCGCGCGAGGCGGCGGCGCAGCAGGCGAAAGACGATTTCGGCCTGTTCGCACAGGATCAAGAAAAGACGGCGTCCAACGAATATGAACGCGAGGCTTTCGGCGAGAATGACCTGCGGTCGGCTGCCCGCGACGATGACGATGAAGTCAAAAGCGTCGACGGCGTCGCTGTCGAAGTCGGCAAGAACAATCGCGGCAAGATTTTCATCATACTGGATAACGGCCAGGTCTGGCGTCAGGTGAGCGGCGACAAGTCGACGCCGTACATTCCGCGCGACGCGGCCGGCCTCCCGGTCGTCATCAAAAAAGGCCTGATGGGCAGCTATTTCATCAAGGTCGGCAAGGCGAAAGACGCCTTCAAGGCCGAACGGATCAAGTAGCGGCGGCGGGAAGCGAATCCGCCGCGATCGTCATGCGCGTCGTCGGGCCGGAAAACGGCACGGTGCCGTGCCACATATAGCTTGGAAAAACCGCCATTACGCCTTTTTGCGGCCGGACGAAATGCTCCGCTTCCAATGTCGGCGTCGTCGGCAGCCCGGGCTCGCCGAAGGTCAGCCAGCCGCTCTTGTCCGATGCGTCTTTCGGCTCCGGAAAACGCAAATGGCTGGCCGATGAAAGCCATCCCTGCGGATGAACGTGATTGACGTGATAGCCGCTTGATGAAAGGCGGATCGACCAGATGCTGAAGAGCCGATAGCCGCCGCGATTGCGGATGCGCAACGGATCCTGTCCGACGCCGAGACGTTCGATATAGGACATGACAGGTCCGCGCACCGCTTCGCCGACCGCCCTTAACACGGGATCGTCGATTGACGTTAAGGACGGCAACTGGCTGCCATGGCGAACCGACTGGCCGAACGGATGTGTTTTGTATTGATGATGTCGGTCGAGCGTTTCGATCAGATCGTCGACATAAGCCTCCGCCGATTTCCACCCTTTCGGACACGACAGCGGGAATCTGGCGACGAAACGGTCGAAATCGTATATCTCAAAATAGCGATCATCGCCCAGCATGCGCCAGGACGTCGCCTGCAGCGCGATATAGCCCTGATCAAGCGGAAATTCGGCGCGCAGTCGGCTGACGATGCGCAACGCTTCAGCCGGTTCGCCGACCGCCAGCAACGCGCGAACAAGGACACGGCGAATCTGCGCATCCTGCGGCGACTTTTCAAACGCAGCGCGCGCATGGCGCAAACCGGCGATGAACTCGTTGCAGGCGACCGCCGCATTCGCCGCAGACATTTCAACTTGCGGATGGCCGCCGCTTAATTTCAGCGCTTCAAGCATTTCATCATATTCGCCGCGCGCATCGCCGCAATAGCCGAGCGTTTGCGCGCGCACCATGCGCAGCTCTACCGATTGCGGCGCAACGGCGATCGCCTGATTGAGAGCGGTCAGCGCCGCGGCGAGATCGCCGGTCGTCATCCAGACAAGCTGGGCGTAATCTTTTTGCGCTTCAAAATTCGTCGGCTGGATTTCAATCGCTGCACGAAAGGCTTTTTTCGCTTCTTCAACACGCTCTTCCGCGACAAGAGCGCGTCCGAGCACGATCCGCGTTTCCGGCGCCTTGATGCCGGCGTTGATCGCGCGATTGGCCCATTCGATCGCTTCCCTGTTGCGGCCGGCGTCGCCGAGCGCGCCGGCGAGATTGTGCATGACGACAGGATTGCCCGGCGCCTGATCGACAATCGCGCGAAAGGCGGCGATCGCCTCATCGAAGCGACCGGCGAGTTTCAGTTCATTCGCCTGGCTGTTGAGCTCGTTGAGGGAAGCCACGCAGTCTAACCTTCTTGCCTAAATTTCTTGCCCGTCATCCGGTCTAGTCTAAGGTGCTCGTCCCGCAGCCGGAAAGCCCCGGCGTTTACGGAGGAATGCGACCGTGACGTATCGCGACGTGTCCGTTTTGACCCAGGACAAATTGCGGCTCAATCTCCGCCTCGTCAAAGGCGGCGACAAGACGCCGGTCCTCTGCATCCCCGGACTTACCCGAAATGCGAGCGACTTTGAGGATTTCGCCCTGCGCGCCGCCGAGACGGGCCGCGACGTTTACGCGATTTCACTGAGAGGCCGCGGCCGCTCCGATTATGATTCCAATCACCTCAATTACTTCCCGACAACCTATGTCGGCGACATTCTGGGCGCGCTCGACCAGCTTCGCCTTGAAAAAGCGATTTTCGTCGGGACGTCGCTCGGCGGCATCGTGACGATGCTGACGACGGAAAAAGCCCCCGAACGGGTCGCCGGCGCCGTCATCAACGATGTCGGCCCGGAATTGGCGCCGGAAGGCATCGCGCGAATCGCAGGGTATGTCGGGGCCCGCCCTCCCGGCGACGGCGACGGCGTCTTGACGCTTGGCGATGCGGTCGCGCGGATCCGCGCCATCAATGAAGTCGCCTTCCCGGGCAAAGACGGGGCGTTCTGGGAAACCTTTGCAAGGCGCACTTTCGACCAGCAGCGCGACGGAACATGGAAGCTCGCTTATGATCCCAATATCGGCCGCGCGCTTCTCGAGGCGGGGCCCGCGCCCGATTTATGGGCGCCGTTCGCCGCGATGCGGTCAACGCCGACCCTCATTCTCAGAGGCGCGATCAGCGATCTTTTAACGCCGCCTATCATTGAGAAAATGCGCGCGGCGCAGGACCGCTTTTCCTATTGCGAAGTCGCCGGCGTCGGCCATGCGCCGACCCTGACCGAAGACGACGCCTGGCGCGCCGTCTCCTCCTTCCTCGACGCCATCGACTGATCGGATCAGGCGCGGTGTATGCCGCATTCGGTCTTGGCGAGACCGCGCCAGCGGCCGGCGCGCGCATCATCGCCCGGCGCGGTCGGCGCCGTGCACGGCCAGCAGCCGATCGATGAGAATCCGCTTTCGACAAGCGGATGCGGCGGCAGATCCAGCGCCCTCATATAGTCGGCGATCGCCTCGGCCGACCACCGGGCAAGCGGGTTGATCTTGATATGCGGCGCCGCAGCCTCGACGAGCGGCAGATGCGCGCGCGCATTGCCATGCATGCGCTTGCGCCCGGTGAACCATGCGTCATAGCCTTCAAGCGCTTTTTTCAAAGGCCGCACTTTTCGAAGCGCGCAGCAGGCGTCATTGTCACGCTTCCACAAATCGCCCTTCGGATCGATTTTCGCCGTCGCATCCGCATCGGGATAAACGGACCTGACGTTTTCAAGCCGGAGCCGCCGCGTCAGCTCCTCGCGATAGGCGTTGGTCTGAACGAAATGCTTCTGCGTGTCGATAAAGAGAATCGGCGTCTTCGGATCAACAGAAGCGACAAGATGAAGAAGCGCCGCCGATTCCGCGCCGAAAGACGAAACGAGCGCGATGCGGCCCCGAAACTCTTCAATCGCCGCCGCGATCAATTCTTGCGCGTTGAATGATTGCGCATCGCGATCAAGCGCCGCTGCGCGCTCTTCAAGCGATAAAGGCGCGTCAAAGGCTGGAAGCTTCAGGACGGCGGCGGTCATCGGCGCGATCAGGCCGCAACGCTGTTAGGAAGCCGCCGCATTCGAATGGGCGTCATGTCGTCGCCGGCGGGCTGGTAAACAGCCGAATAGGCGTTGAGCGCGCGCCTGAACCCTTCAATGTCGCCATCGCCGATATCGAGCGCGTCGAAACCGCAGCGGATCATGAACAGCGCCTGATCGCAAAGGACGTCGCCGCGCGCGCGGATTTCACCCTTAAACGCCAGACGCTCTCGCAGCGTTCTCGCCTGACTATAGGCGCGCCCGTCCTGAAAAGTCGGAAAGTCAAGAATGACCGCATCAAAGCGGCTCACAACAGCGGCAAGCGCCTCAACATCCTCCGTATTCGGAATTGAGAGCTCAAAACGTCCGGCTTCAGGACGAACGCCGTCGCGCCAGGCGTCGAGCGTGATCTCCTGCCCCTTCGCGCGATCATCGACCGCGGCGCGGCCGTCCTTAATGCGAAGTCTCGCCATAAAGCGCCTCCTTAAATGGTTCAGCCCCGAGCCGGCGATAGGCGTCGAGAAAACGCTCGCCCGGCTTGCGGCTGTCTTTGTAGAAATCGACAAGGCGATCGACCGCATCGACGACTTCGCTCGAAGAAAAACCGCGCCCCGTAATGGCGCCGATGCTGGCGTCTTCAGCGCCTGAGCCGCCAAGCGTGATCTGATAGAATTCCTCGCCCTTCTTATCGACGCCGAGAATGCCGATATGGCCGACGTGATGATGGCCGCAGGCGTTGATGCAGCCGGAAATCTTGATCTTGAGCTCGCCGACATCGGCCGCCTTGCGCGGATCGGCGAAGCGTTCGGCGATTCGTTCAGCGATCGGGATCGAACGCGCATTGGCGAGATCGCAATAATCAAGGCCGGGGCAGGCGATGATGTCGCTTGCAAGGCCGATATTCGCCGTCGCCAGTCCCGCACCGTCGAGCGCGCGCCAGACGGCGAAAAGATCGTCTTTCTTGACATGCGGCAGGCAGAGATTTTGTTCGTGCGTCGCGCGAATTTCATCGAAGGAAAAGCGCCCGGCGATATCCGCGACAGCATCCATCTGGTCGGCGCTGATGTCGCCCGGCGGCTTGCCGATCGGCTTCAGCGAAATGTTGACGATCGCATAGCCGGGTTGCCGATGCGCCCGACTATTGACTGAAATCCAGCGATTGAATTCTTCATTGTCGCGCCGCGCGTCATTCAATGCGGCGCTGTCCTGCGTCAGCATTTCAAAATTCGGCGGCGCGAAATGACGACGTATGCGCAGCAATTCCTCAAGCGGGGCGTCGAGGCGATCCTTGTCGGATTTCTCCCATTCTTTCTCGACCTGACGGCGAAAATCGTCCGGATCGACAGAGACAAGAATCTTGACCCGCGCCTTATATTTGTTGTCGCGGCGGCCATGCCGGTTATAAACGCGCATGATCGCTTCGAGATAGGAAAGAAGGCGCCTTTCCGGCAGAAACGCGCGGATCGTTTCAGCGATAAAAGGCGTGCGGCCGAGACCGCCGCCGACAAGGACTTCAAAACCGCGATCGCCCTCTTCGTTCCGGTAAAGACGCAGACCGATATCGTGAACCTTGATCGCGGCGCGGTCTTCATCGCTCGCCGTCACGGCGATCTTGAACTTGCGCGGCAGGAAAGAAAATTCCGGATGCAGGCTCGACCATTGCCGGATGACTTCCGACCAGACGCGCGGATCATCGACCTCGCCCGTCGCGGCGCCCGCATAAGGATCTGACGTCACGTTGCGGATGCAGTTGCCTGACGTCTGGATCGCATGCATCTCGACATCGGCGAGATCGCTCAGAATGTCCGGCACGTCGATCAGCGCCGGCCAATTATACTGAATGTTCTGGCGCGTGGTGAAATGACCGTAGCCCTTGTCGTATTTCCGCGCGATCATAGCGAGCTGACGCAACTGGCGCGCCGATAGCGTTCCATAAGGAATGGCGACGCGCAGCATATAGGCGTGAAGCTGCAGATAGAGGCCGTTCATCAGCCGCAGCGGCTTGAACTGCTCTTCCGTCAAATCGCCTGACAGCCGGCGCGCGACCTGTCCGCGGAATTCCGCAACGCGCTCGCGCACGAAAGTGTCGTCAAATTCATCATACCGATACATCAGAGCGCTCCGATATCGAGGCGTTTTTCAACGCGCCCGATCCAGGATTTCACCGCCGGAAAGGCGTTCAGGTCAAAACCGCCTTCATGCGCGAAGCGCGTATAGGCGACGAGCGAAATGTCGGCGGCGGTGAATGCGTCACCCGCAATCCAGCCTGCGGCGGCAAGTTGGTTCTCCATGCGCGTCAACGCCGAAAGACCGCGTTCCATCAGCTTCGGATCAATTTCCGAGTCCGATTTGCCGAGATAGGTTTTCAGGAAGCGCCTGACAGCGATGTAGGGTTCATGACTGTATTGCTCCCAAAACAGCCATTCATAGACTTTCGCCCGATCGAACGGTTTTTCCGGCAATAAGTCGCCGCCTTGCTTTTCAGCGAGAAAGAGAACGATCGCATTCGATTGCGCGAGCGCCTTTCCTTCCGGCGTGATCAGCAGCGGAACCTGACCCGCGGGATTGAGCGCCAGAAATTCGGCGCGGCGCGTTTCGCCTTTCAGAACGCTTGTCTCAATCCATTCATAATCGACGCCGAGAAGATCAAGCGTCCATTTCACTTTGAGGCAATTGCCGCTGATAGGGTCGCCGTAGACTTTATAGGCGCTCATTGATCAGCTCCGCTTGCTTGCCGAGATCGCGCCTGACAGTCGGCCCGTTTTTCCGGATGGTTTCGCGCAAGGCCTCGCGCCCGATCGGGCCCGTCGCTTCCGCCTCAATCAGATAGGCTGACGCGATAGCGGTCTTGCGGTTGAGAACTTGCGCCAGGACCTTTTCCGCCTCGCCCGGCTCGAAAAGCCGCGCCTGCTCGAATCTGTCGACGAACGATTCGTCATCGCCGACATAAAGAACGGCGCCGTCCGACAACCGATTCGCCGTGATCGCCTTCATGCGGCGCGCCGATCGATTGCGGCGAACTCTTCGAGAAGAGCGCCGTCGGCCTTCGCCGCAACATCGCCGATGACGAGAATGGCCGGCCCCTCGACGCCGCCGGCGCGGACAATTCGACCAAGCTCGGCGAGACGGCCCTTGATGATTTTTTCATCCGCCGTCGTTCCTTTTTCAATGACGGCGACCGGCGTTGACGCGGACGCGCCGTTTTCAATCAGACGCGCGGCGATTTCAGTCGCCTTGCCGACGCCCATGTAAACGACGATTGTATGGCCGAGCGCGGCGAGCGCCTTCCAGTCGATGTCAGGATCGCCCTCGCCTTTCGCATGGCCGGTGATGAAGGTGACAGCCTGCGACAAATCGCGATGGGTGAGCGGCATTCCGGCGGCGGCGGCGCAGCCGATTGCCGCAGTGATCCCGGGCGTTGCGAAAGCGGAGACGCCGGCGGCTTTAAGCGCGTCCAGCTCTTCGCCGCCGCGACCGAAAATAAAAGGGTCGCCGCCCTTGAGACGAACGACGATTTTGCCGGCGCGCGCATAGTCGATGAGGCGGCGTTCGATTTCGTCCTGCGGAACCGCGTGCGCGGATTTCGCCTTGCCGACATAGAGTTTCAGCGCGTCGCGGCGCGCGCGGGACAGAATTTCATTGCTGACAAGACGGTCGTAAAGGATGACATCCGCCGTCTGCAGCAGGCGCAAGGCCTTGACGGTCAGGAGATCAGGATCGCCGGGTCCCGCGCCGACCAGGTGAACGACGCCATTTCCCTTCTCCGTTTGCGGACGATTGATCGCATCGATCATCGCTTCGCGCGCATTCGCTTCGTCGCCGGCGAGCACCCGCGCGGCGAGCGGCCCGTCGAAAAACCGTTCCCAGAAAAAGCGTCGCTCGGACGGCGCGATGCGCGCCGCGACAGCGCCGCGAAAGGACAGGGCGAAAGAAGCGAGCGCGCCGATCCGCGACGGCAGGATTTTTTCGATCGCTTCGCGAATGCGGCGGCCGAGAACCGGCGCCGCGCCGCCCGTCGACACGCCGACAACAATGTCGCCGCGATCGATAATCGACGGCGTCACGAAATCTGAAAGCTCAGGCCGGTCGACGACGTTGACGGGAACGCCGGCGGCGCGCGCCATGCCGGCGAGACCTGCGGCTTCGTCCGGCTCATCCGCCGCAATGAAGGCGAGCGCCGCGCCGGCGAACAGATCGGGCGCGGGCGTGCGGGCGTCGAAATCGGCGCGGCCGGCCCATTCGTCGAGAAGAGATTGGGCGAGCCCGCTTGCGAGAAAGGTGATTTCCGCGCCGGCAGCAGCGGCGAGGCGCGCTTTTCTCGAAGCGGCCTCGCCGTCGCCGGCGATGACGACCCTCCTGGCGGTCAGGGCGTGGAAGGCTGGGAAAGTCTTCATCGCTGATTAGTTTTTCTACAGAAAGAAGTTTGGCTGTTTTTCTTCAGTTGGGCTCACGCCGGCATATGGTGCTGGAAATGGCGAAAAACCAAACGATTCGTGCTTAGAGAAACATCAGCGGTACTAAACCATAGAAAAATCTTCTGTTAATTCAGTCCCCCATACGCCGCTTTTCAGCCTTCACGCTTTCGTGTAAGTATTCCTAATGACGTGGCGCGAACGTCAAGCTACACCCATCCGTTCAAAATCCTTTATTTTACTGGTGATATATGAAAAGCCTACCGCCGCTAAACGCCCTGAAAGTGTTCGAATCCGCCGCCAGGCATTTAAGTTTCACTAAAGCCGCTGACGAGCTTCATGTGACGCCCGGCGCGGTAAGTCAGCAGATCAAGGCGCTGGAAGACTATATCGGCAGCCGGCTGTTTCGTCGGACCAAGCGGGCGCTTCTGCTGACCGATGCGGCGCAGGCGAGCCTGCCGATCCTGAGGGAGGCGTTCGACAAGCTTGAAGAGGCGGCGCGCATCTTGATGGCGCGCGGCGATTCGCGGCGCATCACGGTGTCGGTCGCCCCGTCCCTCGCCGCCAAATGGCTGGTGCCCCGGCTCGACCGATTTCATGAGCGCCATCCCGAAGTCGAGGTCTGGATCTCGGCCGACATGGAAGTCGTCGATTTCGCCGTCGACGATGTCGATCTCGCCATCCGCTACGGCCCCGGCCGCTATCCGGGACTCGAAGTCGAATTGCTAATGGAAGAAACAATCCTCCCCGTCTGCAGCCCGCGGCTTCTGCAGGGAGAGCATCCTTTGCGGACGCCGCATGATCTTGCTCATCACCCGCTTCTCCATGACGGCAGTCCCGATCAGGACGACCGGGCGAACACCAATTGGGCGATGTGGCTGAAGGCGGCCGGCGTTTGCGATGTCGACGCCAAACGCGGCGCGAAATTCAATCAATCGAGCCTCGTCATCGAAGCGGCCGTCGCCGGCAAGGGCGTGGCGCTCGCCAAGCAGGCGATCGCGCTCGCCGATCTTGAAGCGGGGCGGCTGGTCGCGCCTTTCGACTTAACGACGCCGTCAAGTTTTTCCTATCACCTCGTGCATCCTGCCTCGAAATCGCGCATCGCCGCGGTCAAGGCGTTCAAGAAATGGCTGCATGAAGAGGCCGCTGCGACCGGCGTCGCGCGCCCAATCGGACAGGAAGCGCCTGAACAGGAAGTCGCAGCGCAATAATAAAAGCCGCCCGCGCACTTCGGGGGAGAAACGCAACGCGGGCGGCCCTTGCTCAAGCAACCCGAGGGGGAGACGAGGATTGCTCTTGCTCTCTAAGAAATAGGATAGCGGCGCGGCGTTTCAACGGATGGCCTGCCGGCGCACAATGACGCAGGCGATCACGCTTTTTCGACGGCGCCGTTTCGCCCCAATTGAAGCGCCTCAATACAAGCGCATACCGCTTCAAAAACCAGCATTGTCGAGGCGTGCCGCTGCGGATAGTCGCGAATCGAAATCAGCGCTTCCAATTCCTTCCAGCGCGCGCCCAGCAACGGATCGAGATGCGGCGGATCGCCGCCCTCCTTCAGCATGGCGCGCATCCGATCGCGCAACAGACAAAGCTCGTCGGCGCTCACGCCGATAATGTTGCGCGCGACGATCGACGCCGCCGCCTGGCCGAGGGCGCAGGCTTTCGCCTCCATGCCGAAATCGACGACGACGTCGTTTTTAACCTTGAGATCGACCGTGACAGTTGATCCGCAAACGCGGCTTGTCTTCGTCGCGCTGGCGTCAGGCGCGTCGAGGCGGCGCGCCGGCGGAATGGCGGCGGCCGCCTCAAGAATCTTTTCGCTGTAAAGGTCGGACAGCATCGCCGTCTTTTATCGCTCCCTCACGCCAGATCAAACAACAGAAATTCCGTCTCCGGCGCCAGCGCCTTGACGGCGAGAACGCTCTCGTCGGAAATCTTCGCGCCATCTCCCGCCTGCATGACAAGCCCGCCAATCTCGAGCCCGCCCTTGGCGAGCTGCAGCCAGCCGAAGCGGCCCGGCGCGAAGCGATGTTCAATCTCCGCGCCCTCATCGAGAACGCTGGCGAAAATATCCGTAGACTGATTGATCTTCAATGATCCGTCCCGCCCGTCGGGCGATGCGACAAGACGCAAGCGCCCGCGGCGTTCGTCGCCGAACGCCTTTTGCGCGTAACCGGGCTCATGACCGGCGCGATCCGGCAAGATCCAGATCTGCATCAAATGCGTCTCGTCAGTTTTCGAGGCGTTGTATTCGCTATGCGTGACGCCCTTGCCGGCGCACATATATT
>CALAZI010000212.1 GCA_937895955.1 uncultured Alphaproteobacteria bacterium | reverse complement strand
GAAAAAAGCCCGGCCTTGCGGCCGGGCTTCATTATCCCGAAGCGGTCCGGACTATTCTTCCTTCGCGACGATTTTCGCGACGCCCTTGCGGCCGTCGTCAAGCGTGTAGCCGGCGGTTTCGCCGACGGCGCCCTCGCCGCCATTGTCTTCAAAGGTCGCGCAGACCGTTTGCGGCTCGTCGCCGGCGATCGTCGCGCAAAGTTTTTTGCCTTCCTCGTCCCAGGTGTAGGTCGCGCTTGCGCCTTCCGGGCCTTCGGCCGTGCCGTCGTCGTTGAATTTCCAGACCTGGCTCGCGCCGTCCTCTCCGGTGAACTCAACGCTTGTCGACGCCGCAATCGCGGGCGCGGCGACAAAAGCGAGGATGGAGGCGAGTGCAATCGTCTTTTTCATGAAACGTCTCCCAAGATGCGCGACGTACCGGCCTCACGCCGACCCCTTCCCGCGCGACCGGCACGCTAGGGACGCTGAACCCTCAGCGTCAAGAACGTTCCGTCGCGCCGAGCGCGTCATTGAACGCATTGTAATCTGCGATGACGCGCGCGGCGCCGGCCGTCGCCAGCCGGTCCGCATATCCGTCATAGCAATGACCGCCGCCGACGAAGCCCCAGACAGTCATGCCGGCGGCGAGGCCCGCTTTGACGCCGTTGACGCTGTCTTCAAGGACGAGGCAGCGCGCAGGGTCGACGCCGATCCTTTCAGCCGCATAGAGAAAGATATCCGGATGCGGCTTCCCGTGCGCGACAAGATCCGCCGAATAGACATGCGGCGCCGCGAGATCAAACAGACCCGTGCGTTTCAGTTTGCCTTCAAGGAAAGGCGCGCGCGAGGACGACGCGACGGCAAGAGCGGCGAAACGCATGCGCGCAAGCCTGAGCGCCTCATCCGCGCCGGCGATGATTTTCAGATTGTCGCGTTCGCGTCGACGCCCGTCGAGCACGCGCTCTTCGAAATCATCAGGCGCGGCGCGGCCGTGGCGGGCGATATAATCCGCGCGCAGACTTTCAAAGAAAAGGCCGTCATGAAGGCCGACAAAGCGCTTCACATACTCTTCCGGGGAATAATGCAGATCGAAATCGCCGAGCGCGGCGCGCTCGCCGCGAATGGCGAGGACTTCGGAATCGACGAGCACCCCGTCGCAATCGAAGATTACAGCCTCTAATCTCATCGCCACCTCATACGCCGGGCGGGGAAAAAGAAAAGCCCCGCCGAAGCGGGGCTTTTCCGTTTCATGATCAAGGCGAGACTTACGCGCCGCCGCCCGCGAGAACCGCAAGCAGAAGAAGCGCGACGATATTGGTGATCTTGATCATCGGATTGACCGCGGGGCCCGCGGTGTCCTTGTAGGGATCGCCGACCGTATCGCCGGTGACCGCCGCCTTGTGCGCGTCGGAGCCTTTCTTGTGAACGGTCCCCGAGGCGTCGGTGAAGCCTTCTTCAATGAGCTTCTTGGCGTTGTCCCAGGCGCCGCCGCCCGACGTCATCGAGATCGCGACGAAGAGGCCCGTCAGGATGACGCCGATCAGCATCGCGCCGACCGCCGAAAGCGCCGCGGTTTTGCCCGCGACCATGCCGATGACGAAATAAAGAACGATCGGCGACAGGATCGGCAGCATTGACGGCACAACCATTTCCTTGATCGCCGCACGGGTCAGCATGTCGACGGCGCGGCCGTAATTCGGCTTCGACGTCCCTTGCATGATGCCGGGGTTTTCGCGGAACTGTTTCCGCACTTCCTCAACGACCGCCTGCGCGGCGCGTCCGACCGCCTGCATCGCAATGCCGCCGAAAAGGAACGGCAACAGACCGCCGAAGAAGAGGCCCGCGATGACGTAAGGGTCGGAGAGCGAAAAGCTCACCGATACGCCTTCGAAGAACGGATATTGATCGGGATGCGCGGCGAAGTGCTTGATGTCTTCCGTATACGCCGCGAAGAGAACGAGCGCGCCGAGACCGGCCGAGCCGATGGCGTAGCCCTTGGTGACGGCTTTCGTCGTGTTGCCGACCGCGTCGAGCGCGTCCGTCGTTTCGCGCACCGAGCCTTCAAGGCCCGACATTTCGGCGATGCCGCCGGCGTTGTCGGTGACAGGACCGAAGGCGTCGAGCGCAACGATCATGCCGGCGAGCGCAAGCATCGTCGTCACCGCCGTCGCGATGCCGTAGAGCCCCGCGAGATTGAACGTGACGATGATGCCGACGATGATGACGAGCGCCGGCATCGCGGTCGCTTCCATCGAAACGGCGAGGCCCTGGATGACGTTGGTGCCGTGGCCGGAAACCGAAGCCGCCGCAACCGACTTCACCGGACGGAAGCCCGTGCCGGTGTAATATTCGGTGATCCAGACGATGAGGCCCGTCACCGCAAGACCGACGACGCCGCAAAGGAAAAGGCTCATGCCGGTGAACGGGTCGCCCGCCGCCGTCGCGCCGATCTCCTCGCCGAAGCCGAAGATGCTGTTGGTGACATAAGCGATCGCGACAAGCGAGAGAACGCCCGTCGCAACGAGACCCTGATAGAGGGCGCCCATGATGTTCTTGGATCCCTTGCCGAGCCGCACGGCGAAGGTGCCGAGGATCGACGTCACGATGCAGGCGCCGCCGATGGCGAGCGGATAAAACATAAAACGCGCAGCGTCGGCGGTGAAAAGTATCGATCCGAGAACCATCGTCGCGGCGACCGTGACGACATAGGTTTCAAATAGGTCCGCCGCCATGCCGGCGCAGTCGCCGACATTGTCGCCGACATTGTCGGCGATCGTCGCGGGGTTCCTGGGATCATCCTCCGGAATGCCGGCTTCAACCTTGCCGACCATGTCGCCGCCGACATCGGCGCCCTTGGTGAAGATGCCGCCGCCCAAACGCGCGAAGACCGAGATCAGCGAGGCGCCGAGCGACAAGGCGACGAGCGCGTTGACGACCCCGCGGCTTTCCGGCGCAAGCCCCATCGGGCCGGTGAGGATCGCGTAATAGCCGGCGAGGCCCAATAGGGCGAGACCCGCGACAAGCATGCCGGTGACGGCGCCCGAGCGGAACGCGACGGAGAGGCCCTTGCCGAGGCTTTCCGACGCCGCCTGCGTGGTGCGGACGTTCGCGCGCACCGAAACGAGCATGCCGATATAGCCCGCGGCGCCGGACAGGACGGCGCCGGCGGCGAAGCCGAGCGCGGTCGTAAGCCCAAGCGCGACAAGCAGAATGCCGAAAACGACGACGCCGGCGATGGTGATCGTCGTATATTGGCGCTTCAGATAGGCGGAGGCGCCTTCCTGGATCGCCGCGGCGATTTCCTTCATCCGGGCGTTCCCGGTCGACAAGGACATCACCTGCTGGATGGTGACGACGCCGTACAGAATGGCGAACAGACCGGCCCCGATGACCAGCCACAAGCTAATGCTCATTGGTATCCCTTCCCCGGCCCTTGCGGCCATTTGCTGGAATTGACGGGGAGAGCCCTGAGATGGCCGCGGCGTCCGGGTCGCCCCCGGGGCGCGCCTGCGCTTCAATCAGTCCCCGTTACAGATCGGCGCGACAACTGCCAAAGCCCTCCCGCAAAATCAACAGAAAGTTGAACGCGAACAAACGCCAAGCCGGCGCCAATCCGGCCTCGCCGCGCGCAAGGCTGCTCGTCCGCAGGGTTTCGGGCCTATAGGCATCGCTCTGTCGATGCGATTTCGGATCCGTAATTACTGACGACGCGGGTTGCGAAACCGTTTCGGCAGCGATTTGAATCGGGTCAGCAGACGCCGCGCGCGCCGGTGCGGCCCCGGCGCCTTGCTCGCAACGCCTTAAAGTAAAAAGGAAAAATCTCCCCAATCCGCGGCGATGGTGAAATATCGGCGCGTAATTCTTGAAACGCGCCTGCGCCGCCTTGGCTTGCCCGTTGACGGCCTTGGCGGTATCCGCCCAAGGTTGCGGTCGCGCGGGCTTTGTCTGCGCGGCGGCGATCGGGTTTCGGACGGACGACTAGACCGAAAGGCGACGAAGAGCGGCGGCGGGGGAATCGGCGGCCGCGATTGGGGCGTTTTTCAATCCGTGTGAAACTCGGGTGTTTTCAACAGCTCCGCCGGAGAGGCTGACCCGATGGCTTTGAGGCTGGAGATGCGGTTTTTACGCGGCCGGACGTTTTTCGGCCAAAGCCGGGGGCGTTAATGTCATTCCTCCCTGATGATGCGAAACCGACGCCGACGGTGAGCGCCGAAACGCCGCTCAAGCTCGAGCTGTTCGCGACGCTGACCGACGCGCTCGACTATGCGGCGACGGGAGAGACCGGCTGCAATTTCTTCAATCTGCGCGGCGAGGTGCAGGCGCGCCTTCCCTATTCCATGCTGCGCGATGAAGCGCGCAAGCTGGCGCGCAAGCTGGCGGCGCGGTTTGAGCGCGGCGCGCGCCTTGCGATCGTCGCCGAGACAAGCCCTGATTTCCTGATCGCGTTTTTCGCCTGCCAATATGCCGGGCTCGTTCCGGCGCCGATGCCCTTACCGGTCAATCTCGGCGGCAAGGACGGCTATCTGACGCAAGTGCGCCTGATGGTTCAGGGCGCGAAGGCCGCCGCCGCGATCGGCCCCGCTTCGCTGAAAGATTTCCTGATCGCCGCGCTTGAGAACGAAACCGGCGTCGCCATTCTCGACTTCGACGAATTGACCGCGCTCGATGACGAGGCCGAGCCAAAGGCGTTCGGTCCGGATGAGCTTTGCTACATCCAGTATTCCTCCGGCTCGACGAGCGCGCCGAAAGGCGTCATCGGCACGCAAAAGTCGGTGAACGCCAATCTTCATGCGATCACCAGGCACGGGCTGAAGCTGAAAGCGAATGATCGCGCGGCGAGCTGGCTGCCGCTTTATCACGATATGGGCCTTATCGGCTTCGCGCTCGCGCCGATGTACGGTCAGTGCACGGTCGATTATATCGCAACGTCCGATTTCGTGCGCCGTCCGCTTTTGTGGCTGCGCATCATGTCCGAGCACAAGGCGACGATCACCTACAGCCCGTCTTTCGGTTACGAATTGTCGGCGCGCCGCGCCTCGAAAGCCGAGGAAGGATCGCTCGATCTGTCGCGGGTTCGCGTCGCCGGCATCGGCGGCGACATGGTGCGTCCGGAAGCGCTCCGCATGTTCGCCGAGGCTTTCGCGCCGGTCGGTTTCGACGCCGGCGCCTTCCTGCCGAGCTACGGCATGGCCGAAGCGACGCTGGCGATTTCCTTCACCGAAATCGGCAGGCCGGTCGATGTCGATCAGGTCGACATGCGCCATTACAATCGCTCCGGCGTCGCGCAACCGTCTTCCGCCGTCACCTCGCCGGAACATCGCCGCGGCTTCGTCCTGTGCGGCAAGGCGCTTCCCGGCCATGCCATCGAGGTTCGCGGCGATAACGGCGAAACGCTCAATGACCGCGAAGTCGGCCGCATTTTCATCAAGGGGCCGAGCCTGACGCCCGGCTATTATTCCGACCCGGAAGCGACGGCGCGTCTTTATGACGGCGAATGGCTCGACACCGGCGACATGGGCTATTTCCTCGACGGTGAGATCGTCATCACCGGCCGCGCCAAAGATCTCATCATCATCAACGGCCGCAATATCTGGCCGCAGGATATCGAATGGGCGGTCGAGAAAGTCGACGGCGTCAGACAGGGCGGCGTCGCCGCGTTTTCCGTCGATGACGGCGCCGGCGAGCGCGTCGTCGTCGTCGCCGAGCGCCGCGGCATGAGCGCCGAAGCGCTTGAACATGTGAAGCGCGAAATCGCCAAAACCGTTCAAGCGGCGGCCGGCGCGCCGGCGACGATCATCTTGGCGAAACCGCATTCGATGGTGCTGACCTCATCCGGCAAGCTGTCGCGCGCGAAAGTGAAACAGAAATTCCTCGCCGGCGAATTCGACGAGGCGATCGCTGATGCGGACGCGCCGAAGGCGCTTGCAGAAGCCCGGGTGTGACGCGCGTATCCCTGACCGGGGGCACCGGCTTCATCGGCGCCGCATTGATCGACCAGCTTATCGCTGAAGGATTCGCGGTGCGCGCGCTCGCGCGCAACAAGGCGCGCGTCAAACGCGCCGGCGACATCGACATCATCGAGGGCGACCTTGAAAACGCCGCCGCGCTCGCGGCGCTCGCGGACGGCGCCGATATTTTCATGCACCTCGCCGGCGAAACGCACGCCCGCACCGAACAGGATTTCGCGCGCATCAACGTCGCCGGCGCCGAACGCGCCGCCGCGGCGGCGGCGAAAGCCGGCGCGCGGTTCGTCCACGCCTCATCGCTGTCGGCGCGCGCGCCCGAAACCTCGCCCTACGCCCGCTCGAAATTCGAGAGCGAAGGCGCGATCGCGCGCGCCTCCGCCGGCAATGACTGGATCGCGCTGCGCCTGCCGGCGATTTACGGGCCGGGCGATCTCGTCACGCTTCCCTATTTCAAGATGCTGAAATCAGGCTTCGCGTTCGAGCCGGCGACCGAAACGCCGGCGCGCGCCTCGCTCCTCTTCGTCGAGGACGCCGCCTCCGCCTTCATCGCGGCGGCGGCGAAGGGCGCGCCCGGCAATGTCTATGAGGTTGAGGACGAAACGCCGGACGGGCGCACATGGAGCGAGATCGGCAAGGCCCTGTCGGCGATTTACGGCAACAACGCCATGGCGCTCCGCATCCCGAAACCGGCGATCGCGCTCGTTCATGAAGGGATGCGCGCGGCGGAGACGATATTCGGCAGGACGCCGTCGATCCGCCAGGGCCAGGTGAACGAGCTTTTTCATCCCGACTGGGTCGCGCGCGACAATCTTTTCGGCGCGGCGACGGGCTGGCGCGCGGCGACGCCGCTAAAGGAAGGGTTTGCAAAAACCGTCCGCTGGTATCAAGAACAGGGATTGATCCAGCCTTAGGGGCGCGGAGGATTTCGGAGCGACGATATGGCGGGCGTTGAGAATTCTGGCATTCAGGCGGACGACGATCTCGTCTATCGGCGCATCTGTTCGCTTCTGGAGCCTTTGAACCAGAAGGGCGTCAAGCTGACGCGCGATGTCGATCTTGTCGCCGATCTTGAAGTAGACAGCGTCTCGGTCCTCGATATCGTGATGGACATTGAAGATTATTACGACATCTCGATTCCGGTGAACACGATTTCCGAAACGAAAACCATCGGCCAGCTGGTCGACGCGATCCACGCCATCAAGGGACAACAGGGCTGACCATATGAGTCTCTTCGACAAGTTCGAGAAGAACGCGGTCCTTTACAATTCGCTCTCCGCGATCGGCAAAAATCCGTTCGCCGTCGTGATGGAGGAAGTGCTCGGCCCGACGCGCGCCAAGATAAAGGGGCGCGAAACGGTGCTCGCCGGCACGCATAATTATCTCGGGCAAACATTCGAGAAATCGGCGATCGAGGCGGCGAAAGCGGCGCTAGACAGAGAAGGCACGGGCACCACCGGCTCGCGCTTCGCCAACGGCACGTTTTCAGGCCACAAGAAGCTTGAGCGCGACATCGCCGATTTTTTGGGGCTGAAGCACTGCGTCGTTTTCTCGACCGGCTACACCGCCAATCTCGGCGCCATCGCCGGGCTCATCAATCCGGCCGAGGACGTCGTTCTCGTCGACGCCGATTGTCATGCATGCATCTATGACGGCTGCGCGCTCGCCGGCGCGGAAACGATCCGTTTCCGTCACAATGATCCTGAAAGCCTCGACAAGCGCCTCGGCCGGCTCGATCCGAAATTCAAGGGCAAGCTCGTCTGCATCGAAGGCATGTATTCGATGTATGGCGACATTGCGCCGGTGAAGGAATTCGTCGAGGTCGCGCACAGGCACGGCGCCTATCTTCTGGTCGACGAGGCGCATTCCTTCGGCGTTTACGGCGAGACCGGCAAGGGCGTTTCCGAAGCCGAAGGCGTCATGGATGAGATCGACTTTTATACCGGCACGTTTTCAAAAGCGCTCGCCGCGATCGGCGGCTTCGTCGCCTCTAATCATCCGCAAGCGGAATATCTGCGCTTTTCATCGCGCCCCTATCAGTTCACCGCCTCGCCCTCGCCGGCGACGATCGCCTCGGCCGGCGCGGCGCTGAAGAACATCAAGGAGCATCCGGAAATCGCCGCGAAGCTCTGGGCGAACGCCAATCGCCTGCACGCGGCGCTGACCCAATACGGTTTGAAACTGGCGTCGAAGCCGGCGCCGGTCATTTCGGTCCTTCTGCCGACCAAGGAAGACGCCTTCGCGGCGTGGAACTTCCTGCTTGAGAACGGCGTTTACGTTAACATGGCGATCCCGCCCGGCACGCCGGGCAAGGAATCGCTGCTGCGCCTCGCCGTCTCTTCCGCCCACACGAATGAGGATATCGACCGGCTCGTCGCCGCCTATGGCGCGCTGGCCGAAGCGTTCCCGTCCGCCAAGGTGACTGCTGCGGCGTCATAAATCCGCAGCATGTGATTGGCAGTCACATTGCGGCCCGATTTGGGACGCCTGTTTGGCAGGCCATTCGCTTAGAGCGGGCGACAGGCCGATGAAGGATGAAGCGCCATGTTGCGTCAGGCGATTTTAGCCGCGGGATTTCTCGGAACGGGCGCCGGCGCGGCCGCGCTCGCCGCCGACAATTCGACGACCGCGTCATTCGAGCATGTCAGCTGCAAGGGCGATCCGTTTGAGGTTCGCGTCACCATCTCGAACGTCCGACAGAGCGCCGGCCTGATGACGGTCGAGCTTTTCCGCAACGACCCGGAAGGTTTCCTAAACAAGCAGGGGCGGCTCTTCCGCGTCCGCTACGCCGCGCATGCGCCGCTGACGCAGGTCTGTGTCAACGCGCCAGGGCCGGGCAAATGGGCGGCGGCGGCCTATCACGACGTCAACGCCAATCAGAAATTCGACAAGAACGCCTTCGGCCTTCCCGCCGAGCCTTACGGCGTTTCCGGCAATCCGAAGATCCGCCTCGCCCCGCCGCCGATCGAGGAGGCGCTTTTTGAAGTCGCCGAAGCGGGCGCTGCCGTCGAGATCAGGCTGAAGAACTGATCTTTCTTCACCTCCCTTGGAAAGGGAGGTCGGACAATGCGAAGCGCAGCGCGCATTGTCCGGGAGGGTTCGCGGCCTCAACCGAATTCCGTCACGCGGTCTGAACCCTCCCCGGCCCTCCCTTTTCAAGGGAGGGAGAAACGCAGCCGAAGACCGCGACTTCGCCGCCGCCATCGCCTATATCGGACGCCCTAGGAGCGAAGAACGAGGCGAACAGGGTGGCCGACGGCGCGCAATCATCATCGATCACCATCGAACCCGTATCCGGCGCGGCGGGCCGCAAGGCGTTCATCGCGGCGGGGAAAATTCCCTATAAGGACGATCCGAATTACATCGCGCCTCTGGAATTCGAGGTCGATGCGCGCCTTAACCCCGCCGCCAATCCGGCGCTGAAAGGCGCGGACGTCCAGCTTTTCATCGCCAGGAAAAACGGCGCGGTCGCCGGGCGCATCAGCGCTTTCGTCAATCCGCTCTTCATCGCGCATTACAATGAAAAAACCGGCCATTTCGGCTTTCTCGATGCGATCGACGACGCGGAAGTTTTCGCCGCGCTTTTGAAGACAGCCGAGGACTGGCTGCGCGCGAAAGGCATGACGAAAATCGCTGGGCCGTTTTCCTTCAGCGTCAATGAAGAATGCGGGCTGCTGATCGACGGCTTCGACACGCCGCCCTATGTGATGATGCCGCATGGGCGCCCCTGGTATCAGCGCCATGTCGAGGCGGCGGGCTATTCAAAGGCGATGGACATGTACGCCCTTCGCTACATTCCGCGCCGGCA
>CALAZI010000211.1 GCA_937895955.1 uncultured Alphaproteobacteria bacterium | reverse complement strand
GAGGAAAAGATGGCGTTAGCTTAACTGACCGTCCACAAAACCGGGGACAGGCCACCGCAGCGAGGGGCTGTTCGCCGAGGCGCAAAAAACGATTGGACGACTGGAAAGAAAGGACGCGAGCCCGTTCGGCTGGATGTGGGCGGCGGCGGTGAAAATATGCGCGCGCAGTTTGAACGGCGCCGAGGCTGATCGGGTTGATCTCGACTTCGCAAACGCGAACAAGACCGAAAACGATTCCGCCTACGCGGAAATCCTGCTCTGCCTTGGCGATGAAGACGCCGCCGCGGCGCATTTCATCGCGCGTCTTGACGATCCGGAGCGACGGGCGGCGGCGCTGCGCGCCGTCCAGAAAACGCTTGAAGCGGATTACGACCTGCCGATCGGCGCGGAGCTGGATCGCCGGCAAGCGGCGGTTGCCGCGAGAGCGGACGTTGCGGCCGCAATCGAAAAGGTCGGCCGCATCATCGATCTGCCTTTCTTTCCGATCTATTGGGGGGACTACTAACCCCTTCCATTCCCCGGCGTTCGCCCTATGTTCCGGAGATGCCCGCTCCACGAAACCGCCGCCCAACAAACCGGCCGACGACGCCGAAATCGGCATTAACGCCGCAGGCCGGCGGCTTTTCCGAAGCCGTCGCGACCTATCACGACCGGCACATGCCGGCTTTGTGGACGCCGCACCGCCCGGAGCGGCCGGTTCACAAGGGCCTGTCGCGTCCCCTCAAGGTCAAAAGCGCCTACCAGCCCGCGGGCGACCAGCCGCAGGCGATCGCGGAACTGACGGACGGCATCAAGACCGGGGAGTTCGACCAGGTGCTTTTGGGCGCGACCGGCACGGGCAAGACCTTCACCATGGCGAAGGTGATCGAGGCGACGCAGCGCCCGACCTTAATCCTCGCGCCGAACAAGACGCTCGCCGCTCAGCTTTTCACCGAGTTCAAGGCATTCTTCCCCGATAACGCGGTCGAATATTTCGTTTCCTATTACGATTACTACCAGCCGGAAGCGTATGTCCCGCGCACCGACACCTATATCGAAAAGGAATCATCCGTAAACGAGCAGATCGACCGGATGCGCCACGCCGCGACGCGCGCGATCCTGGAGCGCGACGACGTCGTCATCGTCGCCTCGGTTTCCTGCATTTACGGCATCGGCTCGGTCGAGACCTATACGGCGATGACCTTCACGCTTGAGCTTGGGGCGACGATTGAGCGCAAAACGCTGCTCGCCGATCTGGTCGCGCTGCAATACAAGCGCGCCGACGCCGGCTTCGCGCGCGGCAGCTTTCGCGCCAAGGGCGACGTCATCGAGATATTCCCGGCGCATTATGAAGACCGCGCCTGGCGCGTCTCGATGTTCGGCGACGAGGTCGAGGCGATCCATGAATTCGACCCGCTGACCGGCGCAAAAACCGACGATCTGCAGTCGATCACCGTCTACGCCAACAGCCACTATGTCACGCCGCGCCCAACGCTGACGCAGGCGATCGGCGGCATCAAGAAAGAACTCAACGAAACGCTGCCGAAAATGCGCGAGGAAGGAAAGCTGCTCGAAGCGCAGCGGCTCGAACAGCGCGTGCAGTTCGACCTTGAGATGATGGCGGCGACCGGCTCCTGCGCCGGCATCGAAAACTATTCGCGGTATCTGACGGGCCGCAAGCCGGGCGAACCGCCGCCGACCCTCTTTGAATATCTGCCCGACAACGCGCTTCTTTTCTGCGATGAAAGCCACGTCACCGTGCCGCAGATCGGCGCGATGTTCCGCGGCGACTTCAACCGCAAAAGAACGCTCGCCGAATACGGCTTCCGCCTCCCCTCCTGCATGGACAACCGCCCGCTGAAATTCGAGGAATGGGAGAAGATGCGCCCGCAGACGACGCATGTCTCCGCGACGCCCGGCAATTGGGAAATGGAGCGGACGGGCGGCGTCTTCACCGAACAGGTCATCCGCCCGACCGGCCTTGTCGACCCGATGGTCGAGGTGCGCCCGGTCACCGGCGAGAAAGCGAACCAGGTCGACGACGTCATCGCCGAGGTGAAGGCCGTCGCGAAAAAGGGCGGGCGCAGCCTCGTCACCGTGCTGACGAAACGCATGGCGGAGGATTTGACCGAATATATGCATGAACAGGGCGTGCGCGTCCGCTACATGCATTCCGATATCGAAACGCTCGAACGCATCGAGATTATCCGCGATCTCCGCCTCGGCGCGTTTGACGTGCTGGTCGGCATCAATTTGTTGCGTGAGGGGCTCGACATTCCCGAATGCCAGCTTGTCGCGATCCTCGACGCCGACAAGGAAGGGTTTTTGAGGAGCGAAACCTCACTGGTGCAGACGATCGGCCGCGCGGCGCGCAATGTCGACGGCCGCGTCATTCTATACGCCGACAGCGTCACGGGCTCGATGGAGCGCGCGATGGCGGAAACCGACCGCCGCCGCGAGAAACAGGAAGCGCATAACAAGGCGCACGGCATCACGCCGCAATCGACAAAGGCGATGATCTCCGACCTCGCGCGCGAGGAAGACGAAGGCAAGCGCGCCGCGATGGGAACGAGTTTCGTCGGCCAGCGCATGGCCGGGCGCGGCGGCGCGCATCTCTCCGGCTTCGCCGAGGATGGCGCCGCGTTCGGGCACAATTTGAAGACCGTCATCGCGGGGCTTGAGAAAGACATGCGCGAGGCCGCCGCCAATCTCGAATTCGAGGACGCCGCGCGCCTGCGCGACGAAATCAGGCGGCTGCAGGAAACGGAGCTCGCCGTCGCGGATGACCCCTTCGCGCGTCAGGAAGCGGTTGAGGCTGCGGTTGAGAAAGGCAGCAAAGGGCGGATCACCAAGTCAGAGGGGACGGTTTCGACCTTGCTCTCAAAGCCGAAGGGCGCTTCAGGCAAAGGGCGCGGCCGGTTACGATAATTATGTACTTGACATCATATGTCTTCTAGACCATATTGCGCATGAGCTGGACGGTACGGTTCGACGACGCCTTCGAGGCGGAATTCGATGCGCTCGCCGAGCCCGTGCAGGATGAATTGCTGGCGCAGGCGAAGACGCTTGAGGCCATCGGCCCCAAAACCGGCCGGCCGCGCGTCGATACGCTGAACGGATCGCGTCACGCGAACATGAAAGAGTTGCGCTTCGATGCGGATGGCGGGGTCTGGCGCGTTGCTTTCGCCTTCGACCCCATGCGGGAGGCGATCCTTCTTGTCGCCGGCGACAAATCCGGCGGCGGCGAGAAACGCTTTTACAAACGGCTTATCAAGATCGCGGATGAGCGCTTTGACGCGCATCTTGCAAAACTGAAGAAGGAACGATGACAATGGCGCGTACGCTTGGCGAGAAACTGAAAACCCTTCCGGCCGCGCGGCGCCGCAAGATCAACGCGCGCGCGAAGGAACTGATCGCCGAAGAAGCTTCCTTGCAAGACCTCAGAAAGGCGATGGGCAAGACGCAGGTTGAGCTGGCCAAAACGCTCGACGTCGGACAGGATGCAATCTCGCGCGTTGAAAAGCGCGCCGACATGCTGCTGTCGACCTTAAGCGATCATGTGCGCGGACTTGGCGGCGAATTGACGCTTGTCGCCGAATTTCCCGACCGCGCGCCTGTGCGGATTTCAGGCTTCGGCTCGCTTTCAAAATCCGCTCGAAAACCTGAAACCGCCACCCGCAAGCGGGCGTGAAGCGAAGGATAGGAACGACGAAGCCGCGGTTGAGAAGGGGTCGAAGGGGCGAATTACAAAATCCGAAGGCACTGTCTCGACGCTCCTCTCAAAGCCGAAAGGCGCAAGGGCCCCTGATAGGCGTCGGCGTTGAGCGGCAAGCGCGTCGCATCGTTTTATTCCGCGGATCGAAAACCAGATCATTTTGCAGGTTTTCAGGAAAATCAGGGTCAAAGGCGCAATCTGACGCAAACTTAACGCGCACTCGAGCAGTTCAACAAAGAAATTCAAGGTGTTGCGCACTTCCAGCACCTCCCCTGGCGCCTTGCGCATGCCGCTCTTTCCAAGCGGCGCTTGATCAACACGAGTTGTTAGCGCCAAATATCAAGTATATATTCGTGCAGTATTCTGACTTAATGACGGGGGAGAAAATGTCATTGATTTGCACTACGATAACAAAAACTATCCAAGAAACAATATTTGAGCCGATCGAACAGCTGGTCTCTAAGCAAGAAACCCAATGCAAAAAACTGCCAAAATGGAACCCCCTCAGATGGCTTTGCGTGCTTGTCACCATTATTGTAAAAGTGATAGTTACAATCACTAAAACTATTACTGTAGTTACCACAGAAACTGTTTGCAACTTAATCACATACGTAATTGGTTGGATTCTGCTAATATTTGCGGTGATTGTGGATGCCCTTTGCCAAACCTGCAACATGACGGCATGGGTGAAAAAATGGTTCCTCACGCCCGGGCGCGTAATCGATGTAAAGAAAACTGAAAGCGCAAGCAGGCCCGGATATTACGACTATTCATTCATATGCAGATGCAACGGACAGAATCATAAAATGGCGATTACCGCGCAAAATGATGACGAAGCCGAAAAACTCATTCGCGACGCATGTTTGGATAGATGCGGCAGCTGATGGCGAATATCGCTGTTTGACCTAGCAAGGGGAGTGAGTCAGCCAGATGCGTAACACGCCATTCTAGCGACATTGGCGGGTATCGCCTTGCTCAACCCGTCCTGCGATCATGGATTCCGGGTTCTCGCGTCGCGAGCCCCGGAATGACGGGGTGAGGATGCGCATGACGGCGGCCACACCTCCCCGCTCACCCCGGCGCCCGTGCGCGGCGCGGCATGTAATGACGCGCTGCTGACACGGAATCCTCCCGTCGCGCCAGATCCCGGATCAGCGCAGCAGCATTTCATGCTGCAGCGCATCCGGGATGACGGCGCCGCTGCAATATCTTGAACCCTCCCGGATCGCGTCGCGATCCGACCTCCCTTTGCAAGGGAGGTGAAATTCCGCTGCACGCGACGCCCTGCTTCCTCCCTTGAAAACGGGTGGAGCCGCGAAGCGGCGACATTGGGGAGGGTTCAATGATTTCCAAACCCATCAAGCCATCCAGCTTCGCTTGCAACGCCGAGCGCGATCAGCGCCCAGAATAAAAACAAAAATACTATTCTGCGTTTCCGTCGCGGATCGCCCGGCGCCGGGTAGTCTGGATTGAAAAAAACGAGGCGCGTCTGTGAAATGAGAATTGGAACCGCGAAGAAAACTGAAAGCGCCGCCAAAATCCATTGAGGAAATTTGGAAATCGCGTCAGGTGCGCCAATTAAAGCGGACCCGACTGCGACTATCGTCACGAACGAAAGCGTAAGCGCGGCAGAGACAAAAAAGGCGACGCACAAGCGCGCAAGCATCTCAACGATCTTGAGGACCATCGCGATCTCCCCTGAATGCCCAAATTAGAAGCTTTTCCTCTTGGCATGACAAGCAGCTGGGTTACGCACGAGTAGCGCGGATTTGGCGATGCAGATAATCAGGGTATTCTTCACCGGAAAGGATCCTCGTTATGCGCCCCACCTTTCTCCTCCCCTTCGCCCTCCTCCTCGCCGCGTGCGCGCCTTCCTCCGAAAAACCCGCGCCGCTCGACCTCGCTCAATTCGAGATGGTCGACCTCACCCATTCCTACGGCCCTGACACGGTTTACTGGCCGACGGAGACCGAGGGCTTCCAGAAGCGCACGATCATCGAGGGCGAATTGGCGGACGGGCAATTCATTTCCGCCTTCGCGTTTTCAACGCCCGAACACGCGGGAACTCACATGGATGCGCCCTATCATTTCAACAGGGACGGCGCGAAGTCGGACGCGGTGCCGCTCGCGCGCCTGATCGCGCCGGCGGTCGTCATCGACATCACGGAAAAGGCGAAAGCCGATCGCGATTACGCGCTGACCGTCGCGGACATTGCGGCGCATGAAGCCTCATACGGGAAAATCGCGCCGGGCTCGATCATCCTGTTGCGCACCGGCTGGAGCGCGCGCTGGGCGGACGGCAGCGCCGCCTATCTCGGCGGCGATGAAGAGGCCGATCTGCACTTCCCGTCCTACAGCGCCGAGGCCGCGCGCTTTCTGATAGAGGAACGCGGCGCGGCGGCGCTCGGCGTTGACGCCGCCTCGACCGATATCGGTCCGGCGACGGACTTTCCCGTCCATCGCATTCTCGGCGCGGCGAATGTTCCGGGCTTTGAGAACCTCGGCGATCTCGGGTCCCTGCCCGCGACCGGCGCCTATCTCATCGCGCTGCCGATGAAGATCGAAGGCGGCTCCGGCGGACCTTTACGTGTAGTCGCTTTAGTCCCTCGATAGTTCGCTTAAAAATCATACGCCGCTACAAGCCAGGCGTAGACCATCATGGCGCGAGCATCGGCGGGATCAGGCGGCGCCGGCTCCTCGCCTTTGCAATAGGAAACGGCGCCGGTGAGATTGGCGCGCGTCAGGCAGAGGCCGTCTTTCGTGCGAAAAACCATCGCGCGCGCGATTGCGGACTCATACGTCGCCTCGATCACTTCTTTCACTTTCTCCCCGTTTTCCGTCGCCGTGAAGGTTAGCGTCATCGTCGTTCCCGCCGGCATCTCGCTGACGGTTCCTGACGGGACCGGCTCGCCGTTTTCGTTGAGCGCCAGCGGCTGCACCATGAACATGCCCTCCGGCGCCTTGACCTCGACATTCAGTTTGATCGGCTCCAGTTCAAGAATGCGTCGCCGGCGCGCGGCATCTTCGGCGAGGCCGCTTTTCGGGTATTGATCGAGAAAGGCGTTCCAGCCCTCGACCGTGCCGGCCGCCTTCGCCTTTTTCCAGGCGAGGAAAGCTTCGATCGCCGCGCCGTCATCTGTCGTTTGCGCTTCGTGAGCAATTCCGTTTTCGGCGCGCGCGCTCGGCGCGTCATCGCCGGATCGTCCGCAGGCGGCGGCGAGTAAAGCTCCCGTCACGGCGAACAAGCGCAGAATATGTGTCATGCATCGCTCCATCGGCTGAAATCCGCAACAGCGCTTTGTCGCAAATCGCGAAGGAGTTTAGGCGTCGGGCGAAGCATGATCAAATCTTGGCGGCTTTCCTTAACCTCGCGCCAACCCCTGCGCCTTACTCTCCGCGGTCGAAGAAACGCGGGAGGGATCGATGCCCAACCGGATCGAGATTTCCGCTTACGCCGCAATCCCCGCGATGCTCGCGCTCGCGGCCGGCGCCTATC
>CALAZI010000210.1 GCA_937895955.1 uncultured Alphaproteobacteria bacterium | reverse complement strand
AACGGCCTTGCCTTCTGGTGCGTCTCCGACAACCTTCGCAAGGGCGCTGCGCTCAACGCGGTGCAGATCGCTGAAACGCTCATCAATCGCGGTCTCGTCAAAAAGGCCGCCTGACAACAAGATCCCGGCGGGATCAAGCGGAGGACGCCATGGTCAAGCCGGCGCGCATCATCGCCATCGCAGCCGCCATGATGGCGGGCGGCGCGAGCTTAGCCGCGGCGCCCGACGGCTATGAAACGATTTACGACGCGCCGACGCGCGTCAATCTCGGCGGGCGTCCGGTCACCGCAGGGATCGAACTTGCGACAGACCGCGCGGCGGCGAAGAAGGGCGATCTCAAACTCGTCCTCGTCACCGACGTCACCGATTTCATCGCCGACGTTGAAAAGGATCTCGAAAAATGGGTCGCCGCGCATCAGGACCGCTGCGGCCAGCGCTGGAAAGCCGGCAAGCCGGTCATCGATTTTCCTAAAGGCGCGATCCGCTTCGCGCTCGATATTGAACTCGATGTCTATCATTGCGGCTGGAACGGCAAGAGCGACCCCTCGCTCTGGACGACGGAGACGGGCAGCGTCAACGTGACGCTCATCCCGTCCGCCGTCGACGGCAAATTGCAGGCTGCTCTTGGCGAATTTTCAATCGGCAATCGCGCCGGCATGTCGAAATATCTGCCGCTCGAATTCGTGACGCGCGCGCTCATCGAGCAGGAAATCAGGAAGCTCAACGAGAATCCGAAATTCTACAAGGCGCCGAAGCCTTTCATCGACGAAGGCTTCCTCTATGAAGGGATCGCCGGCGAGACGACCGACGAGGGGCGCGTCATCATCACCGCATCCTATCGCGCCAAAGGAAAAGAAGCGGCGCTGAAGCGCGTCGCCGACCGCGTGCGCGCCGAGGGCATTTCGTCGGAAGGCGTCAAACAATGACGAACGCGCCGGCGTCTTCGGCGCCGGCGCAGGCGTCGCCGGAAATCCGCTTCGGCCTCATCTGCGGCGTCGCTGCCTATGCGCTCTGGGGCCTCTTTCCGGTTTACCTCAAGCAACTCTCCTTCGCCGACCCGGCGGAAATCGTCGCCCATCGCATCGTCTGGTCGGTGCCGTTCGGCGCCTTCATTCTCTCCCTGCGCGGTCAGTGGCGCGAAACGCTCGCCGCCGCGCGCTCGCCGCGCGTCATTGCGCTTCTCGGCGTTGCGGCGGTTTTCATCGCGCTGAACTGGCTCATCTATGTCTGGGCGGTCGCCAATGACCGCGTGCTGCAGGCGAGTCTCGGTTATTACATCAACCCGCTCGCCTTCATCGCCGCCGGCGTCTTCTTTCTGAAAGAGAAACTGACGCGCCTGCAAATCATCGCCGTCATCATGGCGGCGATCGGCGTCGGCGTGCTGACTTTCGGCGCCGGCGTTTTTCCCTGGCCGTCTTTCGTCCTTGCGTTCAGCTTCACGATGTACGGGCTTGTCCGGAAGACGACCGCTGTCGGCGCAATGCCGGGTCTCTTCATCGAGACGGTGCTGTTGTCGCCGGTCGCGCTGCTATTTCTGATGTGGCTGCAAGCGCAAGGATCGCTGGCGCTCGGGCATCATGGAATCGGGCCGGATATTCTGTTGTTTCTTGCAGGCCCTGTCACCGTCGGCCCGCTCGTCCTCTTCGCGCTCGCCGCGCGGCGCCTGACGCTGACGACGATCGGGTTCCTTCAATATATCGGCCCGACGGGACAGTTTTTCCTCGGCCTTTATTACGGCGAGGCGTTCACGGCGTCGCATGCGATCTGTTTCGGCCTTATCTGGTCGGCGCTTGCGCTCATCAGCGTCGACGCGCTTCGCCGCAACCGCAAACCGGCGAAACCTATCGCGGCTTGATCCGTTTCAGCGTTCCCGAAAAGACAAGCAATGTTTCGCCTTCGCAGGTCACCCGCCCGCGCGCGAACATCAACGACCCGCCGATCTTCGTCGCCTCGCCCGTCGCCATGATGAATTTTCCGATCGGGCCCGGCGCCAGGAATTCAGCGTTCATCGTCACCGTGACGCCGCGGAAACGTCCGACGACGCGGCGGCAGATATCCCACAAGGACATGTCGGCGAGCGTCATCAAGGCGCCGCCATGGACGATGCCGCCGCCATTCGCGTGATGCGGTTCGGAGAAAAAACCGACGCCCGGTTCTTTCTCGGCGTAGTCGCGAAAGTAGAAAGGTCCCGCATGGGCGCTGAACGTGTCGGGGAATGGCTGCAGCGTCCAGCCTTGCGGAATCTGCGGCGGCGTTTCGTTTGTCATGTCGGCCGCTTTAGCGAAACGCGCCGGCGTCGCCAAGCGCGCGCTGCAGACGAGGATTGCGGGGGATCATCGATCAGACGCATCCTGATCGGATGAAGGAATTTCCAAAACCGCAATTCGTCAAGGCGGGCGCCGTACGCCTCGCGAGCTATGAGGCGGGAGACGGCCCGCCTGTCATTCTCGTGCATGGCTGGCCGGAAATCGCCTATTCCTGGAAAAACCAGATCGGCGCGCTCGCCGCCGCGGGCTATCGCGCCATCGCGCCGGACCTTAAAGGCTTCGGTCTTTCCGACGCGCCGAAGGACAAGGCGCAATACGACATCCGGCATATGACTGACGACCTTGCGCGCCTCATGGATGCGCTGTCGATCGAGAAAGCCGTTTTCTGCGGCCATGACTGGGGCGGCGCGATCGTCTGGCCGATGGCGCAGCTTCACCCGGACCGCGTCGCTGGAATAATCGGCGTGTGCACGCCGCACAGGCCGCGGCCGCCCGTTCCGCCGCTCTCAATCATTGAAAAGCGGTTCGGCCCGAAACATTATTTCATCCAGTTTCAGGAAGAAGGCGTTCCTGAAGCGTTGTTTGAAAAAGATGTCGAGCGCTTCTTTCGCTTGATGTTCCGTCGTCCGGCCAGCCGCGCGGATATGGAGCGGCTCGGCGCGCGGATTTTCGACCTGCCGGGACGCTTTCGCGACGGACCGCCGCCGGATGCTTCCGCGGCGATTTTAAGCGAGGCCGATCTCGCCGTTTATGTCGAGGCCTATCGGCGTTCGGGCTTTACGGGCGGCGTCAATCTCTATCGCAATGTCGACCGCAATTATGAGTTGATGCGCGATGTCGATACGATCATCGACAAACCCGCTTTGATGATCAGCGCCGAAATGGATTTTTTCCTGCCGCCGGAAAGCGCCGACGGCATTGAAAATATCGTTCCCAATGTGGAACGCGCGCTGATCGCCGATTGTGGACATTGGGTAATGTGGGAAAAGCCCGCCGAACTCAACCGCTTGATGATCGACTGGCTGGATCGTCGCTACAAATCGCCGAAAATTTAGCGCGAAAGGACCGGCGCCTTTTCGATAAATGCCCGCGCGTCTTGTAAAGTTTTCGTGAGGGATTGGCCCGACTCTTCGTCTCAAGGACCGGGAGGCGATCCATGAAAACGAAAATCCTGATTTGCGCCGGCGCGCTTGCCGGCGCAGCGCCCGCCGCCGCCGAAGAGCGCGAGCCGCATTTCGCGCCTTTCGACGTGACGCAGTCGCGCACGCTGCAAACACGCGACATTGCAAATCTTGAAATCGCCGGCGCCCCTGTCGCGTTCAACGCCTATGGGCGGTATTCGCGGGCGCAGAAACTCGGCGCCGTCCGCGAGACGCTGGACGCCCATCGTCTCGGCGAAGCGTTCGATCCGGCGACAAAACCCGCCTTTGTGACGTTGGAGGCGAGCGTCAGGTTTTGAGTTTTCCGGTTCCGCTCACCCCGGCTTTCGCCGGGATGAACGGAGATGGTTGTCAGCGCCGCGCCGCCTCATCAAGCGCCGCAAACAATGCGACGGCGCGCGCATCGCCGGCGAGCGAGGGCGACATCTTGTTCATGACATAGCCGGCGGAGATTTTCTTCGCCGGATCGATCATCGCCGCCGACCCGCCGAAGCCGGCATGGCCGAACGCTGTCGGGCTCGGGCCGAAATGGCCGTTGGTGTTTCTCATGAGGCCCGCCGTCCAGTCGAGATGAAACGGCAGGACAAGATCATCGCCGCTGATCTGGGTTTTCAGCGCGGCGCCGACGACTTTCGGATCGATGAGGCGCGCGCCCTTGACGTCGACGCCGTCATTGGCGAGCGGATGAACGATAGCGGCGAGCGCTTCGGCCGTCGCATGCATGTTTGAGGCGGGAATTTCCGCCGCCATCCAGTCCTCGCGCGCGACCTTTCCCGCCGCCGACCATGGTTTCAGGAACGCGATCTTCGTCAGCTCGCTGTCGCGATGAACGGGGGCCGAGGGCGGTTTCGGCATATAGGCGACGCGCGCCGTTTCATCCGCCTTCATGCCGCAATGAATGTCGAACGCCTTCTCGCGCAGCATGGCGCCGACCGTTTTCCCGGCGGCGCGGCGCAAAACCTCATTGACGATGAAGCCGATCGTCTGCGGATGATAGCCGGGCGCCGAACCCGGCTTCCACAACGGCGCCATGGCGGCGAGGCGCGCGGCGATCGCATCATGGTCGATCCATTCTTCGGGCGGGATTTCATCCGGAAAGCCGCAAAGCCCCGCCTGATGCGAGAGCGCCATGGCGAGCGTGATCTCGCCCTTCCCCGCGGCGCCGAATTCCGGCCAGTACTGCGCAATTCGCTTTTCGTAATCGAGCGCGCCGGCGCTCACCGCTTCAGCGACGAGCGCGGCCATCGCCGCCTTGCCGCTCGAAAAAATTCCGCTCAGCGTTTCCTTCGTCCATGGCCGCGTTCGGTCGCGATCCGTCCAGCCGGCCCAGAGATCGACAACAAGCGCGCCCGCTTGATAGGCGGAAAAGCGCGCGCCGAGTTCATCGCCGCGGTCAAAATTGAGCGCGAAAGCGTCGATGACGCTTTCATAGCCGGGCGCGGCGAAACCGCTGATTTCGAGCGTGTCTTTCATGTCTTCCGCAAATTCTTCTGATCGAGCCGCCACACGAGGCTGTCGAGCCTGTCCTGACCGAAGAAGGGCTCGTCATCAAGCACCATCAGGGGAACGCCCCAATGCTGCGCCATCTGCGCTTCCTCATTGCGCCTGATGGCGGCGTCAACCTTGTCCGGATTTTCGCGCGCGAAAGCTTCGAGCGCGGCGAGCGAGAGACCCGCCTCTTCCGCCGCGCGCGCCAGATGATCGCCCTCATGCCAGTTTTCGGTTCCGCCCCAGATGCGCCGTGAAACCGCTCGGGCGAATTCAAGCCCTCTCCTCTGCGTTTCCTCCGCGGCGATCCCGAGCCCCATCAGCCGGCTCATCAACGGCTGTTCGGCGTCGACCTTGCCCGAACCGATATCCATCGCGATCGGATCGGGGCGCGGAAAGGCGAAGACGACGCCGAGCCGCGCGCTCTCGCGCAGAATGTCCTTGAAGAGATAGGGCATCCATTGCGGACGGTTCCGTTCGAAAAAGGTCGGCTCGCGCATGGCGAGCGGACGCACGAAACGGAATTCGTAGGTGATGTCGTAATCGCGGACGATATCGGCGAGGCGTCCGACAGCGAGATAGGAATAGGGGCTGCGGAAAGACCAGTAGATATCGAGTTTGGACATGGGGCGCTCCGCTTCGGTCAGCGCGCAACTTCGGTTGTCCGTCCCCGCGCGTCAACGCCGCCATGCAGGGCGGACCAATCGCGTTCGCGGGTATTCCCCAGGACGGCGATATAATATTATATGTTTGCATGCGATCGAAAATCATCGATCCCCTGTCCCGCCCGTGGATGAATCAGGAATGAACAAACTCGCCGCCTGCTGCGCAGAAATGCCCTTGTTCGCCGTTTTGCGCGGCGTGCGCGCCGATGAAGCGGCCGATGTCGCCCGAACGCTTTATGACGCCGGCGTGCGCATTATCGAAGTCACGCTGAATTCTCCCGATCCGTTCGCCTCGATCGAGGCGATCGCGAATTGCGCGCTTCAGGGGGCGCTGATCGGGGCCGGAACGGTGATCGCGCCTGAAGACGTCGCCCGCGTCAAATCCGCAGGCGGAGAAGTCATCATCTCTCCGAACACGGACGCCGCCGTCATCGCCGAAACAAAAAAGCGCGATCTCCTCTCCCTGCCCGGTTTTTTCACGCCCAGCGAAGCGTTTGCGGCCCTGCAGGCGGGCGCTGACGGATTGAAGTTTTTTCCGGCGGAACTCGCCGCCCCGGCCGCCGTGAGGGCGATCCGCGCCGTGCTGCCGCGCGAGGCGAAACTGTTCGTCGTCGGCGGCGTCAACGCCGACAACATGTCGGACTACGTCAAGGCGGGCGCTGACGGTTTCGGCGCTGGCTCCAATCTCTTCAAGCCGGGCAAGAGCCTGTCGGACATTGCGCGCGATGCGCGCGCGCTGACGGGCAACCTGCGCGCCGCGCTCAAGGGATAGCGCGTTCGCCGCCATTCTCATCTTGCAACTTCCGGCCTGCGCTCCTAAGCCTCAGCGCGGCCATACGAGCTTTCATGGAGTGTTCGCCCGATGCCCCGCACCATGCGCGTCGCCGCCCTTCAGGCCGCCTTCGGTCCCGACATGAAAGCGAATATCAGGACGGTCGAACGGCTCATTCGCGCCGCGGCGAAGGACGGCGCTCAAGTCATCCTGCCGCCTGAACTGTTCCAGGGGCCCTATTTCTGCAAGCGGGAGGAAACGGAATGGTTCCGGGAAGCCTATCCCTGGCGCGAGCATCCATGCGTCGCCGCAATGGCGGCGCTGGCGAAGGAGTTGAACGTCGCCATTCCGGTTTCGATCTTCGAGCGCGACGGTCAGGAATATTATAATTCGCTCGTCATGATCGACGCCGGCGGCGACATCATGGGGCTCTACCGCAAGAGCCACATTCCCGATGGGCCTGGCTATGAAGAGAAATTCTATTTCCGCCCCGGCAATACGGGTTTCAAAGTCTGGAAAACCAAGTTCGGCCGCATCGGCGTCGGCGTATGCTGGGACCAGTGGTTCCCGGAAGCGGCGCGCGCGATGACGCTGATGGGCGCTGAAGTTCTTTTCTATCCGACCGCCATCGGTTCCGAGCCGGAAAATCCCGGCCTTGACACGCAGTCCCGCTGGCGGCGCGCAATGATCGGGCATTCCGTGTCGAACGTCATTTCCGTCGGCGCGTCGAACCGCATCGGCGACGAGGAAGGACAGATCTTCTACGGCTCCTCCTTCATCACCGACGAGGGCGGCGACTTCCTCGCAGAGATGAACCGGACCGATGAGGGCTTCATCG
>CALAZI010000209.1 GCA_937895955.1 uncultured Alphaproteobacteria bacterium | reverse complement strand
AGGTGCTGCGCGAAATCGATCGCGATCCGCGCGGCTATTTGCTTGGCGAGTCAACACCGCTTTACGAGAGTCAAAAATGAGAAAATTCCTCCTCGCTCTTGGCTCCATTCTGCTGCAGGCTTGCGTGTCGGTGCTGCCGGAAGCGGCGCCGCCTTCAGCGCGCTATGAAGTGACGGATGTTTCGTTTGCAAATTTCGATCATGCGCCGGTTGCGTGGACGCTCGGGATAGACGAACCCGGAGCCACGCTCGCCTTCGACACCGCGAAAATAGCAATATCGAGCGAGCCATCCCGTATCGAGTATTTCGCCGGCGGCCAATGGGTTGATCGCGCGCCACGGCTGTTCGGCGTCGCCTTGCTGCGGAGCTTTGAGAACGCCGGCGTCATCAAGGGCGTCGGAAATAAAGTCACGCTTCCAGCCTCGACCTATGTCCTTCAGACGGATATCCGTCGGCTGACGATCCTTGAAGAGGGGGGAAGAACTGCGGACGTCGCCATCTTCGTGCGCCTCACCAATGGGCGCAGCAAGGTCTACGCCTCGCGTCTTTTTGAAGCGACGGAGCCGGTCGGCGACGACACGCCCGGCGCGGCGGCGAAAGCATTGAATTCCGGGCTTGGATCAGTCCAGCGCGACATCGTCCTCTGGGCGATTGAGGCGGCCGGCGCCGCCAGCAAAAATTGAACCTCGAAACCGTCTGCAAGTAATTTGATGTCGATCAATGCGCGACGCCCTAGAGCGGCGATTATTTCGTCGCCTGTCATACGGAGTCGATCAATGGTGACGCGACGTCGTCTTTTCATGCTCGCTGGCGCCGGTGTCGCCGTCGCAGCGACCAGCGGGTGTTGGGTTCATTCCAATTACAGACACGGCCCGCCTTCGCTTAGGCTCGGAATTGTTTATATCGATCGGGCGCCGCCGCCGCCTAGGCGTATTCCGATCCCGCCCAGACCCGTTGTCGGCGCGATCTGGATCGGCGGCTTTTGGCGCTGGACAGGCTTTCAATATGTCTGGGTCGATGGATATTGGGATCGCAATCCGCCGCCCGGCAAGATCTGGACTCCCGGCCGCTGGATTCATACGAGCCGCGGATGGTACTGGGATGAAGGAAGGTGGCGGTAGCGCAAAGCTCAGGCGAAATAGCCGACCGTCGCCCCGACGAGAAGATAAACGCGCCCGAGCGGCGA
>CALAZI010000208.1 GCA_937895955.1 uncultured Alphaproteobacteria bacterium | reverse complement strand
TGAGAGTTCGAAATGAACCCAGACGAACGGGATGAAGACGCCGCCGCCGCGCCGATCGACGTTGAATCGGAGCTTGTCGAACCGTCCGTTGCGCCGACGATCGAGACAACGACGAAAAAACCCGTCGGCCGCCGCATGCTGCTGATCGCGAGCGGCGCGGCGCTGGCCGTTGTCGTCCTCGCCGGCGTGCTGCTTGCGCGCAAGGAACTCGCCAAAGGATCTGCGGATGCGGCAGTCGCAGCGCCGGCGGGCGAGGCCGCGCCGCCTGAACCGCTGACGCTTGAAATCCCGTCCTCGGCGCCGCCGCGCGCCGCGCCGTCGACCGCGCCCGACAAGATTTTCAACAGCGCCGCAGACATCATGAAGGAAGGCGCGAAAACCTTTGAGGGCGCGATGGCGCCGGCGCCCGGAACAATCAGCGATTTGCCGCCGCCGCCGGCGCCCGGCGCCAATGACGATCTTCAAAAGGCCGCGAAAGAGGCGGCGAAGGCGTTGTCCAAGCCGCCCGCCGAGATCGATCTTTCAAAACCGGAAGCCGCGCTCGACACGCTCGAAGACGTCGCCGCCGCCAATGCGATTGCGGCGCGCGCGCCGACGCCGGCGCCGATTGGCGAATCTGTCGCCGCGCCGGGGCCGGACCCGAGCGCCGCGCTTGAAATCGCGCGGCTTGAAGGAAGCCTCTCCGAACATCGTCAGCAGGCGGAGCGTCATGCCGCGGAAATCGCGGCGCTTCGAGGCGAGCTTGCGCGGCTTCAGGCGGAAGGCGCGCCGGGGGCGCGCCGCGCGCAAACGGCCGTCCTCTTTTCCGCGCTCGCCGACAGGGCGCTGTCGGGCGCGTCCTATCGCGCGGAATATGACGCCTATGCCGCGCATGCCGGCGGCGTTGCGGCGCTCGCCCCCTACGCCGATGAGGGCTTGCCGACAATTGACGATCTGAAGGCGGCTTTCGAAGCGCCGTTCCGCGAGGCGCTTGAAATTTCCTATCGCGCCGGGGCGAAAGGCCCCTTGCAAAAGCTCGCCGCCAATCTCGCCGCGCTGGTGAATTTGCGCCCGGCCGGGCCGCGGACGGGCGACGGCGCCGTCGCCGCGCTTTCGCGCGCGCAAGACGCGCTCGCGCGCGGCGATGTCGCAGAGGCGTCTGAAAGCCTTTCAACGCTTGATGCGGTCGCGCGCGCGCCCTTTGCGGCCTGGATCGAACGCGCCGAGGCTCATGTCGCTGCGACGCGCGCACTCGCCGACATGCGGCGGGCGTTGATCGCCGAAACGCAGGCGGCGCGCTTATGATACGCATACTGATTTTTTTTAGCTGGGTCGTTTTTTTCGCCGCCGTTCTCACGCTTTTCGCCACGCTCAAGAATCCGATCGGGGTTGAAGCGTTCGGCTGGCGCGCGGATTTGCCGGTCGGCGCGGCGATCGTCGCCGCCCTGATCGCGCTCACGCTTCTCGCGCTTGCGATTTCGGTCATCAAGGATTTCGCCGTCGCGCCGAAAACCGCGCGCGCAAGGCGCGAGATCGAGCGGCGCGAAAAGGGCCTCGCCGCGATTACGCGCGGGCTCGAAGCGATCGCTTTGGGCGACGGCGCCGCGGCGAAGCGCGAAGCGACGATCGCCGCGCGCACGCTGAAAGAAGCGCCCGTCGCAAAACTGATCGCGGCGCAGGCCGCGCATCTTTCCGGCGACGACGCCGCGGCGGGCGAGGCGCTCGCCGGCCTTCTCGACGCTCCGGAGACGGAGTTTCTGGCGTTGCGCGGGCTTTATGCGCGCGCCTTGCGCAACGGCGACAAGACCGCTGCGGAAGGCTTCGCGGCGCGCGCGCAGGCGCTGCGGCCGCAGGCGCGCTGGGCGTTTAACGCGCTGTTGTCCTTGCGGCTTGAGCGCGCCGATTATGACGGCGCGCGCGAGGCGTTGAGCGCGGCGCAGCAGGCGAAGACGATCGATCGCGAGGTCGCCGAAAGAGGCGTCGCCGCCGCCTTTGCGGCGAGCGCCTATGGCGCCGCGGCGGCGGGCGATAAGGCGCGCGCGCTCGCCGATGCGGAGGCGGCGTTGAAACGCGCCGCCGGGCTTGCGCCCGCCGCCGTCATCGCCGCGCGCCTGCTGGCGGCGGATGACCGTAAAAAAGCGGCGAGCCGTCTTTACGAGGCGTTTTCAATCGCGCCGGCGCCCTCGCTTGTCGATGCGCTCGAAGAGATTTTTTCAGATGAAATCGACGCGGCGCGCGCCGCGGCGCTCGACCGGCTTGCGATGAAAAAACCCGATGCGCCGGAAGCCGCCTTTGCGCGGGCAAGAGCGGCGCTCTTGCGCGGCGAGGCGGGCGCGGCGCGGGAGGAGCTGGAAACGCTTGTCGCCTCGCAGGCGAGCCCGCGCGCGCTGCGCGCCATGGCGGCGGCGCAAGAGGCGTTGAACGGGCCGGTCGCCGCCCGCGCCTGGCTCGATCTCGCCGCAACGGCGCCGCGCGACGCGGCGATGAGCGCCGATGATTTCAGGCGCATCACCAGCGACGGATGGCGCCGCCTCATTCTCGAATATATGGAATCGGGGCGCCTCGCGCCGCCGCCGATCGAAGCGCCGCCGCCCGGCGTCGACGCCGCGGCGATGGCGCGGCTCGCGCCGCCCGCTTCCGCGCAAGAAGGCGCGGCGAACGAGCCTGACATTGAGGAGGCCTCGCCGGGTGAAGCGGCGGCGAGCGATCAATCCGCCGCCTCGCCTGATAATCCCGATACGGATGAAAAAATCGATCGCGACGCGGCGGCCGCGCGCGGCGTCAGCTAGGATGAGACAATGGCGAATGTGAAATTGCTGGTCGCCGGCGCCGCCGGCAAGATGGGTCGGGCGGTGATCAAGGAAGCGCTCTCGACGCCGGGCGTTTCGATCGCCGGCGGCTTCGAGCGTCCCGGTCATGAAGCGGTGGGCAAGGATCTCGGCCCGCTCGCCGGTCTCGACAGCCTCGGCGTCGCGATCGAGGCGGGACCTGAAAAACAGATCGCCCGCGCGGACGCGCTCATTGATTTCACCGCCCCTGCGGCGAGCCTTTCCAATGCGCGCCTCGCCGCCGAGGCCGGCGTCCCGCACATTATCGGCACGACCGGCTTCGCCGCCGAGCAGGAAGAGGAAATCGCCGCGCTCGCCCGGCGGGCCGCCATCGTCAAATCCGGCAACATGTCGCTCGGCGTCAATCTGCTGGCGGCGTTGGCGCGCGAAGCGGCGCAGCGCCTTGGTCCCGATTACGACATCGAGATCGTCGAGGCGCATCACCGCGCCAAGATCGACGCGCCGTCCGGCACCGCCCTTTTGCTCGGCCGCGCCGTTGCGGACGGGCGCGGCGTCGCGCTTGAAGGCAATGAAATACGCGCGCGCGACGGCGCGGTCGGCGCGCGGCCCCAAGGCGCGATCGGTTTCGCCGTCATCCGCGGCGGCGGCATTATCGGCGATCATGACGTGATGTTCGCCGGCGCTGAGGAAACGCTGACCCTGTCTCATCGCGCGATCGATCGCGGGCTTTTCGCCAAGGGCGCCGTCGCCGCCGCGAAATGGGCGATCGGCAAGCCGCCGGGACTATATTCGATGGCGGACGTGCTTGGATTTTCACGCTGACATTCAGCGCGCGTTTACCAAACTTTCCGCCCAAACTTTAACCTTCAGCATGCGAGGCTTCGGCTTCTGGCGGAAGGTGAATGCGCATGCGGATGGAAGTGTTGGCGGCGGCGGCCTTTATCGGCTCGACGGTTGCGGTCGTGAAACATTTCGAAGCGGCGCAGCCGACGACCGCGCCTATGAGGGAACAGGCGGCCGAAACGGGATCGGTCATCGCGACGGCGATGTCGGCGGCGCCCGGCGCGGCGGCGAGCAGCGCGCGTTTCGGACGCGAGGTTCGCCTTTCAGCGGGCCCGAACCACCAATATTTCGTGACGGCGGCGGTCAATTCGCGACCCGCCTCATTCCTTGTCGATACGGGGGCGAGCTTCGTCGCGCTGCGCGAGTCGGATGCGCGCGCCGCCTTCATCCAGGTCTCCTGGGCTGACTACAAGCACCCCGTCAGGACGGCGAACGGCGAAACGAAAGCGGCGCTGATCGACATCGACCTGATTGAGATTGACGGCATTCGCGTTGAAAACGTGAGGGCGTTCATCCTTCCCGACGAACAGCTCGGGGTGAATCTGCTGGGCATGAGTTTTCTGTCCCAGCTTGAAAGCGTCGAACAGCGCGGCCGCGAGCTTGTCCTGAAGGGTTAGGACATCGGCGCCATCAGCGACGGCAGCCGTCCGAGATCGGCGCCAGCCTCTTTCATGAACATCCGGCGCAGCGGCGCGACGGCGTTGACGGCGCCCATGCCGATGTCGCGCGCGATCCGGAGCGGTCCGACATCATTCGAGAAAAGCCTCACCAGCGCGTCGCCGCCAAGCGCGAGCGCAGCGGAATCGAAACGTCGCCAGCGCTGGTAATTCTGAAGCGTCGACAATGACCCGATGTCGAGGCCGAGACTGCGCGCCTCGGCGAGCGTATCGGCAAGCGCGGCGATGTCCTTGACGCCGAGATTGTATCCCTGGCCGGCGATCGGATGGATGGCGTGCGCGGCGTCGCCGATCAGCGCAAGGCGCGGCGCGACATAGGTCTGCGCCAGATGAAAGGCGAGGGGATAGGACCAGCGCGGGCCGTCAAGGCGAAGCGCGCCGAGATGATCGCCGACCCGCGCGGCGAGCGCGTCGATGAAGCGCGCCTCGTCAAGCGCCAGATAAGCGGGCGCTGCGGCGCGCGCTTCCGTCCACACGATGTTCGACCGATAGTTTTTGATCCGACCGCCTTCGCGGTCGGGCGTCATCGGCAGGATGGCGAAGGGACCGGCGGGCAGAAAGAATTCCTGCGCCAGTCCCTCATGCGCGCGCTCATGGGCGATCGTCGCGACAATGCCCGTCTGCGGATAGGACCAGCGATTGACCTTAATCCCCGCCTCGCTGCGCGAGGGCGAAAACCGGCCGTCGGCGGCGACGGCTAGCGCTGCGGAAAGGCGACGCCCGTCGGCGAGCGTCACTCTCGCCGCCGCCGCGCCGTTGTCCGTTGAAACGCGCTTCGCCGGCGCGAAAAGCGTAACGTTCGTCGCGCGCGACAGCGCCTCAAACAACGCAATGCGCAGATGCCGGTTTTCAACAATGAAGCCGAGCGGTTCGCCGTTCTCAAGCTCGGCGCTGTCGAAATGAAGATGAAAGGCCGATGACGTCCCGCCTTGCAGCGCCGATCCGGCGCGCCCGTCGGTGACGAGAATGTCGCGGATCGGTTCGGCGTCATCCTCAACGGCGCGCCATGCGCCGAGACGCTTGAAGACGCGCGCGGCGGCATAGGCGATCGCCGTCGTCCGGCCGTCGAATTGAAGTCCCTGCATCGTCGCCGGGTCTTCCGCGTCAATCAGCGCGACGGAAAACCCCTCGCCGCCAAGCGCGAGAGCGGCGAGGCCGCCGGCGAGGCCGCCGCCGATAATGATGACGTCGAAATCAAGTGTCGATCCCATCGCCCCACTCTCTACAGGCCGCGCGGCGGCGTCCATAGGGGTGAAAGGCGCTGCGGCGATCGGCCCCGAACAGGCGGGCGCTGTTTCGCGCGCGCCGAAACAGCGTAAGGGAAACCTCGCCGGTCGTTGGTCCGGCTGGTCGCAGGGGTCCGTCTTAGATGAAGCGAATACGCACGCCGCTAGCAATTTTTTTCGCGCTCGCGCCGGGCGTCGCTTTCGCGCAGGAAATCGCGCCAGCGAGCGAAACGTCGATTTTCGTCTTCAACACGATGCTGCTCTTTTTCTGCGGCATCGTGGTGATGTTCATGGCGGCGGGCTTTTGCATGCTTGAGGTCGGCCTCGTCCGGTCGAAAAACGCCGCCTCGATCTGCCTTAAAAACGTCGCCGCCTACGCCGTCGCCTCAATAATGGTCTGGCTGGTCGGCTATCATCTGATTTACGGCGTCGAGCCCGGCGGCTTTCTCGGCTCCTTCTCGCTCTGGTCGCCGAGCGACATCGACCCTGTCGGCAAGGGCGTCGCGTCGGGCGCGGATTTCTTTTTCCAGCTTGTCTTCGTGGCGACGGCGGCGTCGATCGTCTCGGGCGCGCTCGCTGAGCGCGTCAAATTGAGCGCTTTCATCCTTTTCACGGCCGCGCTCACCGGCCTCATCTATCCGATCGTCGCCTCCTGGGATTGGGGCAAGGGATATCTCGACGCGCAATGGCGCTTTTCCGACTTCGCCGGCGCGACGCTCGTTCATTCGACCGGCGGATGGGCGGCGCTCGCCGGCGCGCTCGTCATCGGACCGCGTCGCGGCAAATTCGACGGGCGGCGCGTGACGCCGATGCCGGGCTCGAACATCCCGATGTCGACGCTCGGCGCGTTCATTCTCTGGTTCGGCTGGTTCGGCTTCAACGCCGGCTCGCAGCTCGCCGTCGGAACCGTCGTCGACGCGATTTCGGTGGCGACGGTGATCGTCAATACGAATATGGCGGCGGCGGGCGGCGTGTTCGCCGCCATCGTCATGACGTCGCTCATCTATAAGCGCGTCGATCTCACCATCGTGTTGAACGGGGCCATCGGCGGGCTTGTCTCGATCACCGCCGAGCCCTTGACGCCGGCGATCTGGCAGGCGGTGCTGATCGGCGCGATGGGCGGCGTCATCGTGACGGTCGGCGTGCCGATCCTCGACCGGCTGAAGATCGACGACGTCGTCGGCGCGATCCCGGCGCATCTATTCTGCGGCGTCTGGGGAACGCTGATCGCGGCATGGACGAACCCGGACGCCTCGCTCGGCGGGCAAATCGTCGGCGTCGTCATGGTCGGCGCCTTCGCTTTCGGCATGAGCGCGCTGTTGTGGGTCATGCTCAAATATTCGATCGGCGCGCGCGTCGGTCCTGAACAGGAATTGCTCGGCCTTGACCGCTCCGAGCTTGGTCTTGAGGCCTATCCGGAATTCGCTGCGCGCTGAGCGAAGTCGTTAACGCTTGTTAACCCTTTCCGAAAACGCGCATGGCATGATCGCATGCGGCGGCTCCTGCGCCGCCGAAACCCGTTCCCGCGACGAAAAGACGAGACGATGATCAGGACTTCGCGACGCCGCCGCAAACCGACTTTCGCCGAGCGTTTCGACGCCTGGCGGCGCGAGGCGCTGGCGCGTTCGGGCGGCGCGGCGATGATCGCGATCGGCCTTTGGCTGACGCTGGCGCTCGCGACTTTTTCTATCAGCGATCCTTCCTTGTCGAACGCGACGCCGCGCGGCGTTGAGAACTGGATGGGGCCGCTCGGCGCGATCATCGCCGATTTCCTGCTGCAGGCGATCGGCGGGGCGAGCCTTCTCGCCGTTCCCCCGCTCGTCATCTGGGGCGCCGTCGCCGCGGCGCGCGGCGCCGAATACGTGCCGGAAGAAAAAACCCCGCTCGATGTCGTCATCCGCTTCATCATCGGTCCGATTTCCTTCGCCCTCATCGCCGGCGCGCTCGCGCTCGCGCCGACGCCGGCCGGCTGGCCCTTCATGGTCGGGCTTGGCGGGCTTGTCGGCGACTGGATCGGCGCCGGCGCGGCGGGCGTTGCGGCGCTGGCGCGACTGCCGGCCGCTTCCGTCATCGCCGGCGTTATTCTCTTTGCGCTCGGCGCTTCGCTTTATCTCGCGGCGTGCGGGCTGACCTTGGCGCGCCTTGAAGCCGCGATCGTCGAGATTGAAGCGCTTGGCGCTGAAGCGCGCGCCTTCATCGCGCGCCGGCTCGACGCCATGTCGCGCGAGGACGCGGCGGCGGAAACCGGCGATCTTGACGATGACTATGAAGCCTACGACGCCAATGAGGATGACGACGAGTATGAGGGCGAGCCGCCGCTTGTCGCCGCGCCCCGCAAGCGCAACATCATCCGCAAGACGGAAACGAAAAAGCCCGGCAAGCGAGAGGCGCGTGAGGCGCAGCCCGAATTGCCGGTGTTCAAGCCGGGCTCCTACGAGCTGCCGGCGCTCGGCCTTCTTGCAAAACCGGAAGTCAGAAAGGCGCGCGTCGCATCCGACGAACAGCTCGAACAGAATGCGCGCATGCTTGAAAACGTCCTCGCCGATTTCGGCGTGAAGGGCGAGATTATCGCCGTGCGGCCGGGGCCTGTCGTCACGCTGTACGAGCTTGAGCCGGCGGCGGGCGTCAAATCATCGCGCGTCATCGGCCTCGCCGACGATATCGCCCGTTCGATGAGCGCCGTCGCCGCGCGCGTCGCCGTCGTGCCAGGCCGCAACGTCATCGGCATCGAGCTTCCCAATCTCGACCGCGAAACCGTCTATATCCGCGAACTTCTGGGCGCCGGCGAATTTGAAAACAGCCGCGGCGATCTGACCTTGGCGCTCGGCAAATCGATCGGCGGAGAGCCCGTCTACGCCGATCTCGCGCGCATGCCGCATCTGCTGATCGCCGGCACCACGGGATCGGGCAAATCGGTCGGCATCAACACGATGATCCTGTCGCTGCTCTACCGGCTCTCGCCGGACGACTGCAAAATGATCATGATCGATCCGAAAATGCTCGAACTGTCCGTCTACGAAGGGATTCCGCATCTTCTGGCGCCGGTCGTCACCGATCCGAAGAAAGCCGTCGTCGCGCTCAAATGGACCGTCCGCGAGATGGAGGAGCGCTATCGGCGGATGTCGAAAGTCGGCGTCCGCAATATCGAGGGCTTCAACCAGCGCATCGCCGAAGCGGAAGAAAACGGCGAGACGCTGACCCGCCGCGTTCACACCGGTTATGACGAGCAAACCGGCGAGCCGATCTACGAGACGGAAGAGCTTGAATATGAAGCGATGCCGTTCGTCGTCGTCGTGATTGACGAAGTCGCCGATCTCATGATGGTCGCCGGCAAGGACATCGAAGGCATGGTGCAGCGCCTTGCGCAGATGGCGCGCGCCGCCGGCATTCATCTCATCATGGCGACGCAGCGCCCCTCCGTCGACGTCATCACCGGCACGATCAAGGCGAACTTCCCGACCCGGATTTCCTTCCAGGTGACGTCGAAAATCGACAGCCGCACCATTCTCGGCGAACAGGGCGCGGAACAATTGCTCGGCATGGGCGACATGTTGCATATGGCGGGCGGCGGGCGCATTCGCCGCGTTCACGGCGCGTTCGTTTCCGACGACGAAGTCGAAAAAGTCGTCGCCTTCCTGAAGAAGCAGGGCTCGCCCTCTTACGTTCAGGAAGTCACGGAACTGCGCGAGGACGACGATATCGGCGCGCTCGACGGGCTCGATATCGGCGGCAACACCTCCTCGGGCGACGCGCTGTACGACAAGGCGGTCGCGATCGTCCTCAGAGACCGCAAGGCGTCGACCTCCTACATCCAGCGGCGCTTGCAGATCGGCTATAATCGCGCCGCGACGCTGATTGAGCGGATGGAGGACGAAGGCGTCGTCGGCGCGGCGAACCACGCCGGCAAGCGCGACATCCTTGGCGGCGAAAACGCGGCCTGAAACTCGCAAAACCCTGAAAAATCGCCGCGCGGACCGCTTCGCCGGGCCGCGCCGGCGTTCTATAATGGGACAGGACGTTGAGGCGTCGATTGATGACGGCCGAACTGGCGCGTGAAGGGAATAAGGGGCGGCCGAAAGACGGCGTCGTCGTCACAGCCCCCTTCGCCGTAGCCGCGTCGTTCCTGCGTCCGCGCGACGCCGCGGCGATCGAGGACGATTGGCGCGACCTCGCCGCCGACGCGGTCGAATCCAATCCGTTCTACTCGCCCGCTTTGTTGATCCCGGCCTTCGAGGCGTTCGCGGATGACGAGGTTCGTCTCGCCATCGTGCGCGATGAGCGCGGGCGGCTGATCGCGCTTGCTCCCGTCGCGCCGGCGCGCGGCTATTCAAAACTTCCCGTGCGCTATCTCGCGACCTGGATGCATGAGCATTGCTTCTTCGCCGCGCCGCTCATTCGTCGCGGGCGCGAGGCGGACGCATTCAGGGCGCTCTTCGATCTCGTCGAGGGCGAGGGGGCGTTCTTGCGGCTGCGCCATCTCGACGCCGAAGGGCCCTTGTTCGCCGCCGCGCGCGCGGCGGCGCATTCAAGCGCGCGCCGCGCGGCGATCTCGGCGCGCTATGAACGCGCGCGGCTCAACGGCGATTATGATGCGGCCGCGCATCTCAAGGCGGCGTTCAAGCCGAAAAAGCGCAAGGAGCTTCGACGGGTTCGCGCGCGGCTTGAAGATCAGGGCGCGCTGGCGCTTGAAACGCTGGCGGCGGAAGGCGACGCCGAATTATGGGCGAATGAATTCCTGCTGATCGAGGCCGCGGGATGGAAAGGCGGCGCGGCGACGGCGCTCGCCTCATCCGCTGAAGGGCGGCGGTTTTTCGTCGACGCCGTCAGCCGCGCGCATCAGGCCGGAACGCTCGATTTTCACCGCCTGACGCTCGACGGCCGCGTCATCGCGGCGATCGTCAATTTCGTCGAAGGCGGCGCCGGCTATTCCTTCAAGATCGCCTATGACGAGGATTTCGCGAAATATTCGCCGGGCGTGCTGCTTGAGATCGAGATGATGCGCGCGCTCGAAGGGCGCGAGGGCCTCTCCTTCATCGATTCCTGCGCGAGCCGCGATCATTCGATGATCAACACGCTCTGGCGCGAGCGGCGCGCGATCGCCGCGCTCAATATCAGCGGCCGTCGCCGCCGGATGCGCGCGCTGTTTCGCCTGTTGATGATCATGGAGCGCGCCGGCGAGGCGTTTCGCGCGCGGCTGAAGAAAAAACCGGCGGCGGCCGATGACGATCTTTGAGCCGGTTTCCGCCGACGCCGCGCGCGCCTATCCGGGCCGGGCGTTCCGCTTGAAGCATCGTCTCGCCGGCCACCCGCTCCTGTCGATTGAGGCGCTCGCCGATCTCGCCGCGCGGCTTCCTGAAAGCGCGATCGAGTGCGGCGTCGGCGACGCGCCCGTCGATCAGAACCCGGATGATGCGCGGAAAACCGGCCTTTCGGCCGTCGATGCGATCAGACGCATCGGCGAATGCGGCTCATGGGTCGCGCTGAAGAATGTCGGGCGGGATCCGCGCTACGCCGCGCTGCTTGAAGAATGCCTTGCGGAAATCGAGCCCGTCATCCTGCCGGCGACCGGCCGCATGGAGAAAAGGCTCGGCTTCATTTTCATTTCATCGCCGGGCGCCGTGACGCCGTTTCACATGGACCCTGAACACAACATCCTGATGCAGATCGCCGGGACGAAACGCTTTCATCTCTATTCGGGCGACGCCGGCATTGTCAGCGACGAAGGGCACGAGCTTTATCATCTGGGCGCCGCGCACCGGAATTTGAGACATCGGCCCGATTTCGACGCGCATATGACGGCTTACGATCTCGGTCCGGGCGACGCGCTCTACGCGCCGGTCAAGGCGCCGCACTGGGTGAAAAACGGCGAAGCGGCCTCCGTGTCCTTCTCGATCACCTGGCGCAGCAAGGCCTCGCTCAACGAAGCGCGACTGCGGCTTGCGAACGGGTTTTTGCGCCGCCGCGGCGCCAAGCCGCCGGCGCCGGGCGAAAGGCCGGCGCGCGACGCCGCCGCGATTTTCGCGCAGCGCGTCGCCGCGCGTCTGGCGCACCCTTTCGGTTGACAAAGCCCGCTCTGGCGCCTGTCGAGAATGCCGCTATTCTCCCCGCCCAATAACAACAAGAACAGGGAACCGAATGAGCCACAAGCCGCCGACAGCCGCCCCCGCCGACGATCTTAAATTCTGCGCAAGCCCGAAGGCGGCGGTTGAGCGGTTGATCGCGCTCTATGATGAGGCGGTCGGCGCGGTTGAAAAGCGCTTCTCAGACTACGCGGCCGGCAAGCTGAAAACCGGCGCCTATGACGCGCCGACCTATCCCTATCTCTGCGCGGAAGTGCCCGCCGAACGCTCGATCCAGACGGGAAGCCTCGCGCTCGGGCGCATCGCCGCGACAAGCCTGCACGGCGCCGAAATCACCGCGCCGAAACTTTTCGCCAATTATCTCACCGATCAGCTGACGCGGATCAGCGAGAGTTTCGAGGCGAAGCTTTACGTCGGCCGCTCCCGAACGCCGATCCCTCTCACCTTTGCGCTTGAACAGGCGACGGCGTCGCTGACGCCGCAACAGCGCGAGGAATTGCAGCATTTCTTTTACATGCCGAACCTCATCGCGACGAATGACGTCATCGTCGACGGCGGCATGATCCTGGAGCGCGGCGGCGCGCTCCCCCTGTCGCTCTTCACCGCGGAGCGGACCGACTATTCGCTCCACCGCATCCAGCATTACACCGCGACGCGGCCCGAACACTTTCAGAATTTCATTCTGTTTACGAACTATCAGCGCTATGTCGACGAATTCGTCGAACACGGGAAAGCGCTTGTCGAGGCGGGGGAAATCGACGCGCTCATAGAACCCGGCGACCGCGTCACGCTGAAAGGAACCGGTCCCTCAAAACCGCCTTTGGCGAAACAACCGCAAATGCCCGCCTATCATTTCGTCCGCAAAGGACATTCCGGCGTCACGCTCGTCAATATCGGCGTCGGCCCCTCCAACGCGAAAACGATCACCGATCATCTCGCGGTCTTGCGGCCCCATGTCTGGCTGATGATCGGCCATTGCGGCGGCCTGCGCCGCACGCAGCGTTTGGGCGACTATGTCCTCGCGCACGCCTATCTCCGCGAGGACAATGTGCTTGACGACGCGCTGCCGCCCTCGATCCCCTTGCCGACGATCGCCGAGGTGCAATTGGCCATGACGAAAGCCGTCGCCGATGTCGCGGACATCCCCGAAGGACGTCTGAAAGAGCATCTCAGAACCGGCACGGTCGTCACGACCGGCGACCGGAACTGGGAGCTTAATTTCGAAAAGATCGCGGTCAGGCTGAACCAATCGCGCGCGATCGCGATCGACATGGAATCGGCGACCATCGCCGCGAACGGTTTCCGTTATCGCGTCCCCTACGGCACGCTTTTATGCGTCTCCGACCGGCCGCTCCACGGCGAGATCAAGCTCCCCGGCATGGCCGACGCCTTCTATCAGGCGCGCGTCGCGCAGCATCTGGAGATCGGGCTTCGCGCCATCGATCTGTTGCGCGCTGAAGCGGACGCCGGCGCCTTGCATTCGCGGAAATTGCGCAGTTTCGACGAGCCGTTTTTGCGTTAGAAACCATTCAGGGTTATTGAGACGGGATGGATCGCAACGCCGCACTGTCGATTTTAAGACGCATCCAGCCGCAGCTTGAAGCGCGCGGCATCGCGCATGCGGCGCTCTTCGGGTCTGTCGCCCGCGGCGGCGCGACGGCGACCAGCGACATCGATGTCATGTTGACGCCGGCGACGGGCGCATCGCTTAGCTTGTTCGACCTCGGCGCGCTGCAAACAATCCTTGAGGACGCTTTCGACGGGTTGACCGTCGATATTGTGATCGCCCCGGTGAGGAAACCGGCCCTGCGCCAGTCTATCGAGCGGGATGCGGCGCATGTCTTCTGAGCGGCTTGTCGGCGCCTTTCACGACATCATTCGCGCAATCGACCTCATAGACGTCTGGTTGAAAGACGCGGGCGGTGCGGACGACGCGCTTCGCCCTGACACGCAGCCGCGCAGCGCAATCGAGCGCCAACTCCTGATCATCAGCGAGGCCGCGATCCGGCTGCACAAGATCGATCCCGCCGCTCCCGCCCAATTCGCGCCTTCGGTCGACTGGCCGGGCGTGCGCGGCGTCGGCAATTTCATCCG
>CALAZI010000207.1 GCA_937895955.1 uncultured Alphaproteobacteria bacterium | reverse complement strand
ACGGCGCTTGAGATGGGCGCAGGGTCGTCGTTCATTTGCTTCGCCTCCTCAGCCATTTTACGCCGCCCGCGCGCAATTGCGAGATATTATCCGCCGTAAAACCAAAAAGCCCCGGCGCGCCATTCCTGTGCAAAAGATGGAACCAATTCGCCCTTGGCCTCAGCCCGTCAAATGTCCCTCAATTGCTGACGGCGGACAATATCATTTATTCCATAGCATGAGCTTTTCAGGCCGCAACACATTGGCCGCCACGATTTGTAAATGGACGATCGCACTCCCAATCATTGCCTGAATAATCGAGATGGGCGTTCTCTGGAACAATGATGGCGACACAGCTCGCCCCGTTCACCCTAAACCCTCTTTCGCATGTCCAGCCGGGACCATAGGCGGTTCCTGTCAAAAACCCATGCTCAGGCACATTCACCTTGATGCAAGCGGATTCTGTCGCTCGAAATCCGCGGTCGCATTCCCAACCATTCCCATAGTTTGAGACCACAACAAATCCATTCGTCGGCGCAATGATGGCCTTACATTCGTTGTCGGCTTCGCGATAGCCATGTACACATTCCCATCCGCGGCCATAATCCGTATTTGTCGCGAACGCGTTGGCGGGAATGATGATTGGAGCGCAATCTCCATCGCTTGCGCGAAAACCTCGGTCGCAAGCCCAACCCTCTCCATAACTTGTGTCGGAAAGGTAGCCGTTTGTCGGAACTTTGATTGCAACGCAAGTCTCTTCGGTCTTCCGGTATCCCCGGTTGCAGCTCCATTGATCGCCAAAGGATGTTAGGTGAGCGTTCGCCGGCACGCTGATTTCAGCGCACATCTCCTCCAAACGGCGAAAGCCGCGACGGCATTCCCAGGCGCGGCCGTAGGAAGAATTCGTAGCATAAGCATTATTAGGAACGACGACGGCAACACAGGCGCCCGCTTTCTCCTGAAAGCCCTGGTCGCACTCCCAGCCTCCGCCATAGCTCTTCTTCTGTGCGTTAGCGGGCGGATCGTAGCTGCGCGATTGCGCATTTGCGGAAAAACCCATGGTGGGCGTCAATGGAAATGCAAATGTAATCGCCATGCACAGCGCCGCGGCGTGTAAATATTTCAAAAAATGACTTTTCACTGGAATTTTCCGCTTTTGAAATTAGGAAGATGAAAGCGCAGATAGTCACCTGATCAGAATATGGTGATCAGCTCTCGCCTGCGCTATGGTGAGCATAAGACCGCGCAAAAGACATCTAAAGACCGTTATTAAGCGGCTCAATGAAAAAACTGACTAAGCTGCGGCGAGCATCCGGTCTTTTTCTAATGCACTAAACAGATCCCTTGGATCCAGCTCGCATTCCTGCAACCGGCCTTCAAGTCCCGACCGAATGTGGAGGCGGATGGTTGTTTTAGTCGTTTTTTTCCAGGAGAAGGGAAATGTCCAATAAAATCGGGCACGGGTTTCAATACTGTAAAATCCGGCCGGCTGAACTGTTTCGACGCCCTTTAGAGAAAAAGGGTAGTGAAAATTGATCCGCGAATGGACTACGGGCGCGCGCATAAGAAAAAGCCCATTTACCGATGAACGAAATTTGGTCGGGCAGTCGCGGAGAGGGAAAAGCCCCCTCCGCAGGGCGTTTTATGATTTTTTGTCTTCGCTCTCAGGCGCAGCCGTTTTTTCCGCCGTTGGCGCAGGCTGGTCGGCCGTTGCTTCCACTTTGGCCACGTGATCCTTGTTTTCCTGCTTCGGAGTCTTATCGCCTGAATTATCGCTTTTCTTAAACATTTTATTTGACTTTCATTTTGCACGGCAATGATTTGCTGGTGCGATTAATTAAGTAGGCGCCGTGGATCAGAATTACAATGGATAAAATTAAAATAGAGAACTTATTTTTGTACGGAATTTTATGGAATTCCGGATAGATCCAAAAGGACTCTTAAACAGATAACCTACTCGGATTTTTTGGAAATAAAAAATCCGGCCCAAACACGCGCGCTTATGGTACGCAAACTGCTAGAGTGTCGACTTGGAGTCTACAGATGAGCGGATTAATCGCCTGATCTAGCGGCGCCCGCGAGGCCGATAGACGCTTCTTTTTTTCGGCGACGTCGACCCGGCGCCCTCAGGCTTGTGGCGAAACGTGATTCGCCCCTTTGTCAGATCGTAGGCGGACATTTCGACCGTCACTCGGTCCCCTGCAAGCGTTTTGATTCGATGCTTGCGCATCTTACCGCCCGCATACGCCAGTAATTCATGACCATTGTCCAATTTTACTCGATAGTTTCCATCGGGAAGAGTTTCCGTGACATCGCCGTCGAATTCAAGCAGCTCTTCCTTAGCCATTATTCACGCTGCCAATCTGGAAGCTTTTTCCTCGACGCTTTCTTTTTTTCAGGTTTTTTCGGCTTAGCATCTTGGGCAGCGCGTGCCGCCGCCTCTTTCTCTAGCCGAAGAGCGCGGAGTCTTTCGGTTTTCTTCAATGTCGCTTTTCGATCCTTCTCGACTTCTAATAGAGCCGCTTTTTTATCCATTTCACGAATTATTCTGCGTTCCGTTGGATTGCCTTTCTTATTCAAATCAAACTCCCTTCACTTATTAAAACATGATATTGAACCGCATTAAGTATTGTTAGACGCTACAGTGATTGCGTGAATAGAGAACTTTCGGCCGTTAAGATTGCAGCTCTCGCCACGATTTAAAGTTGAGCGCGTTCCCCTTGGTTTTTTCTAACCGTAGTTTGCGCAGCTTATCTGAGTTCTCACGCTGGCATTCGGCCTGAGCTTCAAGTTCAGTCAACGCAGCTTTTTGAGCGCGTTCCCGCCTTTCTTGTCGGTCTATCGGAGATTTGCCACGGGATGGTGTAGTCATGCGGCGCCTTTCAAAAATCGGGACGCGGAGGCTTCATGCGCTCCGCGCCCGGAGCATTAATTACCCGCTGATTTTGAGTTGCGCCGCAGAGGTCTTCCCGCGCTCTTCCTGCAATTCATAGGACACTTGCTGGCCATCGTTGAGGCCGCGAATTCCGGCCGCTTCAAGCGCTGTGGCGTGAACGAAGACGTCCTTGCCGCCATCTTCCGGCGCGATAAAACCAAACCCTTTTTGCGGATTGTACCACTTAACTGTACCGGTCGCCATTTTGTATTTTCCTTTCAATCAGGCGTTAGCGCCCGGATAATTCCGGACACTGAAAAATTCCGCCAATGTTTGGAGGAGAATAAGAAGCTTGCTTCAGAGGCCTAATAGACGGCCTTCAATCATGGCGTTCTCAAGGAGTGGGCCTTATATGCGATTAATACAAGCACTTTCCGATTTTATCGACAAAATCGTATTGGATCCCATCAGCTCTCCACTTCCAACTTCACTTGCTATTAACCCCAAGCTGCGCCATATGTAGGGCATCGGCCGCGTGTAGCGGGGCTCGCCCCTGTGGCGATTATCTCCTTCCGGCCATTACCCTTACAATCGGGCACCCAGACACGCGGGTTCTCCTATTGAACCCGGACGCTGTTTTCGCGCGCATTTGAAAAGCGACGCGCGGCGCCCAGAAAGATATCTTGTGAATACTTTTAACGAACTCGGCCTTGCAAAGCCGCTTCTGACAGCGCTTGCCCAGGAAGGCCACGAAAAGCCAACGCCGATCCAGGCGGAGGCGATTCCCTTGCTCCTTGCAGGCCACGACCTTCTGGGCATCGCCCAGACCGGCTCCGGCAAGACCGCAGCCTTCACCCTGCCGCTTCTGCACCGGCTTTTTGAAACTCCTCGCAAGGCAAAGCTCTTGAGTCCGCGCGCGCTGATCCTCACGCCGACCCGGGAGCTAGCCGGTCAAGTCAAGGATCGCGCCGCCGCCTATGGCGCATTGACAGGGCTGCGCGCCGGGCTCGTGATTGGCGGCGCGCCGATCAACCAGCAGAAATTAATGATCCGGCGCGGCATTGACATTCTTGTCGCCACACCCGGCCGTCTTGAAGACTTGGTGAATCAGGGCGCCGTTTCACTTAACGCCATTGAATATTTCGTCCTCGATGAAGTCGATCAGATGCTCGATATGGGCTTTATTCATGCAATCCGCTCCATCACTTTGAAGCTGCCCAAAGATCGTCAAAGCCTCTTCTTCTCGGCGACCATGCCGCGAGAAATGGAGCGTCTTGCAAATGCGCTTCTTCGGGCGCCGGTCCACATAGAAATGAAGCGTCAGGCGCCGCCGAAAATCGAACAATCCGTCATGTTCATCACCAAGCCTGAGAAAATTGGCGCCTTGGTGAAAATTGCAGGCGGCGGGGCCTTTAAGAGCGGACTCGTTTTTTCGCGTACCAAACACGGCGCCGATAAAATCATGAATAGCCTGAACGGCGCTGGCCTTTCAGCCCAGGCGATTCACGGCGATCGCAGCCAGGGCCAGCGCGAACGCGCCCTAAAGGCCTTCAAATCGGGCGATGTCCGCATTCTTGTCGCGACCGACATTGCGGCGCGGGGCATTGATATTCACGGCGTCTCCCATGTCATCAATTTCGATCTGCCGAACGTGCCGGAAACCTATGTGCACCGGATCGGCCGGACAGCGCGCGCCGGAGCCGCAGGATCTGCGATTTCATTTTGCAGCCCGGAAGAACGCGCAGAATTACGCGCGATTGAGCGGCTTACCGGCGACTGTTTTGGCGGGAGGGCAACAGAAAAAGTTGGGTCTCTGGCTGATCAAAAAGCGCCGCGCAGGGCTCAGCGCAAGAGAAGTGGAGCACGGCGCCCCAAAGCAGCAGCCGCTATTCATCGCGAATTAGAAAAGTCTATGGCGGATTTATCGTTCATGCGGCCCGCGACTTAGCCGGATCGGTCAGTGATGCGGCGGTTAATACTATTGGTAGTTCCGTTAAGCGCCAGAACGGCGCCCGGGTGCATTTCTTCGCAGAAGTTCGGGGCTCGTTCGAGAATTCTCTAAACCGTTGTCTGAGAAGCTTTAAAATCGACCCGCCGGTGCCGGCATCGGGTTGCTTGCCAGTTCCCGGTTTCACCAGCTTTGGCGCGCCGGGGCTTTTTCATCGCATTCGCATCGCGTCCTAGTGTTCGGTGTTCGCCCAGATGGCGCGATAAGAGAAGAAAAGGATGAG
>CALAZI010000206.1 GCA_937895955.1 uncultured Alphaproteobacteria bacterium | reverse complement strand
GGTCAAATCATCGATGAAGGCGAAGAAACGCCCGCCCGCCTATTATTACGCGGCGAGGACGCGGTATTTCCGCAAGGCGTACGGACCGCTCGGGCTTCTTGCGGCCAATCTGATGTGGCTCGCCGGGCGCGGCGTGGCGCGCTTGCGCTCGCTCTTCGGCAAGCCGCCGCCGCTTCTGTGTGAAAATCAGGGTTCTGATCAATGGATGAACTGGCGCGATCCTTTGGGCGACAGGAGAGCGCCGGAATGAGCCTCCCCGACTTCGTCATTATCGGCGCGATGAAATGCGGCACCTCAACCTTGCACGCGCAACTCGCCGCGCAACCGCAATTCTTCATGTCGGAACCGAAAGAGCCGAATTTCTTTTCCGACGACGCTATCTACGCGAAAGGCGAGGCTTGGTATCGCGGGCTTTTCAAGAATGCGCCCGCAGGCGCGATCAAGGGTGAATCCTCAACGCATTATACGAAACTGCCGACTTATCCGAACACGGTCGACCGGCTTGCGGCGCTCATTCCAGACGCAAAATTCATCTATGTGATGCGCGATCCGGTCGACCGGCTCATCTCGCATTACATCCACGAATGGACGCAGGGCGTCATCGCCTGCCCGATCGACAAGGCGATCGATCAGCACCCCGAACTCATCGCCTATTCGCGCTACGCCTACCAGCTTGAGCCTTGGGTTCGGCGCTTCGGCAAGGAGCGCATCCTGCCGGTGATGTTTGAGGCGATGACGAAAAACAAGGACGCGGAATTGAAACGCATCGCAGCGTTTCTTGGCGCCGAAGGCGATGTCGCCTGGAAAGAGGATCTTGACGCGCAAAATGTTTCCGCCGAACGCATCCGGAAATTTCCGGGCTATTCGCTGATCGTCGGCAATCCGGTCGCGACGTTTATGCGGCGAATGCTGGTTCCCAAATCATTACGCGATCGCGTGAAGTCGAATTTCCAGATGCGCGAGCGGCCGGAACTGACGACCCGACGCATCACCGAATTGACCCGAATCTTTGCCGACGATAGGATCAATCTCTTACAAATGCTTGGCGGCGAAATTAATTTGCCCTAGCGAATATACAAGATAACCGTGAGCTACTTTTCAGCGGTTCTTTCAGAACTGGTTCCGCCCAACGACGATACGCAATCATTGACTATCGGGATGACGTTTTTTCCGTGGTCGCCCCAAACATTATACCTGCCGTAAATCTCGACACGATCAGAATAGAATCTCGTTGCGAAATAAGGGACTGCACCGCCTTCCACCAATACTCCCCCCGCCGGCAAATAAGCCGGAGAGTAGGACTCGATTGAGGCATATTCTGCACTGTCGACTCGGCGATTGATGTAAGCGGACTTCCCGTCGAGCCGTTCAGCAACGCATTTCAACAATTCGTCGCGTTCTACTCCTGCATATTCGACGATATAACTTGGCGCGCCGGATTGGATCGAATCCATCGTCGTGCAACCTAAAAGCATAAAAGCGGTTGAGCCGATGAAAAACTGCCTGTCTAGCCTCACGCGTACCGCCTTCCGCCGCCGAACATCGCGCCAAGCAATCCGAACAGGATCGACGGGATGATGTAGCCGACGAGGAAGCCGCCGCCGCCATAGGCGAAGCCTTCAGGCGTCGCCGGGACCGCCGG
>CALAZI010000205.1 GCA_937895955.1 uncultured Alphaproteobacteria bacterium | reverse complement strand
GCCTCAATATCGCCGTCGTCCGATACGACAAATCCCGCGACATCGCGAATTTGTTCGAAGACTTCTTCGCAATTTTCCGTCACATAAGCGAGATCGTCGATCAGGAACTGATAGACGTCGCCCTGATCCTTCGCGCGCGCGACAGTGACGTCCATGCTCGCCGCCGGGGCCTTGAGGAAGAAGCCGCCCGCCATGACGCGCCAGCGGAACGTGTCCTGCGTCCAGGCGAATTCGACTTTCGCCTTTCCCGCCGATGAGCCGTCTTCTTTTTTGGCGTCGAGCGTGACCTTGAAGATTTCGCCTTCCTTGCCGCCCGGCGGATAGACCGAGAGAACGACGCCGCAAACCGGCCCTTTATCGAAAGTCACATGCAGCGGCCGTTTCTGGTCGTCGCGATAATAGGCGGCGTAGGAGCCGGATGGCGGCCTGATATAGGTGCAAAGGCTGTCATATTGATAATAACGCTGGTCGTCGCAGATCTGCCAGCGCAGGCCTTTTGAAAAACCGACGCCGTAGCGGGGCGCGAGAAAATCCTTGATAGGTTTGTTGTGCGCGCCTGGCGGGGGTTCGAACGTCACGATCGTAAAGCGCGGATCGAGCCGGACATCCGTTGCGCCGATATTGGCGACCGCGCGCGTCAGCGTCGCCGGATTGGTGTCGCCGTCGGGATCGGCGCCGTAGCCGTTTTCGTTCGATTGCGCGTTTGCGCCGCTGATTGAAAGAAACGCGGCCCCGGCGACGGCCCACAGTCGAACGACGAATGACGAATTCATGGCGACCCCCGTAGCGATGCGTCAGTCTACTCTTCTGAAGACGGTCGGGCAAACCCGCGAAAGCGACCGATATTCAATTGCTTGACGATTCGTCACCTGGCCGGGACCTGTTTCGCGAATTCATCCCACATATCCATCATCGGCGTCGGTTTCGAGTAATGGCCGTCATTCCACGGCGCATCCGGCCCGAGCGTGCCGATGCTTTTGTAATTTGAGACGATCGTTCCGGGGAATGCGTCAATGATTTCCTGATTGATCCGACGCCCGACATCAGCGCCGGCGTCGCTCCAAAGCCAGGCGAGCCACCAGTCGAGAAATATTTTCGAGCGAACAAGTTCCTTCGGCGCCGTAAGATGGCTGCCGCCTTCATAGCCGCCGATGAAATGACTGCCGGCGCGCTCAGCCAAGGTCTTATGCTCTTTCCATCGCGCAACGATCCATGGGCCGTTCGCCTTGACGGTTTTCGGACCATCGGTGAGCAGAGTTTCAATCCGCCGCGCAAAGGCGTCAGGATCCTTCTTGATTTCCTCGATCCAGAGCGGAGCGTAAAGCTGAGGCTTGGAAACGCCGAACATCGCCTTCGACATTTCATTGAAGTGTCCGTAATAATTCGTGGCGGCGACGCCGGTCATGTCGAGATAGCGCGCCGCATCAACGCCGTTTTGAACGAGATAGGCGGAGAGGCCTTCCAGCGCCGCCTTCGTCCGCCACGGATTGGCGGTGTGGCTGGCGACGACGTAGATGATATTCGGCCGGATTTTCCGGCGCGCGAATTCGGTTTCGAGCGCCATCATGTAACGCCCGATCAGCACGCCGTATCCCTGACCGATGCCCCATTTCGGGTTGATCCCGCGGCCGATGCCGGCAGCGTAATTTGTCGAAACGTAAAATCCGCCCGCGTTGTTCCAGATCTCGTTGCCGACTTCGAGATAAAGCGGACGGGTGAGGGGGTATTTCGAGGCGACATAGCGATCGGCGAACGCCGTCGCGAATTTCTCCCATTCGGGGCTGGCGAGCGTTTCTTTGACATGCGCGGCGGCGTGATCGCCGACTTTCTTGCCGCTGATGCGAAAAGGCCGGTTATCCTGGCGCAGGGACGGATCGGCGGGGCTGATCGGCGCGCCGATCTGCGGCGGAAGAGTCATCCACAATTTGACATCCGCCGTGACGCCTAGATTGAACAAGATCTCATAGGGGATGCTGTAAAACGGAGCTTCAGGCCATGTCGCGCCGCCGCCCTGTCCCCATGGCTCGTTGAGATTGGCGATCTGGTCGTAGCGCCGAATGACGGTGTTGTTCGTGGATTGCAGATCCATTGTGCGAAGGATGTCGTAACGGCGAACGTAATTGATGAAATCCGGGTTCCATAGTTCTCCCCGGGCGAGCCGCGCCGCGTTTTCTTTCCGGTAAAGACGGAAACTCGTGAAGCCGTCGCCAACGCCCGAAAAGCGAAGCGCCCCTCCTTTAGCTCCCGCCTTCGGCATCGAATATTCCACCGAGTTATCGGTTCGGCGGCGCTCAAACGATTTCGGCCAACGCTGCATGAAGCCATAGGCTTCGCCGTCCCAGTCGAGCACGTAATCGCCGGCGTAATAGGAAGAATAACGATCCGCGTTCGGCATAAAGACCGCGACGGCCGCATAGCTCGTTTCGCGACTCTTCTTCGTGGGCATATAGGTTGCTGGATCCAGATAACCCGCTTCAAGCGCTTTGGCGGCGGCGAGGCGTTGTCCTTTGCCGACGCCGAATTCCCAAGTTGCGCTCCTTGTTTTTGCAAGATCTAGAAACGGCTCTTCCATGTTGAAAGGCGCGGCGAAGCCGAGACCGAGTTGAAGCTGATGCGTGCGCTTTTGTTCGGCGGCGTCGCTCGTCAAGCCGCAAAGCGCGCCGGCAAACGCCAACGCCGCAATGAATGCTCCGCCGGGTGATCTGGGCATGCGTCTTTCCTCGACCTTCCGCTCAATCTGAAAGCCAATTCTGGACCGCCATGATGCGTCCGGCCAGACCGGCCTTGATTGTACTCACCAAGAGCATATATGGGAGCCGCGTCCTAGGCGAGGCCGTGAGCCTTCCGCCGACACGAGATGGAGGGATTTCGTGCTTTTGACCATGCTGAAATCGAAGATTCACCGCGCCCGGCTGACCATGACCGACCTTCATTATGAAGGCTCGATCGCGATCGACGCGGATATACTCGACGCGGCGAACATCCTTCCGCACGAGCAGGTCGCCGTCTGGAACGTCACCAATGGCGAGCGGCTTACAACCTACGCCTTGCCGGCCGAGCGCGGCTCGCGCGAATTCATGCTCAACGGCGCCGCCGCGCGGCGCGCCGCCGTCGGCGACATCGTCATCATAGCCGCCTACGCCCAAATGCCCGCCGAAGAAGCGAAAGACTGCAAGCCGACGGTCGTGCTGATGGGCGAAGGCAATGCGATTGAACGCAAACTCTGATCGCAGCGCCGAATAATCGCGCGTGATCGGTTGACCGGGCCGCCGCCGGGAGGGCCTAATATCCCGACGGTACGGGAGCGTCGTCATGGGCGGGCGGGTCAATTTCACCAGCGCTGCGATTTTCTTCGCCGTTCTCCTCGGCGTTGTCGATGCGCGCGGCGCATCCGATCTTTCGCAGGATCGCATTCGCGCCGATGTCGCCTATCTCGCCGAAGACGCTCGCGAAGGCCGCGAGACCGGCTCCGACGGTTATGACGCCGCCGCCGAGTACGTCATCGAGCGCATGAAAGAATTGGGCCTCAGGCCGCCGCGACCGGGCGGCTGGCGCCAGCACATCAAGCTTCGCAGCTCGGTGCGCGATATTGAAGGCGCGCGTTTCTCCGTTTCATCGCCGAAGGGCGCCGCCATCGATCTTGTTCATCTTGAAGACTACATTTCCGCCCGCTCCTACAAGCGGTCCGGTTATGGCGTCGACGCGCCGCTCGTTTATGCGGGCTACGGCGTCACCGCGCCTGAGGACGGCGTAGACGATTACGCCGGGATCGACGTCAAAGGCAAAATAGTCGTCGTCTTCGACGGCGCGCCGCCCAGGATGAATACGGAAAAGCGCGCCTTTTACTCAAAGGGCGAGGTCAAGCTGAGCGACGCGGCCGCGCGCGGCGCCGTCGGTTTTCTCGCGATGCCGACGCGGTCCGAGATCGCCAAAAACAAATGGCCGCGCATCATCAGCGGCGCACGCTCGGCCGGCATGACTTTTTTCGGACCAGACGGTCGCCCCTTCGTCGCCGCGCCCGATGTCGCCGCCGTGGCGACGATGAGCGAGGAAGGCGCGCGCAAGATGTTTTCAGGGGAGCGTGTCGACTATGACGCGCTGCTTGCTAAAGAGGCGAAGGGCGAGGGCGCGCCGGCCGGATTCGCGCTGGAAAAGAAAGCGGCGATTTCCGGACGATCGATCCTTTCCGACACGACAAGCGCAAACGTCATCGGCGTCATTCGCGGGTCCGATCGCCGCCTTTCAAGAGAAGTCGTCATCATGACCGCGCATCTCGATCATATCGGCGTAACGGCGCGCGCAAAGCCGGACGAGGATGCGATCAATAACGGCGCCATCGACAATGCGAGCGGCGTCGCCGTCATGCTTGAGGCTGCGCGCATGATGACGGAATCGGGCGTTCGCCCGAAACGAACCGTCGCCTTCGTCGCCCTGACCGCCGAGGAAAAAGGACTTCTCGGCTCGCAATATATGACGATCAACACGCCGTTCCCGCAGCGACGCGCGGTCGCGAATATCAATATCGACATGCCGGTCGCGCTTTACCCTTTCACCGACGTCATCGCTTTCGGCGCTGAGCGGTCTTCGATCGGCGCCACGGTTGAAAAAGCGGCGAGCGCGATGGGGATAGCGCTCGCGCCCGATCCGATGCCGGATGAGAATTTTTTCGTCCGGTCCGATCACTACAGCTTCGTCAAGGCGGGCGTGCCCGCCATATTCCTGCGTCTGGGATTCTCAAACGGCGGTGAAAAAGCGTTCCGGAGCTTCCTGCGCGATCATTATCATCGGCCGTCGGACGATATTTCTCTGCCGATCGATTACGAGGCGCTCGCGCGTTTCGCCGAGTTGAATTATCGCGTCGCGCGGGATCTCGCCGATGCGCCTGCGGCGCCGACATGGAATGAGGGCGACTTCTTCGGCGATCTTTTCGCCGTCGACTAGGCCGTCGGGTTTCGGTCCGGCTCCGCCCAGTTGCGGCGCGCGTCGACGGAAAAAAGCCGCTCTTTTGAATAGAAGCGCAGCGGATAATCGGGAAGGGCGAGCGGCGAGGCGAGAAGCCGCGTTGCGCGCGCGCCGACGCCGTCAAGCGGCGCAGCGCCGAAAAACGCTGCGATATGGCGCAGAAAGAACAGCGTGATCGTGTGATGATACCCTTGGCTGTCGTCATTCACGCCGCCGACGGATTCGTTATAGGCGCGAATGCGGCCGGGCGCCGTTTCTTCCGCGGCCGCGAGGCCGACGCGATCAAGCAGGACGGTTGCGAAGACGAGATGCGCCGGATGGGTCCATTCAGCCCGCGGCAATGTTCGGTTGACGAGCCTTAGATAGATCCGTTCCGCCGCTTCATCGGTGACGACATCGCCGGCGCGGATCGGCTCGCGTTGATCGCTTGGCCGCATCGGCCCCGCCGCGCCTAGAAAGTCGCTGCAAAGAGCGGCAGATCGGGACCGACGCCGGCGCGCTTCATGCCGCCCGAATTCCAGGCGAAGGCGATCTCGCCCTCGCGCGAGACGGCGATGACGCCGCCATTGCCGCCCTGTTTCGCCACATCCTTGATCATGCCTTGCGCCGCCTGGGCGAGATCGGCGCCCTGATAACGAACGCGGCTCGCGACGTCCTGCGCGCCGCCGGCGAGAATGAAATATTCGCCAAGCCCCGTGCAGGACGCGGCGACATATTCATCCGCCCAGGTGCCGGCGCCGATCAGCGGCGTGTCGCCGACGCGCCCTTCGAGCTTGCCGAAGACGCCGCCCGTCGATGTCGCTGCGGCGAGGCGGCCGCTGGCATCGAGCGCGACGGCGCCGACTGTGCCGTGCCCGAGTTCGTTTTCCAGCATCTCGTCTTTTGTGACGCCGATCGGGGCCGTGTAGTAAGCCGCAGGGTCGGCGACGAATTCAGCTCCTTGCGATCTGCAGAAATTTTCAGCGCCGCGTCCTGCGAGCATCACATGCGGCGTCGTTTCCATGATGAGGCGCGCCGCCTTGATCGGCGATTTCAGATGCGCGACGGCGGCGATGGCGCCGGCGCGGCGCCTGGCCGCCGCGTCATCGCCCTGAAGGCCGCCTTCCATGATTGATGCGTCAAGCTCGACATAGCCGGCCTTGTTCACCGCCGATCCGCGCCCGGCGACATAGAGGCCGGATTGCTCCATCTCGACGACCATCGCCTCGACGACATCGATCGCAGACGCGCCGTTCTTCAGCATCGCCTCGCCCTTTGCGCAAAGATCGGCGAGGTGCGCTTCGGCCTGCGAATAATCCCGGCCGGCGCGCGCGCCGGCGCCGCCATGCAGGGCGAGAGCGATTTTTTGCGGTCGCGACATCGTGCATTCCTTGCGATCGGCGCCTTTTACCGCATTTTCGCCTGTAGCCAATCGGGTGTCACAGGCTTATGAACCGACCCCGCATAAAATCTTCCGATCGAATTCTCAAAGGACGGATCGCCCATGGCTTATCTCGCGCTCATTCGCCACGGACAAAGCGAATGGAACCTTCAGAACCGGTTCACCGGCTGGGTCGATGTCGATCTGACCGAGCAGGGGCGGGCGGAAGCGAAGAAAGCCGGCGCGCTGTTGAAGAAAACCGGCGCGCCCTGGTCCGCCGCCTACACGTCGGTTCAAAAGCGCGCCATCCGCACGCTCAATATCGCCCTCGATGAAATGGACATGATGTGGCTTCCCGTCATCAAGAGCTGGCGACTCAATGAGCGCCATTACGGGGGGCTCACCGGGCTCGATAAAAAAGAGACGGCGCAAAAGCATGGCGACGCGCAGGTCAAGATCTGGCGGCGCAGCTATGACACGCCGCCGCCGCCGATCGATGCGGCCAATCCGTTCAACCCGGCGCGCGATCCGCGCTACGCCGCGCTCGGCGATGATCTGCCGTCGACCGAATCGTTGAAGACGACGCTCGAACGGGTGACGCCGATCTGGGAAAGCGAAATCGCGCCGCGCTTGAAGGGCGGCGAATCCCTGTTGATCGCGGCGCACGGCAATTCCCTGCGCGCGCTCGTCAAATTGCTGCTCAAGGTTTCCGACGAGAAAATCGTCGATGTTGAAATACCGACCGGCAATCCGCTGTTGTTCGAGTTTGAAACGGGAACGGTGAAGCCGGCGTCAGCGCGCTATCTCGACGAGACGCGCGCTACGCCATTGCCTTCGCTTTCTTGACGCGATCAGTCAAAAGGCCGCGTTCGAGCTTTCGTTGTTTGATGAGCTCGGCGACTTCGAAGGCGATTTCCGCGCCCGGCATGAAGCTCGACAGGAAATGGTCGAGCACGCTTGAATCGCCCGACATTTTCGAGCGTTTGCGCGCCTCATCGAGATAAATTTCGCTGCGCATCGACATCATGAGCGTCGCAACGTCGGTTTCGATCCGCGCAACGGCAGGCGCGTCAGCGCCGCGTCGGGCGGTCATTTCGCCGTTCATGAAATAATAGGTGTAGGAATTTTCATCGATCTTGAGATGCAGGACATAGTTCGCATGCGGCAGAGCGCATTTATTCGCGAACATCTCAACCGCGAGCGCGACGGAATCGGGGACGAGATCGTTTGAGAAAATGCACTCTTTCGGCGCTGAAGGCTCCGGACGGTTCATGAAATATTCGATCGCCCAGAACATCAGCTCGCGGGCGGTGGGGCGCAGCGCCTCGCCCGAATCGGTGAGGCGGTACCGGTTGTGGCCGTCGCCCGTCGCCGCGACCAGGCCGGCTTCTTCGAGTTCTTTCAGGCGCTTGCTGAGCAGGTTGGTGCCGATGCCGGGCAGCGCCGCATGTAGGTCGCCAAAGCGCCGCGGCCCGAGAAACAGCTCGCGAATGATAAGGAATGTCCAGCGCTCCCCAAGCAGGTCGAAAGCGTAGGCGAGGACGCATTCCTGATTGTAAGTTCTTGACATTAAAGCCCTTTTCTAAAGGCGTTTCCCAAAGCCGCCGCCGATTTTCCCTCGGCGGTCTCATTTTGCGGCAATCAATCTAGCAAATTTTTCGCTGCTCGACAAAAATGATCTTGACACTTTAAAAAACAATAGTAAATAGGATCACAACGAAGAGAGACACAGCCAAAACGCGTTCGTATCCAACCTAAAAAGGAAAATTCCTCATGAAAAACCTTCTTATCGCCTCGGCCGCCGCTGCGATCGCGCTTGGGCTCGCGCCCGCCTTCGCCAGCTCCACGCAGGATCAGGTCACGCTTTGCGCATCCGAGCTTTCTAGCCAGGGTCTTGCGCCGGCCGATCAGTTCCGCGCCAAATTCGTCAGCCTCAAGGGCGCCTCGTTGCGCACGCTGAAGCTGAAGCTTATTCCTGTCGACGGCGGCGACGCGAAAGTCGCTGAATGCCGCATCAAAGGCGACACGGTGGTCGAGGCGACCATCAAGTCGTAAGAAATAACAAAAGCTCGCCCTGAACGAGCTTGCGATGGAAACGCCCGCACCCCTTCGCGGGCGTTTCTTTTTGGCTTTGCGGCGTCATTTGCGCGTCAAGGAACGATAGGCGGCGCGCGTCATGACGTCGCCCTTGATGAACCCCGTTCCCCACTCGGCGTTGAGATCTTTTAGCGGGTCGGCTTTCACGGCGGCCTCCTCATCGGCGCCGCTGTCGATCAACGCCTGCACGCGCTTGCGCACGTCTTTCAGCATGTTGACGTAGCGTTGAAGGTCGGCCTTGGACGCGAGCGGGCCGTGCCCCGGAATGATTTTCGTCTCATCGTCAATGAAGGCGAGGGTCGCTTCATGAACGGCGATCACGCCGTCGAGATCGCCGCCGGATTCAAGATCAATATAGGGATAGCCGCCATTGAAGAAAGTGTCGCCCATATGCGCGACATTGGCGGGCGTGAAATGTATCACCGCGTCGCCATCCGTATGCGCCGGGGCGGGATGGCGGATGCTGATGTTCTGGCCGTTCCAGTAGAAACTGACGCTGTCGGAAAAAGTGATGATCGGCAGGGCTTCCGCGGCGGCCGGCGGCGTGTCGCCTGTCTCGCGCTTCAAGCCCTCTTTCAGGCGCTTCCTGACATTGTCATGCGCGACGATCATCGCGCCCTTGCCGCTGAACGCCTCGTTGCCGCCGGTATGATCGCCGTGCCAGTGGGTGTTCACCACAAATTTGACCGGCTGATCGCTCACTGTCGCGATCGCTGCGGCGATTTTCTCCGACAGGGGCGCAAACTGGTCGTCGACCAGAAACGCGCCGTCCGGCCCGACTGACAGTCCCATATTCCCGCCTGCGCCTTGCAGCATGTGCACGCCGGGAGCGATTTCGGTCGTCGTGATTTCAACCGTGCTGAAATCGCGCTGGGCCGCCACCTCGAATGTCGCCGCAAAGAAGAGCCCGCCTGCGATCAGTGCCGTTCGTTTCATTCTGCGCTCCTTAGCTCGTCGCTGCTTACTACCAGATCGGGATTCAGGATGTGACCCCTGAACCGAGCCTGCGCGCGACAGGCTGCATCAAGATTGAATGGCCGGGTCGATTTCGATGTTGCAGCGCCGAAAACCGGGCCCTATGAAATCCGCTCTTTGGAGGTGAGATGAGCTGGACGCCTGACAGTTGGCGAACGAAACCCGCCCGGCACATGCCGGCGGACTACCCGGACCCCGCCGGCCTCGCGGCCGTTGAGGCCGAACTCTCCGGCTATCCGCCGCTCGTTTTCGCCGGCGAGGCGCGCACGTTGCGGGAAGATCTGGCGCGCGTCGCCGAAGGGCGCGCTTTCCTGCTGCAGGGCGGCGATTGCGCCGAAAGCTTCAAGGAATTCCATCCGAACACGATCCGCGACACGTTTCGCGTGCTGCTGCAGATGTCCGTCGCCCTCACCTTCGGCGGCGGCATGCCCGTCGTCAAAATCGGCCGCATCGCCGGGCAGTACGCCAAGCCGCGTTCTTCGCCGACTGAAACGATCGCCGGCGTCACGCTGCCGAGCTATCGCGGCGACAATATCAACGGCATGGAGTTCGAGATCGGCGCGCGCACGCCCGATCCCGCTCGATTGTTGAAAGCTTACGGCCAGTCGGCCGCGACGCTTAACCTCATTCGCGCGTTCGCCGGCGGCGGTTACGCGGATCTGCACAACGTCCATCGCTGGAATCTGGAATTCGTGTCCGGCAATCCGCAGGCCGAGCGCTATCGCGCGCTCGCCGACCGCATCTCCGAAGCGCTGAATTTCATGGAAGCCTGCGGCATCACCGGCAAGCAAGTGCGTGCGGTGAGCGAGGTTGATTTCTACACCAGCCATGAAGCGCTGCTGCTCGGTTTTGAACAGGCGATGACGCGCGTCGATTCAACGAGCGGGGATTGGTACGACACCTCGGCGCATATGATCTGGATCGGCGATCGCACGCGCCAGCTCGACGGCGCGCATGTCGAGTTCTGCCGCGGCGTCGGCAATCCGATCGGCGTCAAATGCGGGCCGTCGCTGGCCCCCGACGAGCTCATCGCCTTGCTGGATGTCTTGAACCCATCCAACACGCCGGGCCGCATCGTCCTCATCGCGCGTTTCGGCGCGTCCAAAGTCGACAAGGGCCTGCCGGCGCTGGTGCGCAAGGTGCGGGCGGAGGGGCGCTCGGTCGTCTGGTCGAGCGACCCGATGCACGGCAACACCATCATGGCCGAGAGCGGGCTGAAGACCCGCAGGCTCTCCGATGTCCGGTCTGAAATCGATTCATTTTTCTCGATCTGCCGGGCGGAAGGGGCTCATCCGGGCGGCGTTCATCTTGAAATGACCGGCCAGAACGTGACCGAATGCCTCGGCGGCATGCAGGACATCTCCGAAAGTGACCTCGCCGACCGCTACAAAACGCATTGCGACCCGCGCCTTAACGCGACCCAGGCTCTCGAACTCGCCTATCTGCTGGCTGATGAGCTGAAAAAGAATCGCGATCCTATTGATAATTAGGCTGAAATAGCCCGAAACATAGTTTGAAGGTCTGAAAGCCCGGGGGCGTTTCGCCATTAAGGGGACGCCGCTATGGTCACGCCGATTACGGTCAGGTGGCGGAGCGTTAGCGTGACGAAAAGGCTGAAGACAGGCGTCGTTGGCGCAGGAGTTTTCGGCGCTTTTCATGCGGCGAAACATGCCGCGTCGGCGCGGGCGGACCTTGTCGGCGTTTATGATCTCGACGCGGCGCGCGCCCAATCTCTGGCTGAACGCTTCGGCGCGAAGGCTTTCCCCGGATTTTCAGCCCTGCTCGACGAGGTCGATGCGATCGCGATCGCGTCGCCGGCGCCGACGCATTTTCGCCTTGCGAAGGAAGCGCTCGACGCCGGCCGGCATGTCTATGTCGAAAAGCCGCTCGCCATGACGGTCGCCGAGGCGGACAGCCTTAACGCGACGGCCGAGCGAAATTCCGCGGTCCTGCAGGTCGGACATCAGGAGCGGTTCATTCTCTCGGCGCTCGGTCTGCCCCGGATCGAGGCGACGCCTCAACGGCTGGAATTATCGCGTTGCGGCCCGCCGTCGGGGCGCGGCGAAGACGTTTCGGTCGTCTTCGATCTGATGATCCACGATCTCGACATCGCGCGCTATTTCGGATTTGCGCGGCCGGGCAAGATCGCCGCCTGCGGCGACCGGCACGAAACGATCGCGACGCTTGAGTTCGACGGCGGCCGGACCTGTTCGTTTATCGCAAGCCGTCGCGCCGACGCGCGCCGACGCTTGTTGCGCGTCGTCTATGATGACGGCGAAATTGAGATTGATTTCATCAATCGGCGCGTTGTCGATTCGACGCCGCATCCGGGCGCCGTCGCCGTCGCCAATGCGCCGGCGGCGTTCGCGGACCCGCTTGCGCAAAGCGTTGAAGCCTTCTTCGCTTCCGCGCTCGACGGCGCGCGGACGATGGTCGACGGCAAGGCGGGACGCGCAGCGATTGACTGGGCGACGGCGATTGACATCAAACGCAATGAGCTCGCCGCCATCGCCGGCGAGGCGGACAGGATGATCGCATGAACGGCGTCGCCAATCTCATGCTCGCCGGAAACACCGATGTCGGCGAAATTTCCTTCATTGACCTGAAAGCGCAGCAGCGCCGCATTCGCGGCCGCATCGAGGCGCGTCTGCAGGCCGTGCTGGATCACGGGCGGTATATCGCGGGACCTGAAATCGAAGAGCTTGAGGCGCTGCTCGCGGAAAAAACAGGCGCCGCCGGCGCCGTCGCTTGCGCCAGCGGCACGGCGGCGTTGATCATCCCGCTGCTCGCCGCCGGGGTCGATACGGGCGATGCGGTTTTCATCCCCGCTTTTTCTTATAACGCGACGGCGAACGCCGTATTGCTGACCGGCGCGACGCCGGTTTTCGTCGATGTCGATCCGGCGACCTTCAACATGGATCCCGCCGATCTCGAACGGCGCATCGCCGAGGTGAGGAAAACCGGCGCGTTGCGGCCAGTGGCCGTCATTCCTGTCGATCTGTTCGGTTCGCCTGCCGATTATCGCGCCTTCAAAGAGATCGCGCGGCGCGAAAATCTTTTCCTGCTCGCCGACGGCGCCCAAGGCTTCGGCGGCCGACTTGACGGAAAATGGGTCGGCGATCTCGCGCCGGCGACGGCGACGAGTTTCTTTCCGGGCAAGGCGCTCGGCGCTTATGGCGACGCGGGGGCCATCCTTTCGCAGGATCTCGCGCCGCTCGAACAATGGATGTCGATCCGCTGGCACGGCACGGATTCAGCGCGCAAGAATTCCGTTTGCGTCGGCTTTAACGGCCGCATGGACAGTTTTCAGGCGGCGGTGCTTCTCGAAAAACTCGCGATTTTCGACGAGGAGCTCGAAGCGCGCACGATGATCGCCGAGATTTACGACCGGCGGCTCGCCAATCTCGCCGTTCCGCAGCGCCATCTTGAGGGCGCGCAATCCGGCTACGGTTATTATTCGGTGAGGACGCGGCGACGCGGCGACGTCGCCGCCGCGCTTAAAGCGAAAGGCGTCCCGACGGCGATCTATTATTCGACGCCGCTTCACAAAATGCCGGCTTTTGAAAAATTTGCGCCGGCCGAGCCGCTGGGCGCGACGGAGCGTCTTTGCGATGAGATTCTCTCGCTGCCGATGCATCCCTATCTGACGCCGGATCAGGCGCATTATATCTGCGATTGCATTGAGGCGGCGCACGCCTCATTTCGCGACTGAAGACGTTCGCAATTCCGCCAAAGCGTGAAAAAGCATGATCGGGATCGCCCCGATCGCTATCAGGATGAGCGCTTCCGGCGCGGCTTCTGCGAGGCGTTCGTCGCCCGCAAGGCGATAGACGCGGGTCGCCAGCGTTTCGAAATTGAAATGCCTGAGGATCAAGGTCGCCGGCAATTCCTTGATGATGTCGACGAAGACGATCGTCGCGCCTGCAAGGGCCGCGCGCCGGATGAGCGGCGCATGGATTTCAGCCGCAATGCGCGTCGTTGATGCGCCGAGACTGCGCGCAGCGTCGTCGATCCCGATATTGACGCTTTCAAGACCGCCGGACGCAGCGTTGTAGCCGGCGGTCAGGAATCGCACGGAATAGGCGTAGACGAGCGCGAGCGCGCCGCCGCCGATCCAGGTCGCCGGGCCGATCAGATCTCGGAAAAGCGAAAAGACGGCGAGAATGCCGATCGCGATGACCGCGCCGGGAACAGCGTATCCAAGCGTCGCTATGCGGATAACCGCTTTCAAAACGGCGCTGCGCGCCTGTCGCCCCGCGTAGGCGAGGATGAGCGAAAGCGCGAGCGCGACTAGAACGCCGAGCGTTGCGATGGAAAAGCTGTTTGCGAGCGTCGCGCCGAGATTGCGCAAAGCGATGGGCAGCAGGGCGGGATTGATCTTCATCGCGATCGCAAGGGTCGGCGCGAGGAAGCCTCCTGTGACGAGCAGCGCGCAGAACAATGTCGCCGCCATACCGGCGCCGCGGCTCAGGGGAATGCGCAGGGCGTCGCGCGAAACGCGCGGGGCCTGGCTCGCGCGGCCGCGGCGCGTCGCGCCTTCAAAGGCCACAAGCAGAAGCGAGAAGAGAAACAGGCCTGAAGCGACTTGCGAGGCGGCCGACAAATCGCCGAAGGCGTGCCAGGTCCTGAAGACGCCGACGCTCAACGTCGCAACGCCGAAATAATCGGCGACGCCGAATTCCGCCGCCGTTTCCATCATGGCGAGCGCTGCGCCGCCGGCGATCGCCGGGCGCGCGAGGGGCGTGAGAAGAACGATGACCGCCCGAAGCGGCCTTGCGCCGAGCGTGCGCGCGGTCTCCAGCAGAGCCGATGACTGCGATGCGAAAGCGGCGCGGGCCGTCAGATAGACATAGGGAAATAATGTCAGGGAAAGGACGAGCGCGGCGCCCGCAAGACTTTTCATCGGCGGCAGGCCGATCGCCTGCGCGATCGCGGCGACAGGCGCGAGCGCGCCGAAGGGTCCAAGCAGATCGGCATAGGCGTAGGCGGCGATATAGGCGGGCGTCGCCAGGGGAAAGACGAGCGCGAAGGAAAAGAAGCGTCTCAGCGGAAAGTCGCAGGCGGCCGTCAACAGCGCCGCGCCGCCGCCGATCAGCGCGGTGAGAACGCCGACCGACGCGCAAAGAAGGATCGTGTTGAGAACGTAATCCGCACCGACCGTCTCGGCGACATGGCGTATCGTATCGCCATAGGGGCCGAGCAGACTCCCGAGGACGGCGATAACCGGCGCGCCGACGACAAGCGCCGCTGCGACCGTCGCCGCTGTCAATCCGTTCCCGCCGCCGATCCTCATCGCCCGTTCGATTCTGCAAAGCCCGCAGTTTCAAGCCCTACCATTCGTCGCCGGATGATGCGAGATGAAGGCGCTTATGGGTCTCGTCCTCAGAAACATCCGTCACGGTTTCGGCGCCGGCCTCGTCGTCGACGGCGCTGACCTTGAGGCTGCGCCCGGCGAAATCGTCACCCTGTTCGGCCCGTCGGGCTGCGGCAAGACGACATTGCTGCGGATCGCGGCCGGCCTTGAACGCTTGCAGGACGGCGCCGTTGAACTTGACGGCGTGGTTCTTGCGACGCCGCAAAAACATACGCCGCCTGAGCGGCGTCCGATCGGATTCGTCTTTCAGGACTTCGTTCTGTTTCCGCATATGAGCGTTGAGGAGAACGTCGCGTTCGGCGTCGAGCATCTTGCGTCTTCCGAACGCGCCGCGCGCGTCAGGGCGGAGCTCGACGCCGTCGGCATCGCGGATTTGTCGGGACGCTATCCGCACCAATTGTCAGGCGGCCAACAGCAGCGCGTCGCGCTGGCGCGCGCCTTTGCGCGCCATCCGCGCGCGATGTTGCTCGATGAGCCTTTTGCAAGCATCGACGTCACGCTGCGCCAGCGTTTGCGCGCCGAGATGCGGCGCATTCTGAAAGCGCGGTCGACAGCGGTCATCCTGGTCACGCATGATCCGACGGAAGCGGTCGAAATCGGCGATAGGATCGCCGTGATGCGCGCCGGGCGCATTGTCGAAGCCGGCGCGCCCGAACAACTTTACAAGGCGCCGAAAACCGTTGCGGCCGCCGCGGTCTTTCCGGGCGCGCAGATCGTTGCGTGCCGGCCGGGCGAGAAGGGGCTCGAAACGGCGTTTGGGGCGATCGCGATGGAAAGGCGGCCTTCTGATGCGGCTTTTGTCGTGGTGCATGAGGGCGGCGCGATCGCGGAGGCCGACGACAAGGCGTCCTCGCGGGTTGTCGATTGCCGGTTCACCGGCCCGCTCTGGACGGTGACGCTGGCCGCGCCTGGCGGAAAAGAGCTGCTGAAAGCCGTTGCGGCGGCTCACATCGAGCCCGGAAAAGCGGCGCGGATCGCCTTTGACGACGGAAAAATCCGCATCCTTGCGGCCTAGGGCCGCAGCGCCGGCCAATTGCGGTTGATAATTATTCGCAGTAGCGTCGGGATATGCGAAAGTCGGTCCTTCTTGCCGCGCAATGGTCTGCGGCGATGGTTTTTCTTCTCGTCGCCGCCTGCAGCCGCGGCGGCGCCGAACGCCAATCTGAGGCGTCAACGCCGATCACCGGCGAGGTGAACGTCTACTCAGCCCGCCATTACGATTCCGATCTTGCGATCTACGATGCGTTCACGGCGCAAACCGGCATTCGCGTCAACATCATCGAAGCCGGCGGCGACGCGCTGATCGAACGCCTGGCGCGTGAGGCTGACGCCAGTCCCGCCGACCTTTTCATCACGGCGGACGCCGGCATTTTGTGGCGCGCCGAACAGCGCGGCGTGTTCCGTCCGATAGGGGACAAGTCAATCCTCGACCGCGTGCCGGCGCAGTTTCGCGATCCGGAAAACGAATGGGTGGCGCTGTCGAAACGCGCGCGGATCATCATTTACGACAAGGCGCGCGGCGCGCCTCAAGGTCTTGCGGCCTATGATGATCTCGCGGCGCCGAGATTCGCCGGCGAAATCTGCGTTCGTTCCTCGACGAATGTTTACAACCAGTCGCTGCTCGCCGGCATGATCGAACATGTCGGCGCGGCGCGCGCGGAGGATTGGGCGAAAGGCGTCGTCGCCAATTTCGCGCGCAAGCCGGAAGGAAACGACACCAGCCAGATCGAAGCGGTCGCCGCGGGCCAGTGCCGCATTTCGATCGTCAACAGCTATTATCTCGCGCGATATATCGGTTCCGAGGACGCGAAGATGCGCGCCATCGGCGAAAAGATCGGCGTCATTTTCCCGAACCAGGAAACGACGGGAACGCATGTGAATATTTCCGGCGCGGGCGTCGCGCGCTACGCGCCCAATCCGGAAAACGCCGAAAAGCTCATCGCCTATCTCTTGAGCGATGAGGCGCAGCGGGCCTTCGCCGCCGGCAATAATGAATATCCGGTCGTCGCCGGCCTCGCGCCGACGGGTCCTGTCGCGGCGCTTGGCGCGTTTCGCGCGGATGCGATCGATATGGCGGCGCTCGGCGCGCACCAGACGGAGGCGGTGAAAATCTTTGACCGCGCAGGCTGGCGATAGGCGCAAGCCGGATGGTATCAACGCGGGATGACAGTTCCGCCTGATTTCGAGACGCTCCTGCGCCATGCGCGAGTCGGCGATGCGAACGCGCAATATGAGTTGGCGAAGACGTTGACTCGCGGCGGCCGGCGCGATGAAGCGGAACACTGGCTTCAGGCGGCCGCGCAAAGCGGCCATATTAATGCGCTCTACACGATCGCAACGCGCAATCTCTTTGCAAGCGAGACGACGGTCCAGGGCGTCGCAGCGCTTAACGCCGCCGCCGATCGCGGGTCGATCGCCGCCAGACGTCTCCTCTGCGTTTGCCGCGCGCTCGGCGTGGACGGCCCGGCGGATGAGGCGTCGGCCTTGTCAGACTGGATCGCGCTTGCGCGCGAAGACGATCCGGATGCGCTGTCAGCGATCGCCTGCGTCCTCGCGCTTTCAGACGTCGAGGACCCGCTGATCTCCGACATCGCGGCGAAAGCGGCCGTCGATGAGCCCGTGGCGGCGGCGTTCCTGCTGGCGCGCGGCGGCGCGGGACGGTCCGTCAGCGGCGATCTTGGGCGATATTCTACGCTGCTGTCGCAATCGCGCTATCCGCGTACGGCGCAATTGACCGCCGGCGTAAAGGGCGCGCGCAAGGATGCGCCTCAGCCGGTCGATTGGGATCGCGTTGCGGAACGGCTTTCATTGACGCCGGCCTCGCCGCCGCGCGCCGAACGGCTTTGCGAGTCGCCTGACGTCGTCATCTTTCGCCAGGCCGTCGCGCCCGAGATATGCGAATATGTCATCGCCCATGCGGCCGCGCGGCTTGGGCCCTCGCTCGTTTACGATCCGACGCGCACGCGCATGATCAAGGATCCGTTGCGGACATCGATGACGGCGAGCCTTTCAGTCGCCGATCAGGATCTTGCCGTCATCGCGCTCAACCGGCTGCTGGCGGATGCGGCGGGCGTTGCGGAAGAAAACGGCGAATTCCTCAGCGTCATGCGCTATGCGCCGGGGCAGGAATACAAACCGCATTTCGACTGCATTCCCCCGGGCCCCGACCTTGACCGCAGCGGCCAGCGCTCAAAGACGGCGCTGCTTTTTCTCAATGATGATTTTGAAGGCGGCGAGACGCATTTTCCCGCCGGCGAGTTGAAGGTGCGCGGCGGTCGGGGGGATATTCTCGTCTTTTCGAACCTGACCGCGTCCGGCGCGCCTGATCCCGCTTCCCGCCACGCCGGGCTGCCGATCAGGTCTGGGGAAAAATGGCTCGCGTCAAAATGGTTGCGGACAAAAAAATTCCTCTATTAGGCTTTTTTACGATATAACGTATGATATAACATAATAAAAAAAGATCGGAGATCGCGTTGGCTCACAATGATAATCATGGCGGCCATGATCATGGCCCCAACGGTCGAGAGCCCCTCGGCCTTACCCGGAACGAGATGCTCGTCTGGGAAACGCTAACTGAAGCGGAAAGCCCGCTCAAGGCGTATGAAATCCTCGACAAGCTGAAAGACAAGGGCGTTCGCGCGCCGATGACGGTCTACCGCGCGCTCGAGGGACTGGAGCAGAAGGGCTATATCCACAAGCTCGAAGGCATCAACGCCTTCGTCACCTGCAAACATGAAGGACCGCATGAAGTGCAGGTGTTTCTGGTCTGCGAAAGCTGCGCGTCGGCGAATGAGGTCGAACTCGACATTATCGAGTCCAATCTGCGTCCCCTGCTGCGCCGCTCTTCCTTCCAGATGAAGACGGCGCGCCTTGAAGCGCGAGGGCTGTGCCGAAACTGCCAGACCCCGGCGGCGGCCTGACGAAAATATCGCCCGCAATGCGGCCGTCGAATCATTGACTGCGCCGGATCGGCTTCTATTGTCGCCAACCGGCGGCGCCTTGCGTCGTCACGCGCAAGCGGGAGAGATCGCCGGCGATGAGCCGGCGGCGCCGAAGGAGCAACCGCCCCGGAAACTCTCAGGCAAAAGGACCGCGCGCGAACTAAAGGCTGGAAAGCGGCCGGAGCGATCCGGCCCACCGAAGGAGTAAGCCGGGAATCAGCCGGCGAAATCTCTCAGGTTCCGTGACAGCCGGGGCGGCCGCCATTTCCGGCGGCTAACGCTCATGGAACCGAAATGACAGCCGATCTGAAGCGCACGCCGCTCTATGACCTCCATCTCTCGCTCGGCGCGAAGATGGTTGAGTTCGCCGGTTACGAAATGCCGGTGCAATATCCTGACGGGGTGCTGAAAGAACATATCTGGACGCGCACGAAAGCGGGACTGTTCGACGTCTCGCATATGGGCCAGGCCTTCCTGAAGACGAAGCGCGCAGAACTCGGTTCGGATGCGGCGCATGCCGACATCGCCGATGCGATTGAAACGCTGCTGCCCGGCGAAATCCGCAAGCTTAAAAAAGGCGGAATGCGCTATTCGGTGCTGCTCAACAAAGACGGCGGCGTCATGGACGATCTGATGGTGACGCGCCCGGCGCGCGACGACATGCAGGGCGTCCTCTTCCTTGTCGTCAACGCCGCCTGCAAGGACGCGGATTTCAAACACATCGCCTCGAAACTCAAAGATCGCGCGGAGCTTGATATCGCCGGCGACAGGGCGCTCATCGCCCTGCAGGGGCCTTTGGCGGTGAACGCCCTCCAGACAGTGGTTCCGGGCGTTGAGACGCAGACTTTCATGACGATGAAGCCTTATCACTGGAACGGCGTTTATCTGATCGTTTCGCGTTGCGGCTATACCGGCGAGGACGGCTTCGAGATTTCGATTCCGAACGACAGCGCCGAAGAATTCGCCAGCCTTTTGCTGACGCATTCCGATGTCGCGCCGATCGGTCTCGGCGCGCGCGATTCCCTGCGCCTTGAAGCGGGACTTTGCCTTTACGGTCACGACATGGATGAAACGACGTCGCCGGTCGAGGGCAATATCGCCTTCGCGCTCGGCAAAAGGCGCAAGGAAGAAGCGAATTTCCCCGGCGCCGAACGCATCCTTTCAGAACTTGCGAACGGGCCGGCGCGCCTGCGCGTCGGCGTAAAGCCCGAAGGCCGCGCCCCGGCGCGCGAGGGCGTTGAAATCGTCGATATGAACGGCGCGAAGATCGGAATCGTCACGTCGGGCGGTTTCGGCCCGACGGCGAATGCGCCGGTCGCCATGGGCTATGTCGACTTCGCGCATTCGAAAACCGGAACGCTTGTGCAGCTGATGGTGCGCGGCAAGGCGCTGCCGGCGACGATCGTCGACATGCCTGTCGTTCCTCACAATTATTATCGCGGCTAGGAGATCGCCATGACCACCAAATTCACCAAAGACCATGAATGGATCCGCTTCGACGATGCGGGCGCGACGATCGGCATCAGCGCTCACGCGGCGGAGCAATTGGGCGACGTCGTTTTCGTCGAACTGCCCGAAGTCGGCAAGACCTTTACAAAAGGCGCCGACATGGCGGTCGTCGAATCCGTCAAAGCCGCGTCCGACGTTTACGCGCCGATCTCCGGCGAGGTCGTCGAGGTCAATCAGTCGATCGTCGATGATCCTTCGAAGGTGAACGCCGAACCGATGAGCGGCGCCTGGTTCGTCAAGCTGAAGCCGAGCAATCCCGCTGAAGCCGACGAATTGATGGATGAAGCCGCCTACAAAGCTTTCCTCGAAACGCTCTGAGCCCCATGCGCTACCTCCCCCTTTCCGAGACTGACCGCCGACAGATGCTTGATGCGATCGGCGCCAAGTCGATCGACGACCTTTACGGCGACGTGCCGAAATCGGCGCTGAACGCGAAAGTCGATTTGCCTGCGCATAAGGGCGAATTGGAAGTCGAGCGCATTATGGGCGCCATGGCGGCGAAGAACCGCGCCGCCGGCGCGGGGCCGTTCTTCGTCGGCTGCGGCGCCTACAAGCACCATGTGCCGGCGACCGTCGATCACATCATTCA
>CALAZI010000204.1 GCA_937895955.1 uncultured Alphaproteobacteria bacterium | reverse complement strand
GCATGCGTGTACATCGACTGGCGCGTTAGCGGCAGCGCGATCATCCGCTCGATGGCGAGGCGTGCGCGCCGGGAAATTTCCGGGTCGATCAGGATCTCATGCCGCATGGTCTGAAGCGATTTCAGGATTTTCGGCAGCGTGATCTTCTTCATATAGGGGCAGAGATTGCACGGCCGGACGAAATTCACTTTCGGGTTTTCAAGCGCGACATTGTCCGACATCGAGCATTCGGTGATGAGGACGACCTTGTCCGGCTGATGCTTCTTGACGAAATTCGACATGCCGCTGGTCGAGCCGGCGAAATCGGCTTCAGCGAGAACGTCGGGCGGGCATTCGGGGTGCGCGAGAACGATGACGCCGGGATTGCCCTCGCGCAATTCGCGGATGTCGTCGGCGGTGAAGCGCTCATGCACTTCGCAGGCGCTCGCCCAGGTGACGATTTTGACGTCGGTCATCGCCGCGACGTTGCGCGCGAGATATTGATCGGGAATGAGGATGACGGTGTCGGACTTCCATTCCTTCGCCGCCCATTCGACGATCTCAACCGCGTTCGACGAGGTGCAGCAGATATCGGTTTCGGCTTTGACGTCGGCCGAGGTGTTCACATAGGTGACGACCGGCGCGCCCGGATATTTCTCTTTCATCAGGCGGACATCCGCGCCGGTGATCGATGAGGCGAGGGAGCAGCCCGCCTCCATATCGGGGATCAACACCGTCTTGTCGGGACAAAGGATCTTCGACGTTTCCGCCATGAAGTGAACGCCCGCCTGAACGATCACCTTCGCGTCCGTCTCCGCCGCCATCTTGGCGAGCTGCAAACTGTCGCCGGCGAAATCGCCGACGCCGAAATAGATTTCCGGCGTCATGTAATTGTGCGCGAGGATGACGGCGTTTTTTTTCTTCTTCAGATCGTTGATCGCGGCGATATAGGGCGCGTGAAGCCGCCACTCCGCCGGCGCGATCAGCTTTTCGACCTTGGCGTAGAGATGATCGGTCTTCGCCGCGACATCGTCAGTGAAGGGCAGGGCGTCAGCCTTCGCATTACGCGCACGATCAAGTTCGAGAACGGTCATCTTCTGTCTCCCGCATCCGCCTGAATTATGCTCAGGTGGAGCATATATGGGGCGAAAAAATTCGCCCGCAAGGGCGTTAAGCCGGACCCTGAACCCGGCGCGGGCGGGGGTCAACCGATTTATCGGGAGCGCATTCTTCTCCCGCTAATCATGGAATGTCACTCCGGGGCCGCCGCAGGCGGAACCCGGAGTGCATGCCCTACGTTCGGTGCGCCCCAGAAGACTGGATTCCGGGTTCGCGACTTCGCCGCGCCCCGGAATGACAGGGGAGTTGCTCGATTTTCGATTTCCCATTCGGTAAGTATTGACTTACGCTTTCGCGAGTCCTATAGGTAAGCAATGACTTACGGAATGAAAATCGAAGCGTTGGGTCCGCCGACCCGCCGGGCGATATTCGAGCGGCTCGCCGCCGGGCCGTCCGCCGTCGGCGCGCTCGCGGCCGGCCTGCCGGTGTCGCGCCCCGCCGTCTCCCAGCATTTAAAGGCGCTGAAGGACGCCGGCCTCGTCGTCGAGACGCGGCGCGGCACTGCGCGCATCTACAGCGTCGACCCGAAGAGCGTCGCCGAATTGCGCGATTATTTCGACCGCTTCTGGGATATCGCGCTCGACGCCTACAAGCGTTCGCTTGAAGGAGGGGATGCATGAAGGAATACGGAAAAGTCGCCCCCGTCGAAAAGACGCTCTCCTTAAAGGCGCCGCCGGCGCGCGCTTTTGCGCATTTTACGGAAAATATGGGCGCCTGGTGGCCGCTCGCGACGCATTCCCTTTCGCAGGCGAACGCAAAGACCGTCGTCTTCGAGGCGAAAAAGGGCGGGCGGATTTATGAGATCGACGTTACGGGGCGCGAACGCGAATGGGGCCGCGTGAAAGTTTGCGAAGCGCCGCATCGCCTCGTTTATTCATGGGTGCTCGAAAACATCGCCGAAGCGACGGAGGTCGAGGTGACGTTCGAGGATGACGGAAAAGGCGGCACTGATTTCACGCTTGTCCATCGCGGCTGGCTCGAAACGAAATCGGGCGCGGAGCGGCGCGAGATGTACGATGGCGGATGGATGCCGGTGCTCGCGGCTTATGAGGCGGCGTTGCGATGATCGCGCGTCGCCGGATTCTTTTCGCCGCGCAGGCGGGGTTTTATCGTCAAGGTGAGGGGCAAGGATGAAAGTGTTGGGCATCAGGTTTTGCAACCTATCGGCGGAAGCGCAAGCAGTCGCTGAATTTCTTGGAAGCGGGCTCGGCTTGCCGGAAAGAGACCTCGGCATGAACGGGAACGGATTTGTCGGCGCGATTTTTCCGGCGGGCGAAAGCTGGATCGAGTTGTGGCGCGCCGGCGACGGCATGCCGGCGATGACGATGCTGCAGATCGTCGTCGACGACGCCGACGCTTTCGCGGCGCATGCGCGCGCCAACGGCCTTGAACAGCAGGGCCCGACCGACGCGCATGGCGAGCGCATTTATTCGCTGACCGCACCCGGCGGGCTTCAGGTCAGTTTCCAAGCGAAGCTGGCGTGAGAGTGACGATCGCAATGCGAATGATCAGCGCGTTTCTCGCATTAATTGCGGTTTCGGCGTCAGCGCACGGCGCGCCGGCGCGGATGCCCGATCCCGTTCCGCCGCCCGCCGCGCCGGAAGGCGTTTCGGGCGAAGCGCTCCTGCCGCCCCTTGTCGAGCATTCGAAAAAAACGGCGCGTATCGAGAACGGGCGGCTTGTCGGCGACGGCGCCGACTTTCTGCGAGAGCTCGGCGAGGGCGCGCAGTTCGTCATGATCGGCGAGGATCACGGAAGCGCCGGCATCGCGAAATTCGTCGAAGCCTATTGGCGCGATCTCAATGAGCGGGGATTTGACCATCTGGCGGTTGAAACGGACCCGTTCGTCGCGGCGAAGATGGAGCGGATGCTGCGCGAGGAGGGGCTTGACGCCTGGGCGACATTCCTCGCCGACAATGGCGGATGGCGCGCTGCGCCCTTCTTTTCTTGGCGAAGCGAGGCGGAGCTGGCGCTCGCCGCCGCGACCGCCGAACGTAAAAGCGATGCGCCGGCGATCTGGGGTCTTGATCAGGTTTTCATCGGTTCCGCGCCCTGGCTTCTCGACGGCGTTGCGCGAACGGCGAAGCGCGCGGCCGCACGCGAGCTTGCCCGCAAGCTGGCCGATGAGGCGCGCGCCGATCCGCTCGGCTGGCTCGGCGAGACAGACGGCGAAGGATTGAAGCGCCTGCGGTCATTGCTGCCCGCGACAGGCAAGGATGATAACGCCCGCCTCATCGACGCGATGATCGAGTCGAGCGCGATCTACAGGCCGTTCGTCAACGGCGAGGGCGAGGTCTATCTCGCGAACGCCGCGCGCGAACGACTGATGAAGCGGCGCTTTCTCGATTATCACGATGCCGCGAAGCGCGGCGGCCGCAAGCCGAAGGTTCTGATGAAATTCGGCGCATGGCACGCCTATCGCGGCGCGACGCCGTCGCGCGTGCAAGGGCTTGGAGGATTCGTCTCCGAGTTCGCCGTCGCGGAAGGGGGCGAGGCGCTCGCCATCCTCGCTGTTTGCGGCCCGAACGGGTTCGTCGTTCTCGACGGCCCGGATATTCCCTGCACGGAATGGTTTGACGGTCATTGGGCCTCGATCGCGCCCTTTACGGAAAGGGACGGGCTGACGATTTTCGATCTCCGCGAATGGCGCTTGCGGCCGGGGCGGTGGTCGCACTTGCCGGAAGATATTCGCAGGCAGATCGATTCTTTCGATCTCCTTGTCGTCGTCGCAGCGACGCCGGCCGCCGACCGGCTTCCGGGGCTCGATGACGCGGCGGCTTCATCGTCTGAACAGGAGGAGTGAATGCGCATTTTCATGATGTGTCTTGCTTTCGCCCTGACGAATGCGCCGGCTTACGCGGACGATGAGCCGCCGCATGCGCTCAATATCGATATCGTCGTCGCCGCGCCGGCGGATGAGGCATGGTCCTTGTGGACGACGAATGAGGGCGTTCAGTCTTTCTTTCCCGGCGCGAAAAACGGCGGGACGAATATCGAGCTGAAGCCGGACGGCCCTTACGAGTTTTTCTTCCTTCCGGAAAATCCGGAAGGCATGCGCGGCTGCGACGGCTGCCGAATTCTCGGCTGGCAGGAAGGCAAGATGCTTTCCTTCACCTGGACGAACCGGCCGGATCACGCTGTGCGGCCCTGGCGCACCCATGTCGTCTTGCGCTTTGAGGAAATCGCGCCGGGATGGACGCATGTTTCCTTCGAGCAGGACGGTTGGGGCGAGGGCGCCGACTGGCGCATCGCCTATGACTATTTCGCCGACGGCTGGGTGCGCGTGCTCGAGGCGTTTCGAAAGCGACTGGAGGCTGAGGCGGCGCGTTGACCCGTTCCCTAGTCGGAAATGGCGCGGCTTTTCGCGCAAAACCGGTTTCCACTTTTGCGCCCGGCGCGCTAGTCGGAAATGACGCGGCTTTCGCCCGGATCGGTGAAAACGTCGCCGCCAAGTTCGGCTCGCGTTTCATCGCCGCGCCCTCTGGTTTCGGCGGGAACGTGTACGCCGATCGTCTGTTTCGCGCGGACGTATTTTTCAAGAATGTCGCGGCCGGATTTTTCGCCGTACCACCAAAAGGGCGGAAAGGCCGCGTCATGCGCCCGCGCCGCAAAGTGCGCCTCGTGGCGCGCGAAATTCTTCTCGACCGAGCCGGCGTCGCCGAAATGGATGACCGTCGTTTCATTGTCGAGCGTCACGCGCCAGGAATAGTTCTGGACGTCCTTCAATTCGCCGGCGTGCGGAAGCGAAACGACGTCGATCGCGATAGCGCCGACATCGATCGACTGCGCCCGGTCTTCGGGCCGCAGGTCGACGGCGACGACCCGGGATCGCAAGGCGTCGTCCATCCCCGCATCATCGAGCGCGTCGACGACTTGCCTCGGCGCGTAAAGCCGAACCGACTTTTGCGCGCGGAGAAAGGCGAGCATCGGCGCCGGCGAGAAGTGGTCGCCGTGAATATGGCTGACGAAAACCGCGTCGATCCCGTCATAAGGAGCCTCGCCCTTGATGAGCGCGTCGGAAATGTCGGGCGGAACGGCCAGATAGGTTCCGTAGCTGTCGGCGTAAAAAGCGTCGAAAAGAATTTTCGTCTCACCGCGCGCGACGAGAACGCCCTCATTGCCGAGGTAAAGGGCGCGGGCGGGATCATGCGCTTGAGCGGCGCCGGCTGCTGCGATGGAGAGCGAAAGAGCGAAGCTTCGGAGATAGTTTCTCATCTTGCCGTCGGCCCTGCCTTAAGGCGCGGAATTGCGAGACCGGAGGCCGCCCCGTCGGCGCGCACCGACGGCGCGGCGCGAAAGAGCGCAGCCGGCCTTCCGCTTTGCTGCTGCGCGGTCAGGTCAGTCTTGACGACAAGGCCGCCATTTTCAATCGAGCGGCGGAAATTCTGCTTGTGAAGATCGAAACCGACAATCGCTTCGACGGTTTTCTGAAGCGCGAGAAGGGTGAAAGTCGGCGGCATCAGCTCGAAGATGACCGGCCGGTATTTCAGCTTGCCGCGCAGACGACCGATCGCGGTCGCAAGGATGCGCCGATGATCGGAGGTCATCGGAAGGCCGGTCGCTTCAGCCGCCGCGCGCGGCGTCTTCGATTCGGAAAGGCCGGCGGCGGCGCGATCGCGCCAAGCCTCTTCGACAAGCCCAGCCTCATACATCAATTCATATCGTTCGAGCGCGCGTTCCTCTTCCCAACCCGCCTCGCCGAGGCCGAAAGCGAGCGCGATGCGCCCTTTTCGCTCAGCGCCGAGGCTCTCCGTTTCAGCACGGTCGATCCACGCGAAAAGGTTCGGCATGACGACGTCTTTCAGGATCGGCGGTTCGCCGCGACGCCAGTCCTCCCATGGGAAGAAATCGTACCAGCTTCGCCATTGCGCATTTCGGACGGCGGTTTTCGCCGCTTCCGGCGCCAGCGCCAGATAGCCGACGGAAACGACGCGCGCGTCGGCGTCGCCGCCGTCCATCGCCGCCGCCGGCGCTTCGCGCCCCTTGTCGCCGAATGTGTAAAGCTGCTCGACATAGCCGAGCGCTACGCGCGTCTGTTCCGAAACCCAGCTTCGAAGCCCGAGTTCGAACGTGCGGTGCCGCGCCGGATCGAACGGGCCGTAGGGAAGACCGAGCCCGTCGGCGCGTTTGACGCAGAGCGATTTCGGTTCATCGGCGTCGACGACGGCGAGAACGGCGTTCAACAGAATCGCGATCGGCGGCTGGTCGGGACGGTTCGGCACGATGCGTCTATAGCCGCTCTCGCGTCGCCCGTCAGGCTGCGAGTTTCACCATGGCGACCGGTGCCGAGATCGCCGGGCTCGGCGGGCAGAGATCGTCCACGGCGTCCGCCATGCGTCCGTCGCGACCGAGAATTTCATCCGCATAGGTCACCAGCAGCGGGCAGGGATCGGCGTGCGGCGCGGCGCGGCGCAGCCGCATCATCAGATCGGCCTCCGGCGTGTCGGGTTCGCGCATGCACAAGATGATGAAAGCCGCCGCCGGCGAGCGCGCGACGCCGCGATTGCAATGGATGAGGATGTCGCCCGCGCCGTCCCAGCGGGCGATGAAATCGACAATGTCGCGCGCGCGCGCGCGCGCCGCCTTGCTGATCGTTTCCGCGCAGCTCTCGCGGTCGACGTAAAGAAGGAGGTGCGACTTTGGATCGAGACCGTCAAATTTCGGCGCTTCCTCTTCCTCCGAAAGAAGAGAAATCACGCAGGAGGGGCGATGCTTGCGAAACGCATCCGGCGCGCCGGCGAGCGAAGAGACGATCAACATGGGCCTCATATTGGCCTTTTCCGCCGGCCTTTAAAAGGATTCCAAAATCACACCGGCTTGAGATCGCGCTGAGTTTACCGCCTATCAGCGGCGTCACCGGCGGCGATCAGGGCGTTGAAACGGGCGAGATAGCGATTCTGGACGCAGGCGGTCGTCTCAATCTCGATCTCGGTATGCGCGACGCCGCGCGGCGCGCCGAAAAGCTGATTGGCCTCCGCCGGGCTGAAACCGGCGATTTGCGTCGCCTCGAAAAAGGCGCTCGCCCGGTCGGCGCGCTTGATGGTCTTTTCGATCGCGACAGGAAGATCCGCCGGCAGGCCGAAGCGCAAATGCACGGCGCGCTGAAGACCCCTCTCGATCGTCTTGTACCGCTCGCCGAGCGCCGATTTGAACGGGCTTATCATGTCGCCGATAACGAATTCAGGCGCGTCGTGAAGAAGCGCCGCGAGACGCCATTTGACCGGCCAGTCCGGGCGGATCGCCTGACAGAATTCCTCAACCAGCAGCGAGTGCTGCGCGACGGAGAAGGGCAAGGGGCCGGTCGTCTGGCCGTTCCAGCGCGCGACGCGGGCGAGGCCGTGCGCGATATCCTCGATTTCGATGTCGACCGGGGAAGGATCAAGGAGGTCGAGCCGTCGCCCGGAAAGCATGCGCTGCCAGGCGCGCGGCGGCGCGGAAGCCGGTTTTTTCGTCGCGGTTCTCGCCAAGGGGATCTGTCCGGGTTGCGGCGCGGGTCGCCTAACCCAGCCGCTCCGGCCCCGCAAGATCGGCGCGCCGGGCCGAAAACAGCGACCAGCAGGCCGCCCGCTGCGACGGGCCGACTTGAACGGCGCGGCGGCGCGCGCGATCTTTACGGCGTAACGGAGCGCGTACAAGACTCCTTCAAAAGCCAAAACGCAGCCAACAAAACAAAGGGGCGATCACAATGACCAATCTCGACAATTATCAGGGGGAGCGCCGGCGCGGCTCCGGCATGGCCTGGCTCTATATGCCGATCGTGCTGATCCTCTTCCTGGGCGGCGCGCTTTCCGTCGCCGCGTATAATTTCAACGACACCGATCTGACTATCGCCGAATCGATCGCCGCCGGATTCGGCGGCCTCGCCGCTCTGGTGATGGGATTGATCGCGGCCGCGATCGGCATCGTCGTCGGCCTGTTCGGCGCACTTCTCGGCCTTGTCGCCGCTGGCGGCGCCGTCGCCATGACGCTTTTCATCATCGCCTCGCCGGTGTTGGCGCTCATCCTTCTGGCGCTCTTGCTGCGCCGTCCGAAAAGCGCCTGTCCCGATCCCGGCGCGCATCCGGCGGACGCGGGCGTATAAGATCAGCATACGGAGGAAATGCCGGTTTGCGCCGGCGTTTCCTCGTTTCAGAATCTGAAAGTCTGCCCCAGCCTCAAGGCGACGCTCGTTCCCTGCGCGCGGAACGATCCCGGAAAACGATCTTCCTCGATCAGCGCCGAATGTCCGAGCGAAACGAATATTTCACGCTCGGGGGTCGGCTCCCAGCTGAAGCGGGACAGCAGCGAGAAGTTTTCCGATATGTTGTCGTACTGAATGTTAGAAATCAGAAACATGGTCGGCGAGACGGCGACCGTCGCTTCGATAAGCGCGACGTGCACGGCTAGATAGCCGGTCGGGAGATCGAACTGGGTCAGGCCGTATTCGGCTGAAATCTGGAAATGGCGGTTCGGCCGAAATCCGGCGCGCGCATTCCATTCGCGGAAATCGCCATCGTAGACGCCGCCCCATCGGTATTCCAGGCCGGCGGATATCTTGCGGGCTTGCGATGACTGAAGATCGATCCGATACCGCGTGAAACGATACTCGCTGATTGGAACATTCAATCGCCCGGCGATGTCGAACGTATCGCGAATATCAAGAAAGCCGCGGAAAATTTCGAGATTGGCGCGGTCGCCGATCTGGTTTTCCGCCTCAATCCATCCGCCGATTTCGCGGTCGAGCAATTCATCGCCAAGATCGGTGACGGCCAAAGCGAAAACCCCGACTGTCGCAGAGCGCAGCGGGCTGTCATTCGGGCGAAAAGTCCTGAACAAATTGGCGTTGTATTCGCGAATGCCCTTGCGATTTGAGAAGCCGAGCCGAGGTTCGTACGTCTCGCCGACATGACGAAAGCGACCGGTCCAGTTCCAGCGCGCGCTGCGATAAGCGCTGTCGACGGCAGCGAATTGATCAGATTGCGAAACGCCGTTCTCGCTGTTGAAAGAGCGCAGATAAGAGAAGTCGGCGAACAACGTTCCGCGAAAGCGCGTTGAATTCTTGTATTGGAAATCGGCGCCCGCAACGGTATTGGTCGCGACGCCGGTCGGATCGCCATGCGTGAAAACGACGCCTGCCTTCGATTCATCGAGAACGTTAAATGAAGCGCGCGCCGCGCTCAGATATTGCCCGCCGTAAATAGCGTCATCGCCCGTCCTGACCGTCAACACGCCGAGATTTGCGGGGCCGAGCTTTCCGCTCACCTTGGCGCCGGCGATCAGGTCGACGGGACGACCTTCGACAATCCCGATATTTCGCGAGAAAAAGGGAAGACCGTTGACGTTGTCTTCAAATACGCGGCCGCCGAATTCGAAGGAGGCTGCGTCCTGCAGGAAGAAATCGCGCGTTTCGGGGAAGAAGATGTCGAAGCGTCCGGTCTGCACCTGCCGGTCGTCGAGCGGCGCATCGGCGAAATCGGTGTTGAGCGTCAGCGAGCCGGTGAGGCTCGGCGTGATCTTGTAAAAGATGTTGGCGCTCGGGTCGAAGCGATAATCCGTCTCGCCTGTTTCCCAGTCGTAAACGCCCGCGCCGGTCGCAAACAGCTGCGCTTCAACGCCCGCGCCGGTCTTGACGCCTTCGACGCCGGAAAGCCGCCCGGGATTGGTCAGGTCGATGCGGCTTCTCGATCGATCGATGTTTGACCAGCGAATTTCCTCATTGGTGCGCCTTATCGTGCGCAGAATTTGGAAGTTCCACTCGTCGAGCATGGGATCGATAGCGATTGACTGGAAAGGTATGGCGAATTCAGCGATCCAGCCGTCTTCGACGACGCGCGTTTTCACGTCCCAGATCGTGTTCCATTCTCTTTTGAACGCGGAGTTGTTTTCAATTAGCGAGTCGACTTTTGCGCCATTAGCGTTGGTCGAAAAGAAATAGGCGTTCCGGAACGTGCCGAACGTATCAAGAAAAATACGAATCGCATCCTCGTCGCGCAACTCGGCGTCGCGAACAAGCTGGTTGCGGACGATTTTCTCCGGCTCGTCGTCGAAAAGCCGAAAACCGACATAAAGCGTTTTTTCGTCATAGAGGACATAGGCGTGCGTCTTTTGCGACGGCGGCGCCCCTTCGGCCGGTTCGACCTGATAGAATTCTTCTATGACCGTTGCTTTCGCCCAGGCGGGATCGGAGAGATCGCCGTCGATATTCGGCGCTTCATCTCGTTCGATTTTCGTCGCAGCCGCCCTTGGAACGTAGGAGGCGAAGTAGGACAGTTCCTCGCCGGCGGCCGGGGTCGACGCCAAAAGCAACGCTGCCGCCGCGATGCGTCGCGTTCTTGAGAAAGCCCCCGACATTGCTTCAACGCCACTCCCTGATCGGCCGGCCCACAGCTTGGCCGACGCCGAGTATCAAAAAAGGATTAAGCAATCCGGAACGGACGGCGAATGGCGCGAATTCTATCCCGCAAGGCGCTCCAGCTCCTCAGCCGCAATGTCATAATTTGCGTATACGTTTTGAACGTCGTCGCAATCTTCCAGCGCATCAAGCAGTCTGATCAGCGCGGCCGCCGGATCGCCGGACACGTCGATCACGTTTTGCGGCTTCCATGTCAGGCTCGCCGTCGCCGCTTCGCCGAATTTCTTCTCAAGCTCTCCGGCGACGTTTGAAAGGTCCTCCGCCGCCGTATAAATCGCGTGCGTATCGCCCCGCGTTTCAACGTCGTTTGCGCCGGCGTCGATCGCCGCTTCAAGCATCGCTTCCTCGCCCGCCGCGGTAATCGGATATTCAACCATTCCGACGCGATCGAACATGAAAGACACCGATCCCGTTTCGCCGAGATTGCCGCCGTTCTTGGAGAAGACGGATCGCACCTCGCTCGCCGCGCGATTGCGGTTGTCCGTCAAGACCTCGACGATGACGCCGATGCCGCCAGGGCCGAAGCCTTCGTAGCGGATCTCCTCGAAATTGGCCTCGTCGGCGTTAGTCGATTTCTTGATCGCGCGATCGATATTGTCTTTCGGCATCGACTGCGCCTTGGCCGCCTGAATGGCGAGGCGAAGGCGCGGATTGAATTCAGGATCCGGCGCGCCCATCTTGGCGGCGACCGTGATCTCCTTTGACAATTTGGAGAACAGCTTGGACCGCCTGGCGTCCTGTTTGCCCTTGCGGTGCTGAATATTGGCCCATTTGCTATGTCCGGCCATGGCCGCCTCTCACACATGTCTTGATCTAGAGAAGGCGGGGCCATACCAAGCCGGCACGGCTGTTTTCAAGAGGGTGACGACAGATGCGGGATTTAAAAGGCAAAACAATATTGGTGACGGGCGCCTCGCGCGGCATCGGCGCGGCGATCGCTCGCGGCGCGGCTGAAACCGGCGCCCGCGTCATCCTTCACGCATCAGCTACGGGCGGCGCGATCGACAAGGTCGCCGCGGAGATCGGCGCGCCGGCGTCAGATGTCATCTGTGAGGATTTGAGCGCCGCCGACGCCGGCTTCCGTCTGTTCGACCGCGCATTGGATGCGGCGCGCAAAATCGACGGCGTGGTCAACAACGCCGGCGTCTATATTGAATCGCGGCTGAACGGCCTGCGTTCGGACTGGACCGAAAGCTGGTCGACTACGCACGCTGTAAACGTCCAGGCGCCGGCGGATGTTTGCCATGCCGCCATCGGGCATTTTCGTCAAACGGGCGGCGGCATCGTCGTCAACGTCGCGAGCCGCGCCGGGCATCGCGGCGATTCAATCGACGGCGCCGCTTATGCGGCCTCAAAAGGCGCCGTGCTCGCGATGACGAAAACATTCGCGCGCCAGCTCGCCGGCGAGAACATGCTGTTTTACGCCGTTGCGCCGGGTTGGGTTGAAACGCGAATGGCGCCGAAAGACATCGAAGCGCGGGCGAGGGCGGTGTCGGAGATACCGCTGGGCCGTGTGGCCGATCCCGAGGAAGTCGCGGCAATTGCTATCTTTCTGTTAAAGGGCGCCTGCGCGTCGGCTACCGGCGCGACCTTCGACGTTAACGGCGCAAGCTACGTGCGGTAAGGGCTGGAAGCGTTCTAGCCGCGCGCGGCTCATCACGGCCGATTTTTCAGAAATTTATTAACCGTAATCCGATATCTCGGATGGTCGGCGTTTAACGCCGCCGGAGGGGAAAAGCAGGCGTTGCGGGAGGCTGGATGATGTTCACGCGCAGGGAACCGGGAAAAAATCACGCCGAAGAGCAACTCGTCTTGCCGGCGATAATGGTTGCGACTGCGGTCGTCGTCGTCATCTTGTCGAGCTTCGCTCTGTATAATGACCGTACCATGACGAGGGCCAAGTTTGACGAGGTCCACGAAAGACTGGACTCTGTCGGGCATATCACGGCCTGGGGCGTCGAAAACTGGGTGCATGGACAGATCAATCTTACTGATGCGACCCATTTCGCGATTGAAAATCTTAAGCCCGGCGCCGACCCTTATGACATTCTCAGCCAGCCGGCGCTGGCCGGCAGTTTCTTTCACGCCATGTATGGCGACGCCGAAGGCCGTTTCACGATTTCGCCGAAACGGCAAATGCCGGACGGTTACGATCCGCGCTCGCGTCCCTGGTACACCGCAGCGGCCGACGCGCGGACGCTCGTAATCACGGACCCCTATATTTCCGCTTCAACGGGACGGCTCATCCTGACGATAGCGCGACCAGTCATTAAAAACGGCGAAGTCGCCGGAGTCGTCGGCAATGATGTTCTCGTCGACAAAATCGTGCAGCTGATTCAAGACGAACAGATGGGCGGTGACGAAGCGGTGTTTCTGACCGACCGGGAAGGCAATATTCTCGTGCATGCCGATTCAGACATGATCGGGACGAATATCGGCGATCTGTTTGACGATGTGAAGCCGGCAATCTCAGAGGAAATGCAGATCCTCAAGGCCGGCGGAAAGAGCAAGATCATCACCTTTGCGCCGATCAAGGGGCTGAACATGGTCGATTGGCGAATCGGGATGATGATGGATCGCGCTGAAGTGTCCGCGGACGTCAACGCTTTCCGCCGCTCGCTTGTCATCGCGATGGCGGCGGCCTGTCTGCTGATGATCGGCGGCGTCGGCTTTGTCACGCGCCTGATGCTTGTCGACCCGTTGATTGCGGCCCGCCGTCAGGCCGAACAGGCTAGCATTGCGAAATCGGAATTTCTCGCTTCAATGAGCCATGAAATCCGCACGCCCATGAACGGCGTCATCGGCATGTCTGAGGTGCTGCAAAGCACTCAGCTTGACGAGAAGCAAAAAATGTTCGTCGAAACCATTCACAAATCCGGCTCGGCGCTGCTGACGATCATCAATGACATTCTCGACTTCTCAAAAATTGAAGCCGGCAAGATGGAGCTTGATCTCGCGCCGTTCGACCTGCGCTCTTCGGTGGAGGATGTTGCGGTTCTGCTTGGCGGCGCCGCGCGTGAGAAAAAAATCGAATTGATCGTGCGTTGCCATCCGAATCTTCCGGCTCGCCTTATTGGCGACGCCGGCCGCATTCGCCAGGCCATCACGAATATGCTCGGCAACGCCGTGAAGTTCACGCACGAAGGCTATGTGCTCGTCGACGTCACATGCAAAAATGTCGGCGGAAAATCGAAAGTCCGCGTTTCCATTGAAGATACCGGCATCGGCGTTCCTCAAGACAAGATCGACAAAATTTTCGAGGAATTCACCCAGGCCGAAGGGTCAACCACGCGCAAATACGGCGGCACCGGCCTCGGCCTCAGCATCACCCGCAGCCTTGTCAGGGCGATGGGCGGCGATATCGGCGTGAAATCCGTCTTTGGCTCCGGATCGACATTTTTCTTTGAAATCGATCTGCCGATCGCTGAGGCGGAAGGCGAGATCGCCACGCCGGCGCAAGTCGATCTCTCCGGCGCAAAGGTGCTGATCGTTGATGATCTCGACGTGAACCGCAAAATTCTCGAAGAGCAGCTTGAAAGCTGGGGCGTTAAGTCCAAATCCGCTTCGTCGGGCGAAGAGGGGCTTTCGATGCTGCGTGAAGCCGTCGCTCGCGGCGATGCCTACGACGCGGCGCTTATTGACTTCCACATGCCGGTTATGGACGGGGCTGAGCTTGCGCAGAAAATCAAATCGGACGACCGCATCAAGGACACCCAGATCATCGTTTTGTCGTCAGTCGACAGCGATGGGCTCGCGGCGACTTTCCGTAAGCTCGGCGTGAGTGAGTTCCTCACCAAGCCGGCGCGCTCCAGCGCCCTTCAGGCAAGCCTTTGCCAGGCGATCGTGAATGAGCGAATTGAGGATCTGAAATCGAAAGCGCAACAGGCGGAGCCAGTTAAGCAAAACGCGATCGATTCATCGGATGATGCGTCAAAGCCGTCTATCCTTGTCGCCGAAGACAACCTCATCAATCAATTCGTGATGAAAAATATGATCGATGAATCGCGGTTCTCGATCACGTTCGCGAATGACGGCCGCAAGGCTTTTAACGCCTATCAGTACAAAAATTTCGACATTATTTTTATGGATATCAGCATGCCGGAAATGGACGGCACTGAGGCGTTAAAGGCGATCCGCGCGTATGAGGCGAAGTGCAATCGCCGCAAGACGCCGATCATCGCCATTACCGCGCATGCGATGGCGGGCGATCGCGATCGTCTAATGGAGCTCGGGTTTGACGATTATCTCGGCAAGCCTATCGGCCAGGCCCAAATCGACGCGCTGATCGAGAAATGGGGACCGCGCGCCAAGCCGGCGGCGAAAACCGGCAGTTGATGAATATTTCAATCCGGCGCAGCGCCCTTAAGGCGCCCGCCCAGCCTCAACGGGTCTATTGAGATTGCCCGCCCGTGCGTGTCTGTCTCGATAATGACAGCGCACAAGGTGGCTTCTCCCGCAGCAGGTTGAAAACGCTGCGAAGGCATCTTGGTGATGAAGCGGTTTACCGGCTCGGTTTTTTCCATGCCGATCACGCTGTCGTAATCCCCGCACATGCCGATATCGCTGATGTAGGCGGTTCCGCCGGCGAGCACGCGATCGTCCGCGGTCGGCGTGTGGGTGTGGGTGCCGACAACCGCTGAGACGCGCCCATCGAGATAGTGGCCCATAGCCTGTTTTTCGCTTGTCGCTTCCGCGTGAAAGTCAACGATGATCGCATCCGCGTCCCTGCCCAGTTCGAGCGTTGCGAGCGCACTGTCGACGGCGGCGAATGGATCATCGCAAGGATGCATGCCGACTTGCCCTTGCGCATGAACAACAAGAACGGAGCATGCGTTTAGCGTCTGGTAGAGCCCGGCGCCTCGCCCGGGATTTGACGCGGGGAAATTGAGCGGACGAAGCAGGCGTTCTTCCGTCCTGAAAATGTCGGTTTCATCGCGCTGGTCGAA
>CALAZI010000203.1 GCA_937895955.1 uncultured Alphaproteobacteria bacterium | reverse complement strand
GACGAGGGCGGCGACTTCCTCGCAGAGATGAACCGGACCGATGAGGGCTTCATCGCCGCGACGATCGATCTCGATCATTGCGACGAGCGCCGCTCAAGCTGGGGCTTCTTCCGCGATCGCCGCCCGGAGCTTTACGGCGGGCTTTGCGGGCGGGAATAGCGCCTCGCGCGCAGCCTTTCTCCCTCAAGCTTGCCAAAACCCGCCCTTTGTTCAACTCTGCGGCCTGTCGCGGGAGCGGGGGCTCATGATGGACAGCGGAATATTCGCCACCGGCGTTGAAGCGGGGACGTTTGTCGTCGCCGCGCTTGGGCTCTTTCTCGTCTATATTCAGCATCAATGGAACAAGCGTCGAAGCCGCTTCGAAAACACGATGCGGCTGATTGATCGCCTTGAAAGCGTTGAAATGCTGCATCTTCGCCATGAGATCGAATCGCTGGCGATCGATCATGGCGGCGCGATCAGCTACAAGAAAATAGAGAACGAACCCGACAAGGAAAGGCGCACGCATTTGAAAGCGGCGTGCTCAATCGTTCCAAAGCTCTTCGGCGTCGTCGCTTTCATGTGTCAGCGCGAAGAAGCGAACCAGAAAATCATCGTCGAAGGCTGGGCGCGCCATATCATCGCGAATTATGAAAGGCTCTCCGACTATCTCATCGAGCGGGACGCGCTTGAAGGCGGCGTCGGTTTTCTGAACGAGTTCGAATGGCTGTACAAAAAAGCCAAGGCTTACGCCGCGCGCCACAAGCCGAAAACCAGGCAATCGCCGCCGGCGAATCCCGTCTTGTCGTTTTTCGGTCAGTTCGGCGGACGCAGGAGAATGACGGACCGGTCTCTGGCGAGCAAAGAAGGCGTCTTCTGATCAGGCGGATATCTTCGCCGCCCATTCCGGCACGATCTCGCTCGCCCGACCGTAGCGCGCGTCAGTGAACGCCCAGGCGTTTTCCGACGGCTCGAGATTCAATTCGATGCAGGGAACGCCATAGGCCCTCGCTTCGCCGACAAAGCCGGCGGCGGGATAGACATTGCCGGACGTGCCGATTGAAACGAACAAATCCGCCTCGGAAATCGCGACGGCGATCTTTTCCATATGCATCGGGATTTCGCCGAACCAGACGACATCGGGGCGCATGAAGCGGTCGACCGCGCAGGCGGGGCATCGCGTGGCGAGGGACAAGTCATCCGCCCACGCATGAACTTCGCCGCAGGCGCCGCAGCGCGCCTTCGACAATTCGCCATGCATGTGAATGACGCGCCGCGATCCGCCGCGTTCGTGCAGATCATCGACATTCTGCGTGACGAGTGTCAGCGCGTCGCCGAGCCTTTCTTCAAGTCTTGCGAGCGCGACATGGGCGGCGTTCGGCTCAACCTCTTTCAGCCCGGCGCGCCGCGCATTGTAGAAGGAATGAACGAGCGCGGGATTCCTCGCGAAGCCCTCCGGCGTCGCAACGTCGTTGTAATCGTATTTCGCCCAGATCCCTTCCGGATCGCGGAATGTCGACAGGCCGGAATCGGCGGAGATTCCAGCTCCTGTTAGAATGACGATCTTGTTGTGTTGAGGCATCCCCCCTCCGTCAGCTTCGCTGACACCTCCCCCGCAAGCGGGGGAGGAAAATCAGTCGCGTCATTCTTCTGCTCCCCCGTTTACGGGGGAGCTGTCGCCGAAGGCGACTGAGGGGGCTATCGCTGCGCCTCACGACCGCGCGAGGAAATCCGCCTTGCCGAGCGGAACGCCGGCGTTGCGAAGATTCAAATACGCCGCGCTCGCATGGAAATAGACGTTCGGCAAGACGAAATGCGCCAGAAACTGATGACGCTTGAATGTCATTTTCTCGTCGCGCACGGGAACGGCGATTTCGCCGTCCGGATCGGCGTCGATTTTGGCGCGGTCAAGATCCTTGATATGAGCATGCGCTTTGGCGATGCGCGCTTTCAATTCGTCAAACGTCTTTTCCGTATCTTCAAAAGACGGCGGCTCTGCGCCGGATAGCCGCGTCAGGCCGCGCACGGCGATGTCGCAGGCGATCTGAACCTGTCGCGCCATCGTGAACATGTCAGGCGCAAGCCGCCAGCTTGTATAAACCGTCTCGTCGACGCCGTTCGATTTCGCATGGGCGGCCGCCTTGTCGAGCGACATGGTCATCCCCTTGAACATCTGGTCTATGGCGGCGAAGGCGATTGAAGACGTCGTATAGCTCATCGGCTTTCTCCTCAGGCGGGTTTGGCTGCGGGCGCGAGATTATCGCTTCGCTGAAGATTGCAACAGCGCCGCGGCGTCAATTAAATGTGAAAGGCGATGACCCGAATCCTTTTCGTCTGTCTTGGCAATATCTGCCGCTCGCCGGCGGCGGAGGCCGTGTTGCGCCATAAGGCGCTTGAACGCGGCGTCGAGATTGAAATCGCCTCGGCCGGCACCGGCGGCTGGCACCAGGGCGATCCCGCCGATGCGCGCATGATCCGCGCCGCGGCGAGGCGCGGGTTTTCGCTGACGGCGCATCGCGCGCGCCAGGTCGAACTCGCCGATTTTTACGAGTTCGACTATCTCCTCGCGATGGATTTGAGGAACCATTCCGACCTTCTCGCCATGGCGCCGCCCAATCGCGAATGCGACATTCGCCTCTTTCTCGATTTCGCCGAGGGCGAAGCGCGCGAGACGCCCGATCCCTATTACGGCGGCGCGGACGGCTTTGAGCATGTGCTCGATCTTCTTGAGGCGGGCGCCGATGGCTTTCTCGCCCATCTTGAAGAAAGCGGCGAGTGATCCTGCGGGCTAATCAACCATGGCCGCTATGCGAATAGCGCTCATTCTCGCGTTCGAACATCTCGCGGATCGACGCGCCGTCGGAGGGTTCTTCCGCAAGCGTCTCCGGGTCCCATTGGCTGCGCGTCGTGTCAAAGAAATCGCCGCCGTAAATGTGAATGCCGCCGGTGAAACGCAGCAAGGGATTGGTCACCGAATGGATGACGTCGACGGGAAGTTCGGCGACATCCTTTTCAAAGAGCGCCTTTGCGCCGAAGGCCTCGACGCCTTCGGGCGATCGCCGCCACAAAATATTGTCTTCGCGCCCCGTATAGATGCCGATCAGCGCCCACATCAGATGATTATGCGGCATCAGATTCATCTGCGGCGTCCATGTCGCATTGAAGATCGTCAGCGTCGGCGACCGGTGAATGACGCTGATGCCGGCTTTCGCCGGTTCGCCGAGCGCCTGGAGAACGTCGCCGGGCGCAGAAACGGCGCGCGCCAGCACTTCACGCACGGCCGCCTGTCCGGCGCTTTCCGCGCGCGCCGAGACGCAGTCTTCAACGAAACGGTCGATATCGAATTTTCTTTTCATGGATTTGCGTCCGCCTGCGTCTCTCGCTCGCGATGGTCCGTTCAATAATGCGACGCCGGAAAGCGCGGCCGACGCGGCGATAACCGACCTTCGAGACATTGCGTGATGATTGGCCTTCTCGCGCATGAGCGCCCGCCAATTGCTTGCAAAAGCCAATCTAGGCCAAAACGGCGCAACATGCGAATCGCCGAAAACCCGCGCCAGGCGGGCGCTTATCGGCGAAACGACATCAGCCGGAGATGAACCGCCTCCGCCGCGCGCATTTCTTCCTGTTAAATGCCCGCTTTTCGGAGGAACCGAAATGCCCTTTTCAGCCGCCGCCCTTCTGCTCATCGCCGGCGCCGCCGCGCCGGTCACCGCAGTTCGCGATTCCTATCCCTCGCTCTCGCCCGACGGTTCAACCCTTCTGTTCCAATCGAACCGTTCCGGACGCAACGCAATCTATCTCGCCGATGCGGACGGCGCGAATGTTCGCGCCATTTACGATGAAGAAATTTCCGAAACGCCCGCCTGGTCGCCGGACGGAAGGATGATCGCTTTCGTCGCGGTCCTTAATGACGACACTGAAATTTTCGTTATGAACGCTGACGGATCAAATCCGAGACAGATCACCGACCAGCCGGGCGACGACGCGCATCCGCACTGGTCGTCTGACGGCCGCATCTTTTTCAACTCAGCGCGAACGACGCCCGACCTTTCCGCCGACTGGTCGTCGCAATATCATGAAATCTTCAGCATGAAGCCGGACGGAAGCGATCTTAAGCAACACACGCGATGCCGGACGGTCTGCACCTTCGGATCGCCCTCGCCCGACGGCGAGCGCCTCGCCTATCGCAAGGTCGTCGACGGCGAGGGGCTCAATTGGGCGCAGAAAAAGGGCGCGCGCAATTCCGAGATCTTCGTCGCGCGCATGAACGGTTCGGATGAGCGCAATTTAAGTCAAAGCCCCGCCTTTGACGGCTGGCCCGTCTGGTCGCCCGATTCGCGCTATGTCGTCTTCGCGTCGAACCGCGCCGGCGTTCCGCTGGTCGGACAGGTCTACGCCGTCAAGCCGAAAGACGGCAAGATTATCCAGTTAACGGATGAAGCCTGGTCGAACGTGCAACCCTCGCTCGCCGGCGACGGGAAAACGCTATTCACCTATCGCAATATCGAATCTGAAACCGCCGAATTCGGCCATATCGCCAAGAAAGATATCGCGCTTCCCTGATTAACAAGTTCTGGCGCCCTTGATGCTTCGCATGCCCGTCAAAGCCGGAATGCCGGCGCAAACAGACGGGATTCACCATGAACGCGCCTCAGCGATCGCTCGCCGACGTTGCAATACTGGACAGTGCGGCGAACGCCGGCGCCGCCATCGCCGCCGCGCCGGCGAATGACGAGGCGGCGCTGACGACGGGCAAGCGCCTTGCGGCCGCCCGCAACGCGCAGGGATTGAGCCTGAAGGACGTTCATACGGCGACGAAGATCAAACTTCCCCATCTTGTCGCGATCGAAGCCGACGATCGCCGCGCGCTGCCGGCGACGCCCTTCGCCGCCGGTTTCGTCAAATCCTACGCGCAGTTTCTCAGCCTCGACGCCAACGACTTTTCCGCCGCCTGGCGCCGCGAGGCCGCCGGCGAGACGGAAGCGGCGCCCGTCAGCGCCGCGCCGGCGCCGACGCCCGCGCCGAAAATGCTGGTTGAGCCGGTGAAATCGCCGCCGCCGCCGGCGCCGAGGGTTTCTAACGGCGAGGCGCAAGCCGTCATCGCCTACACCGCCATGGCTGCGGCCGCGGTCGCCATCGCCATTTTCGGCGCCAACGCGCTGTCGGTTCGCAAGCCGCCGGTCGCGAATACGCAATCCGTCATCGAAGAAGCGACGCCGGCGCCCGACGCGACAATGATCGCCGCAGCGGCGCCGACGGTCGAAACGCCGCAGGCCGCAACGGAAATACCCGTCGCCGAAGCGGCGCCTCAAACGCCCGCCGCGCCGCCCGATGACATTCCCGTCGCGGAACCGCCGACGACGCTGAAGCTGGCGCCCGCCGCGCGCGCGCCGATCGTTGAGGAAACGCCTGCTCCCGTCGCCGCCGCGCCTGAACGAGATGCAACGCCCGAAACGACGCCGACGATCATTGAGACGCCGCCCGTCATCGAACTGACGCTCGCGCCGACGCAAGACAATCCCGGCTCTGTCGCGCCCGCCATGGAGACCGACCCCGCACCGACCCTGATTGAGGAAGCGCCGGCGCGCGAACCCGTCATCGTCGAGGCCGCAATCCTGCGCGCGCCCGCGCCGCGCTATCCTGAACGCTGCGCGTCATCCGCCGCAGCGCTGGAAGAAGTCGCGATCCTCATCGATGTCGCGGCGGACGGCCGCGCCGGCAATCCGCGCGTCGCCGAGACGAGCAATGCCTGTTTCGACAACGCCGCGCTCTCCGCCGCCGAACGCATGCGTTTTTCGCCCAGGACGATTGACGGCTTCCCGACGAGCGAAGCGGCGCGGCGCGTGACGATCCGGTTTGCGCGGTAGGGATAACAACATGCCTAGGATCGAATAATTCATGCCCGCTGCTGGCGCTTGACGCCGATTGGCCGATTGATCCTTAAGGCGGATATAAACGCTTCAATTGAAGGTCACTGCAAAGAACAATGAAGCCGCCTGTTCTGGCGAACGGTGCCTTGATATTCCCTTTAGGTCCGTAGATGCGTGAACACCTTGGGGTCGACATTGGCTGCGGCGAGCACCCCGCCCCACAGCGCGCCGCCGACCCCGGGGGAGCACACATCCTGCCCTGAAAGGTAGAGTCCCTTGATCGGCGTTTTCATGCGCAACGCTTCTGAAAACAGACGCTTCGGCGTGACTTCACGCCCATAAAACGAGCCTTTTTCATGCCCGGTTATGCCCGCCATCGACAGCGGCGTAGCAAGCTCGCGATGGACGACGAGTTTGGCGACGTCCGGAAAATAATTTTCGAACTGTTCGAACATTCGCCGTTCAACCCGTTCCTTGAAATCCCGGTAGTCGGCGCCTCGTGAGCCCGGCGGCTCCATCGCCCAACGCTCAACCGTCGACCAGTCCGTCAGGGCGAGCACTTCGCCCACGTGTTTTTGGTCTGGACCCGGATCATGCGCCGGATCTTTCAGCGACGCGAAGGAAACGAATATGCCCGGCGGCGGCCCGTCCGGCGCATTGTCCCACACGGCGTCCACGACGCCAGCCGGGTATATCCAGTGATTGGATGTCGTCGCGCCGGCGGCTTCGATATCGCCCTCGAAACCGAGAAACAGGCTGAAATTGGCGACGTTCGGATCGAGCGAGCGGATTTCTTCAATCCAGTCCTCTTCGCCGCAATCATCCGGGAGAAGATAGTCAACCGTTTCGCGGGCGCCGATATTTGAAATCACCGCGTCAGCGCGGATCATTTCGCCGTCCGCAGTTTCAACGCCGACGACGCGCCCGTCTTCCATCAATAAGGACGTTACTTTCACGCCGGCGCGCGCCGCGCCGCCGCCGGCCGCTATCGTCGGCAAAATATGGTCGGCGAAGGCCGCGCCGCCGCCGACCGGATACCACGCCCCGCTTTCAAGATAAGAGCCGACGGCCATGGCGTGCAAAGCGAAGCTCGCCTTGCCGCGCCGTCCGCCGAAATCGCCCCATTGCGCCGTCAAGGCGGCGATGAGATCTTCATTATCCGTCAGACTGCGCGCCACTTCTTCGGTCGTTCGGCCGCACCATTTGTTGATTTCGTTGCGCTTCCACCATTTCAGGCCGGCGCCGAACGGCGCGGGCAATGATTTCGTCTGCGCCAACGTCAATAACGCTTCGCGGCCCTTGCGCATCGCCTGCGTCCAGGCTTCGATCGCTTCTACATCGTCGGGAAAGCGCGCTTTGAAATCCAGTTCCTGCGCTTCGAAGGGACGCGATAGCCTCAACGGTTCGCGATCGCCGATATGCAATATGTCGTAGACCGCGCCCATCGACGCAAACTCCATCGGCGTCGCGCAAAGCCAGTCGAGAAGCTCCTTTTCCGGGTCCCCCGGGGCGAGCCCGCCGAGATAGTGGATGCCGACATCCCACGTGAACCCGTTGCGGGAAAAGCTGTGGGTCAGTCCGCCAAGCGTGTGGTATTGCTCAAGCAGCAAGACCTTATGACCGGTTTTCGAAAGAGCGGCGGCGGCGGCCATTCCGCCAATGCCGGAGCCGATGACAATGACGTCCCAGTCATTCCCTGATTGATTGCGTTTGCTGTTTTCCATTTTTCGCCCCTTAGCGATCGGCCTCACGCAAGCGATGAATTCAATTTGCATGACGGAAGGACAGCACGCAGCAGCGCCGTCGGCGGCGCGTTGCTCGCCCATAATCAACTAAACTAAGGCTATTGCTTTGATGTGGTGATCAATTCGTCGAATTCAATTGACAGATCGTCACACCGCGTCTGCACGATACGATCGGCAGTTGCATTTTGATCGAGCGAACCGCGCCGCCAAGGCGGCTTGCTCCGCCGACAGCTGCTCTTTTTTTCCAAAATGATCCGAGATTTTCCAGCGAGCGAAGCGGCGCGCCGCGAGACGATCCGATTTGCGCGGTAGGTTGGTCCCCTGCGTATCGAATTGATCGCTTACGGCGCCGCGGGCGCGGCCGCTTCGACAAGCGGCGCTTCAAGCGCATAGCTCTCGACGATTTCGTAATGCGCGCCTTCCGAGCCGAGATGCGATTCGTATAGATGAAATTCCGACACCGGAAACGGACCGACCGAGAAGAGCCCGTGCGAGGCGCAATAAAGGGCGGCGGCGTCCTGCGTGACGCCGTTCAGATAGCCAAGCGTCACATGCGGCGTGAACTTGCGCTTTTCGAGCGGAAAGCCGGCGCGCGAGAGCGCAACGCCGACTTTCGATTGCAGATGGGAAAGCGCCGGGTTCGCCGCGGCGCCGACCCAGAGCGCGCGCGGTTTCTTGTCGCCGAAGAAATCGCAGCCCGACAGGCGAATTTCGAATCGCGGCGCCGCTATGACGGCGAGCGCGCCGGCGATCTCATTGAGCCCGTGGCGGTCGACCTCGCCGATGAAGGCGAGCGTCAGATGAAAGTTTTCTTCCGGCAGCCAACGCGCGCCGCGAATGCCCGACTGCAATTGGGTCAGCGCGTCGGCGACGATTTCAGGGAGGGAGATGGCGACAAATAGCCGATGCATGATTACCTCCCGCGTCTTCCCCCAAATGCCGCGATTCTCGCCCCAAGCCCTTTCTAAACCTTGAATTCAGACGCCGTTAAGACAAGTTAGGGGCGGATTGATCAGGATTTCGCGAGTGCGATCAAAACGCCTTTTTTGCCTCGGTTACGGCTATGTCGCGCGCGCGCTGGCTGCGCGGCTGAAGGCTGACGGCTGGGCGATCGCCGGGACCGCGCGCGACGAGGCGAAGGCCGAAGCGCTGGACGCGGAAAATGTCGACCCCGTCGATTTTCGCGGCGGCGTTCTCGGCCCACATGCGTTCGACGAAACAACGGCGGTCATGATTTCAACGCCGCCTGATGAGGAAGGCTGCCCGGCTTTCGCCGCGGCGGAGCCGGGAATCATCGAAACCGCCCGCGACATTTCATGGATCGGCTATCTTTCGACCAACGGCGTCTATGGCGATCATGGCGGCGCGCGGGTCGATGAAAGATCGCCGCTTCTCGCGACATCGCCGCGCGCTAGGAACCGGATCGTCGCCGAAAACCAGTGGCGCGCGCTCGGCGCCTCTCTCGATATTCCCGTCGTCATCTTTCGCTTGCCCGGCATTTACGGGCCGGGGCGCTCGGCCTTCGATGCGATCCGCGAAGGCCGAGCGCAACGCATTTACAAGGAAGGTCAGGTGTTCAGCCGCGCGCATGTCGACGACATTGCGGCGGCGCTCCGCGCGAGCATTTGCAATCCCGGAGCCGGCGATCTCTTCAACATCGCGGATGACGAACCCGCGCCGCCGCAGGACGTTATCGAATACGCCTGCGAATTGCTGGGGGTCGAACCGCCGCCGCTCGTTCCGATCGAAAAAGCGCAATTGTCGGCGATGGCGAAAAGCTTCTACGCCGACAACAAGCGCGTCTCGAACGGGCTGATGAAGGAGCGGTTGTTGCCCGCCCTTGCCTATCCGACCTATCGCGAGGGACTGAAGGCGATCCTCGCTGCGGAACGCGCTACTGATAGTCGGGATTGATCGGTTCGTCGTCGAGCCAACGATTGATGCTTTCGACGACGCATTTCTTCGCGCCGCCATATTCCGACGAAAAGACGAGCGTATCGCCGGGCTTCACGCATTGCGAGCCGTTCTCGCCGGCGATCGCGTCGGCGAAAATGATCGTATTGGCGTCGCAAGCGCCCTTAAGGTGAAAGAAGGCGCGCCCGCCGCCCTCGATCCTCGTGATGACGATATTGTCGCGCGAGTCGTAGGTTTCCTGCTCGGCGGGAACGGCGATGCACGCTTCGGCGAGCGCGTCCGACATCTGCACGTCTTCATTTTCATAGGCGACGACGGGCGGCGGCGGCGGCGCCTCCTCTTTTTTCTTTTTCGGCTCGCGCGCATCGGCGGCGCCCGCCGCGACGAGCGCGACGACCAGCAATAATGTCCGTTTCATGAAGTCAGCCCTCTTGAGGCTCTATCGCGTTGGCGCGTTTTCCTCGCGCGCGGATGAGCGGGGCGGAAGCTGCGCCGGTTTCAGGGCGTTTTCAAGCAGGCTTGCTTCCCATACGGAATATTAATTCTCGTCGGAGGCGCCTTCTTCTTCCGTTTCGGCGTCGTCTTCCGCCGCCGCGTCTTCATCCCATTCGTAGATTTCCGAAATCACGCAGCGCGTCGAATTGCGAAAGCTGAAATCGCCGCTGATCGAATTTGAGAAGAGGAGCGCGTCGCCGCGCGTGACGCAGCCGCCGGCCGGGCGCTGTTCGATGGCGACGGCCTGGGCCCATTTCAACTGGCGGTAATTGCAGGCGCCGATCAGCGTCGCCTTGTACCAGTCATTGACGCCCTTTTCCAAAAGCACCGCGTCGTCCTCGCCCTTGATCGTCTTGAAGCCGTTGATGTCGCGGCCGAAGCAGATGCGATCGACCCTTTCGCCCAGACGGGGATCGTCCGCGCCTTCTTCGCCAAGCGCCGCGCCGCCCGCCATGAGAGCCGCGCCGAGGGCGAGCGCTGAAACGGGAATTCTCATCGAAATCGCCTTTCCTGGTCCTGTCGCCCCGCCCGCCCCTCCAATTCGGCCGCAATTGTGGAGGGATTTGGGCGCCGTCATTCACGAATCCCGCCGGGCGCCAGGATTAAAAGGGATATAAAGAAATCCTTATATCTCTCTTGGCGGGGCCGCCCGCCATTGCTATAAGCCCGCCCGAACCCCGCCGCCCTTCCGCGCCGAAGCCGCGCCAAACAAGGAAAAAGACCGATGAATGCGCCCGCCCATCACGACTATTTCGTCAAGGACATGAAGCTCGCCGATTGGGGGCGGACCGAGATCGAGATCGCCGAAACCGAAATGCCGGGCCTGATGGCGACACGCGAGGAATACGGCAAGTCAAAGCCCTTGAAAGGCGCGCGCATCGCCGGCTCGCTGCACATGACGATCCAGACCGCCGTGCTGATCGAGACCTTGCAGCATTTGGGCGCCGAAGTGCGCTGGGCGTCCTGCAACATCTATTCGACGCAGGATCACGCCGCCGCGGCGATCGCGGCGGCGGGAACGCCCGTCTTCGCCTTCAAGGGCGAGACGCTGGAGGAGTATTGGGACCTTTGCGACCGCATTTTCGACTTCCCGAACGGCCAGACGGCGAACATGATCCTCGATGACGGCGGCGACGCGACGCTGCTCATTCTTCTCGGCGCCGACGCCGAGAAAAACCCCTCGCTGCTCGCCAATCCGTCAAACGATGAAGAGCGCGCGCTCTTTGACACGATCAAGCGCCGCATCGCGAAACAGCCGGATTTCTATTCGCGCACCAAGGCCGCGATCAAAGGCGTCACGGAAGAGACGACGACCGGCGTTCTGCGCCTTTACCAGCGCGAGAAAAAGGGAACGCTTCCCTTTCCGGCGATCAACGTCAACGATTCGGTGACGAAGTCGAAATTCGACAACAAATACGGCTGCAAGGAATCGCTCGTCGACGGCATCCGCCGCGGCACCGACGTGATGATGGCCGGCAAGGTCGCCGTCGTTTGCGGTTACGGCGATGTCGGCAAGGGTTCTGCGGCGTCCTTGAAAGGCGCCGGCGCGCGCGTTCTCGTCACCGAGATCGACCCGATCTGCGCGCTGCAGGCGGCGATGGACGGCTATGAAGTCGTGACGATGGACGAGGCCGCGCCGCGCGCCGACATCGTCATCACCGCGACCGGCAACAAGGACGTCCTGACCGTCGATCACATGCGCAAGCTGAAAGACATGGCGATCGTCGGCAATATCGGCCATTTCGACAATGAGATTCAGGTCGAGGCGCTGAAGAATTTCAAATGGAAGAACATCAAGGACCAGGTCGATCTGATCCAGTTCCCGGACGGCAAGCGGATGATCCTCCTCTCGCAGGGCCGGCTTTTGAATCTCGGCAACGCCACGGGCCATCCTTCTTTCGTCATGTCGGCGTCCTTCACCAACCAGACGCTGGCGCAGATCGAGCTTTGGACGAAGGGCGATGAATACAAGAACAAGGTCTATGTCCTCCCCAAACATCTCGACGAGAAAGTCGCCGCGCTGCACCTCGCCAAGGTCGGCGCGCAATTGACGAAACTGACGGACGCGCAGGCGGATTATATCGGCGTCGACATCGATGGTCCGTACAAGTCGGATCATTATCGGTATTAGGCGATCTGCGACGCCCGTCTCTCCCTCCCTTGAAAAGGGAGGGCTTGAGACCCGAAATCGCTACGGCGATTTCGTCGGTCGAAAGGGAGGGTTCCGGGCGATGAGGCGGCGGCGAGTTCATGACACGTCGCCGAACTCTCCCGGCGGTGCGCGCCGTTCGACGCCTTCGCGTCTCTCCCTGCTTCCAAGGGAGATGAAGAAAGCACCGCCTTTTGCCGCATGCGCACAATAAACCGGCCAGTGTTTTCGTTGGCGCGCCCCGCCAATATTGCTATTCTTCCAACTAAGACGGCGCGGGGACTGAGAAGACCCGAAACGTTGCGTTCCCAATTCTCCCCGCATCGGCGGATGGCGATGGCGTCATCCGCATCGGAGGGAGACGCGCGATGTTTTTCAGATGGATATTCGGCATGCCCGGCGCCGCCGTTATCACGGCGGTCCTGTTCCTCGCCATGGCGTGGTTGGTCAGGCAGGAAGCGGAGATCGGAACGCCGCCGCCCCCGGTCGACTCGATTATTCCCAAGATCGACGACTCAAAGCCGCGGCCTGATCCCAAGCCGCGACCAGTGGCGCCGGACGCCCCGAAGCCAATCGAAATTGACAACACCGAACGATCCAAAAAGCCCGGTCCGATTTTCGATTTCGATGGGCCGGGACCCATCATTGACGGCCAGGACGGGATCGACATTGATTTCACGGGCACGAAGCCGGCGGTGACCTTCGCGCCGATGTACCCGGAAAATTGTCGCGCACGCGGCGCGCAAGGCGTCGTCGTCGTTGAGTTTGATGTCACGCCGGAGGGACAAGTCATCAATCCGCGCGTCATCGCGTCGGAGAATTCCTGTCTCAACCGCGCCGCGACGACGACGATCTCCAAATGGAAATACTCGCCGAAAACGGATTCAAGCGGGCGCGCCGTGGCGCAGCGCGGCCTGCGCCAGTCGTTCAAATTCGAGCTGACCGACGCCTGATTGAGTCGGGATTCGTCCTTCGGCCGCTCGAATGCGAATCGGCATTATTTCTTCGCGCATTCCCCCGCATGCCCGCGGAGGCGCGCTGACTGTCCATTGACCGCTTTGCGGTCGGGCCGGGACCTATTTTCATACCCAGACTGGACCCCGGCTTGCGCCGGAAGGAGCGGGATTGGGGGATTCGCCGGAATGAGCGGTCGGGTCTCGTCATCCCGGATGCATTGCGGCGCGCAGCGCTGCAATGCGGGTCCGGGATCGCTCGCCGCATGGGATCCCGGATCAGCAGCGCGTCATTGCATGCCGCGCCGCATCCGGGATGACGGCGCTCGGCGGCGCCCCG
>CALAZI010000202.1 GCA_937895955.1 uncultured Alphaproteobacteria bacterium | reverse complement strand
GGAGAAGCCGCGCGCTGCGCTGGCGGCGTGCGCGACCGGGCGGCCTCGGGCAAGATGGACATTCAATGAATCGAGGAGGGTTCCCTTGAGAAAGCTGATCGCCTTTGCCGCCGCCGTTTCAACCGCCGCCGGCGGCGTCGCAGCCAATGAGCCTGTCGCGTCGGATGCGACGCGCGCCGCGCAGGCGCACGCCCTCGCGAGCCTGCCGAAGGATGACGAGGACGTCGACTTCGCAAGCCGCGGTTTTATCGCCGCGCCCGGCGATCCCCTGATCAGGAACGACAAGGGCGCAGTCGTCTGGAACATGCGCGCCTATGAATTCGTCGACGGCGCGGCGCCCGATACGGTCAATCCGAGCCTGTGGCGCCATACCGGGCTTCTCGCCAAACACGGCCTCTTCAAGGTTCATGCGCGCATCTATCAGGTGCGCGGTTTCGACCTCGCCAACATGTCGATCATTCTCGGCGATACCGGCTTCATCATCGTCGATCCTCTGACGAGCGTTGAAACGGCGCGCGCCGCGCTCGATCTTGCGCGCGCGCATCTCGGCGACAGGCCCGTCGTCGCCGTCATCTACACGCACAGCCACGCTGACCATTTCGCAGGCGTTAAAGGCGTCATCAACGCCGAGGACGCGGCGTCGGGCAAGGTGCGCGTCATCGCGCCGGAAGGATTTCTTGAACATTCAATCGCCGAGAACATCATCGCCGGTCCGGCGATGGGAAGACGCGCAGGCTTTCAGTTCGGCGCCAAACTCTCGCCCGGCGAGGGCGGTTCGATGGGCTCAGGGATCGGCCTCGCCGTATCGGCGGGAACGCGCTCCCTGATCGCGCCGAACGACATCGTCACGAAGACCGGCGGCTGGCGCATGATCGACGGCGTGCGCTTCGAGTTTCAATTGACGCCGGACACCGAAGCGCCCGCGGAGCTCAATTTCCACATCCCCGAATTCAAGGCGCTCTGCCTTGCTGAAAACGCCAACGCCACGATGCATAATGTGCTGACGCCGCGCGGCGCGCTGGTGCGCGATTCCAAACGCTGGGCGGATTATCTGACCGAAGCGCTGCGTCTTTACGGCGGCAAGTCCGAGATCATGTTCAATTCGCACGCCTGGCCGCGCTTCGGCGCCGCGCGGGTTGACGACTTTATCGCCAGCCATCGCGACGCCTACAAATATCTCCACGACCAGACCGTGCGGATGATGAACCGCGGCATGACGGGCAAGGAAATCGCCGACGCCATCGCGCTTCCCGAGCCGCTTTACGATCGCTGGTTCAATCGCGGCTATTACGGCACGATGCGGCATAATTCGCGCGCCGTCTATCAACGCTATATGGGCTGGTATGACGGCAATCCGGCGCGTCTCAATCCGCACCCTGAAGAAAAAACGGCGCCGCTTTATGTCGAGGCGATGGGCGGCGCGAAGAAGGTGAAAAAACGCGCGAGAGCGGCGATCGAAGCGGGCGATTACCGCTGGGCGGCGGAATTGCTCGACATCGCCGTATTCGCCGACGCCGAGGATGAAGAAGCGCGGCGCCTTCTCGCCGAAACGCATGAGCAAATGGCTTATCAGGCGGAAAGCTCGCTCTGGCGCAATATGTATCTGTCGGCGGCGACGGAATTGCGCGACGGCGCCGGTGAAGGCTTTCCCATTTCGCAAAGCGCCGATTTCATTGCAGCGACGCCGACCGAAATGCTGTTTGATCTTCTCGCCGTTCGCCTCATCGCTGAAAAGGCGCCGGCCGAGGAAATGCGGCTCAATTTCGCCTTTCCCGAGCGCAAGGAGACGGTCGCCGTTTCAATCCGCAACGGCGTTCTCGTGCATGAAGAAAATTATGCGCATTCGTCGCCGGCGGCGACAATTGCAATGCCGCGCGCCGCGTTCCTGGGCGCCATGTTCGCCGGCATGGACATGCAGCCGAAAATCGACGGCGACGCGGCGGCGTGGACGACCTTTCGAACGCTCTTCGAAACGCCGCCGCAGAATTTCAACATCGTGACGCCTTGATTGACGCCGCCTCAATTCAGCGTTTCGGCGTTATCGGGCCAGTCGCCGTTCAGGAACGTCTCGATCGTCTCGATCGCCGCATCGCGCTGTTCGATGAACGGCATGTGCCCGGAGGGAGACAAGACGATAAGGCGCGCATTGTCGTGACCGCGCACCCAGGCTTCGGCGCCGGCGAGCGGAATGCCGTCTTCCTTGCCGTGAAGGACAAGCCGCGGCGCGGTGAAATCGCCGATATCCTCGCGCCAGTCATAGTCGCCGAATGTCGGGAGAAAAGCGCCGAAATATTTCCAGAGATTTTTCGGCCATTCGTTTTCGTAAACGCAAACGTCCGGGACCTTCGCCGTGAGGGCCGGGTCGACGAAATTGGCCGGGTTCGTCGCCGCGTTTACGCGGCGGCAAAAAGCTTCCGGCTCGCTGTCGATTTCGCCGGCTCCGGCGCGCGCATCGATGTCCGCAAGCGCGTCCGCATCAATCCGGTTGTTCCGGTCATCCTGATTTTCGCGCATGATCGAAGCGGCGGGCGGCACGGGGGACATCTGGATGAGGCGCGTCACGCGCGCCGGATGGCGCATCGCGTAGACGGCCGTCTCCATGCCGGGACCGGACCAGCCGAGCAGCGCCATTTCTTCGACGCCGAGCGCGGCGCGAAGATTTTCAAGGTCCTCAATCTGTCGATCAAGGGATACGGCGGAAAGATCCGCGGCGTCCGAACGGCCGCGATTGCGCGGATCGTAAAAAATGACGCGCCGGTTCTTCGACAGCGCGTCGAGCAAATGCGGTTCAAGATAGAGCGCCATCGGCGCGATCAGCGTTTGCGAACCGCTTCCCTTTTCAACGTAATAGAGGCTGACGCCGTCATCGGTTTCGATAAAGCCGTCGCGCTTTTGCGGCGGTCCAGCCGTTTTATCGTCAGCACAGGCTGCAAGCGCCGCAAAGGCGGCGGCGAGGGCGATCGCTTTCAGCATCGGTCTTTCCTCCCGTTCGTCGCCCTCTGCGTTTTTCGGTTTTTCTCTTTATTGCAGCGTTTTGAGATAGGCGATGAGCGCCGCGCGCCGGTCGGCGTTCTTCTCCCCGACATAGGCCATGCGCGTGCGCGGCACGATCTGTTGCGGATTTTCAAGAAAAGCGTCGAGCGTCGCCTCGTCCCAGACGAGACCCGATTCGCGCATCGCCTGCGAATAGTCGTAGGTCGCGACATGGCCTGCGCGCGCGCCGACGACGCGGTAAAGGCTGGGCCCCACCATCGTCGCATAGCCGGGCGCTTCAGGGTCCCGGACCGAATGGCAGACGGCGCAGGCCGCAAACGCCATGCGGCCGCGCTCCTCAATCGTCATCGGCGCATCGGCCCGTTGCGACGGGCTTTGGCTCTTTTCTCCGCAGGCGGCGGCGAGACACGCAAAGGCGAGTGCGAGAGAACACGAAAGCGGACGCGGCATTGTAACCTCTGGCGGCAGGCGGGCGCGAACTCTAGCCAGCCTCGCCCTGATCGGCTAGGGAGGCGGCGCATCGTTCGGCCGCGTTAGCTCAGCTGGTAGAGCAACCGCCTTGTAAGCGGTAGGTCGCCTGTTCGAGTCAGGCACGCGGCACCACTCTCCCCGTCGGATTTGATCGCAGCGACGCTTTGAGCCTGCGCCGCAATCATGCGAGGGAGGCTGCGATGACAGACAAAGATGACGATGAGCGAAAGTGAAAATCAGGCGCGCGCAGTCTGCTGGGTCGTCACCGACGGCCGCGCCGGCATCGAAGCCCAGGCGCTCGGGCTCGCCGAGGCCGTCGCCGATCTCGCGCCGGTCGACATCGTCGTCAAACGCATCGCCGCGCGCGCGCCCTGGCGGTATTTGCCCTGGCGCTTCTGGGGCGATCCGTTCGCGCGTCTGTCGAAGGGGAGCGACCCGCTGGCGCCGCCTTTTCCGGATCTGTGGATCGGCTGCGGGCGCCTCAGCGTTCCATTGACGATCGCGATCAAAAAGCGCGCGCCGAAAATCTTTACGGCGCAGCTGCAGGACCCGCGCGCGCCGTCATCCCTGTTCGATCTCGTCATTCCGCCCGAACATGACGGCCTTGTCGGCGAGACTGTATTTCCAATTATCGGTTCGCCGAACCGGCTGCCGCCGCAGCGATCCGCGAACGGGCTCTCTGGCGCGCCGCGATCGGTTGCGGTTTTGGTCGGCGGCCCGAACCGGGCGTTTCGAATGTCGAGAAAGTCTATTGGTGAAATGCGGGCGGCGCTTGCCGATCTTGCGGATCGGGGCGTGCGCCTTCAGGTGACGACCTCGCGACGCACGCCGCAGGAAATGCGCGCCATGCTGCGCGCATTTGCGGAAAGGCCGGATGTCGGCGTCTGGATCGCGGGCGAGGATGATGAGCGCGCTAATCCGTATCCGGCGATGCTGGCCGACTGCGATGCGGCGCTTGTCACCGAAGACAGCGTCAATATGGCTGTCGAGGCGGCCTCGACCGGACGTCCCGTTTATCTTTTCACGCTTGAACGCAAGCCGTTCGCTTCCGCCGCCAAGTTTGACGCCTTTCATGACGGTCTGAAACGCCGCGGCGCCCTCAGGGTTTACGACGGCGCGCTTGAAGACTGGTCTTACGAACCCTTGGCGGAAACGCAGCGCGCGGCGCGCGAAGTGTTGCGCCGCTGGCGCGCGCGATGAGGCTCACGGTTGCGTGTTCGATGAGCCGTGTCCTTTATGCGGCGGAGCGGCTTCGCATCCTTCGCGCCTCGTCCTACATTTGTCGCACGAAATCACTGGCGGCGGCTCCCCCTCCGTACGGCGTTTCACCCCAACGCCAGACAGCTGCCGTCGCCAGCGCTTGTTCGAGCAAATGTGAGCCCTCTGATCTTGCTCGATCAACTGGCCGGACCTTTCCCCCAAAGGTCCGGCCTTTTTGCGTTTTCATTTCAGCCAGCCGTCGCGCGCAACATCCAGGCGGTTTTTTCGTGCGTCTGGATGCGTTGCGTCAGCAAATCCTCACTGGCGACGTCGCCGGCTTCCTCCGCCGTTGCGAGCGCCCTGCGGGCGCGACGGATCAGCGTTTCATGGCCGTCGAGGAGGTTCGTGACCATTTCGGCGGCTGTCGGCGGTTCGGCCTCCGCGCTCTCGATGGAGGCGAGGCTGGCGAAGGCTTTTCCGCTGGCCGGCGCGAAAGCGCCAAGCGCGCGCACGCGCTCCGCCAGCTCGTCAAGCGCCGCCCACATCTCGCGATATTGCTCTTCGAACATCGCATGAAGGACGGGGAATTGCGGACCGGTGACGTTCCAGTGATAGGCGTGGGTCTTCTGGTAAAGAACGTAGCTGTCCGCCAGAACGCCGTTCAGCGCCTCAGCAACCGATCGGCGCGCATTCGCCGCCAGTCCGATATCCATGTCCTTCATTTTTCGCCTCCTTATTCAGTGATGCAGTCGATATAGGAAGCGCTGTTAAATCAAACAAATAGATAATAGGGATATCCTGTATCGAAAAAACAGATTAATGAAGCGCGGCGCAAAACCGCTGGATGCGCCGGCAGGCCTCTTCCAGCTCCGCCATCGAGGCGGCATAGGAGATCCGGAAATAGGGCGACAGGCCGAACGCAGCGCCGAAGACGACGGCGACGCCTTCCGCCTCCAGAAGTTCGAGCGCGAAATCCTCGTCGGTTGCGATCTTCTTTCCGGACGGCGCCGTTTTGCCGATCGCTCCGGCGCAGGACGGATAGACGTAAAAAGCGCCGGCAGGCGTCCGGCAGGAAAGCCCGTTCGCGTCATTGAGCATTTCGACAACGCGGTCGCGGCGCGCGATGAAAGCGGCGTTGCGTTCATCGAGAAAGGAATGATCGCCGTTAAGCGCCGCGACGACAGCCCACTGGCTGATCGAGCAAGCATTGGTGGTTGATTGCGACATGATTTTCGCCATGGCGGAAATCAACGGCTCTGGTCCGCCGGCGAACCCGATGCGCCAGCCGGTCATGGCGTAGGCTTTCGACGCGCCGTTGACCGTCAGCGTACGACCGAATAGACGCGGCTCGACTTCCGCAATGGTCGAAAATTTGCGCCCGTCATATAGCAGATGCTCATAGATATCATCGCTCAAGATCATCACTTGCGGGTGCTTGAGCAAGACGTCGGCGATCGCTCTCAACGTATTTCGATCATAGACGCCGCCAGTCGGATTCGACGGTGAATTGAAAATGAACCATTTCGTCCTTGGCGTAATGGCGCGCTCCAGCGCTTCCGGCCTTAGCAGAAAGCCGTCCGCTTCATCCGTCTTCACGATGATTGGTTTTCCGCCGGCGAGTTCGACGATGTCAGGATACGAGACCCAGTAGGGCGCCGGAATGACAGCCTCGTCGCCGTCATTCATGCTCGCCATGATTGCGTTGTAGATGACGGCCTTGCCCCCAGGCGCGACCGTAATTTGTTTCGCCGAATAGGTGAGATTGTTATCGCGCTTGAATTTCGCTGCGACGGCGGCTTTGAGTTCCGCAATGCCGTCGACCGCCGTGTATTTCGTTTCGCCGCGCCGGATGGCGTCGATCGCGGCGTCCTTCACATGCTGCGGCGTATCGAAATCGGGCTCGCCGGCGGAAAGGCTGATCACGTCGCGGCCGTGCGCTTTCAGATCTCGCGCCTTCTGCGACATCGCGAGCGTCGGCGAGGGGGAGATGCGGGCGAGGGCTTTCGACTGGCGGAATTCGGTCATGCGATGACGCACCTGTTCGCTGGCGGCCCCTGATTCTTATAATGATGCGGTGCAACATGGAAAGCGCGGCTCTGGGGAACACGAAAGACCCACGAATTCGGGGAAAACCAGAACCCCGGCGATCTGGTCCGCTCCAGTTGCGTGTGCGGCATTTCCTGACGCAACACATTGGAAACAAACATAAAAATACTGTTCGGCTGAGCCGTTTCTGCGGCGTGCCGGCGCCGGCTCAACCGACAGTGGCGCTTTGTCATGCGTCTTTAGTGTGGTTTCATTGGCCGCCCCGTGAGCAGTCAGGGAGAGCGAATGGTTGCGGGCCTGAAATCGGCGCTGGCGAACAGGCCGGAGAGGCGGTTGGTCGACGACAATCTGACGACCGCGGACCGGATCAACGTCAAGATCGAGCGGTATGCCTTGTTGCTGCGCGGCGCGCCGATCGCGGCGGTCGTAAGTCTGTGCAACGCCCTGATCACGCTCGGCGTCGCCTGGGGTCGGATCGATCCTCTGGCGATAGGCGTCTGGGCCTTCGCCGTAATCCTCCTGTCGCTCTTTCGCCTTATGCTGTGGCGGCGATTTTCGCGAACGCAGGCGGCGGGGCGCGGCCTGTTGCTGTTCACGAAAATTCATGTCGCCGCGATGGCGCTCAACGGCGTTCTGTGGGGATCTATCGCGCCTATTTTCGCCGTCAGCGGCATGATGTCGAATGCGTTCCTGCCCTTCATCATCGCCGGCATGACGGCGGCGGCGCTCGCCTCAGCTGCGGCGTCGTGGCGATCTGTTCTCGCTTTCAACGTGCCGGCGCTTGGCGCGGCGGCGGTGTCGTATGGAATATTTGCTGAACATGACGGTCTTCTCATCGCCGCCGTTATCGTTCTTTACGGAATCGCGACGGCGTATCTCGCCTACACGACGCAACACATGATCGTGCGGTCGATCAGGCTGCGCTCGCGCAACGATCATTTGCTGACGGCGCTGACGAAACAGGTCGACGCCGCGCATGAAGCCGAGCAACGGTTCCGAGCGCTTGTCGAATCGTCATCCGAGGTAACGCTTATCTTTTCGCCGGAAGGCGAAGTCACTTACGCCAGCCCGGCGGCGGAAGCCGCGTTCTGCGCGCCGCCGCAGAACATTATCGGCGTATCGACGCAGGCGATGGTGCATCCTGACGATTTTGAACAGTTCCGCGCCGTCGGCGGCAAAACCCTGTCGAAGATCGGCGAGGTCATTCCTTTGCGCCATGTGTGCATGCGCGCGCCCGGCGGCGACTATGTCAACCTAACCGGCCGTCTGACGAACATGCTCTATGTGCCCGGGGTCGAGGGTTTTGTCTTCAGCGGCGCAAAAGTCGACGACGAAACCTGTCGGCATCTTCCGGCCGCGGAATAACACGAATCGTCAAGCGAAATCATCACGAGAGAGCCAGAACACTTCGCCTTCGCTTTCCTGCGTGTCGATCCAGATGAAGGGCAGGGCGGGAAATTCCGCTTCCAGTTTTTCGCGTCCGCGCCCGATTTCGCATAACAAACCGCCGCCTGCATTAAGAAAATCCGGCGCCTGCGCGAGGATGCGGCGAACGATATCGAGACCGTCTTCGCCGCCGGCATGGGCGATCAGCGGTTCCGCCCGATGCTCCTGCGGGAAGGCGGCGACGGCGTCAGCATCGACATAGGGCGGATTGGAAAGAATGAGATCGTATTTGCGCCCGCCAAGCGGCGCGAAAAGGTCGCCGGCGTGAAGCGACAGGCGATCCTGAAGCTGGTGATCGGCGGCATTGCGCGATGCGACTTGCAAAGCTTCCGCTGAAATATCGACCGCGTCAACCGAAGCGTCCGGAAATGCCAATGCTGCGAGAATGGCGAGACACGCCGATCCGGTGCAGAGGTCGAGAACGGCGTGGACATTTTCCGTCGCCGGCAGGATTGACGCATCATTCGCGAGAATTTCGCCGATGAACGAGCGGGGCACGATGACGCGCTCATCGACATAAAATGGAACGCCCTGAATATAGGCCTTGTTGAGAAGATAGGCGGCGGGTTTTCGCGTTTCGACGCGCTCCTTGATGATTCGCCGAAGGCGCGCGCCTTCACTTTCCGTCAGCCTTGCTTCGAGCCACGGATTGATGTCGTCGATAGGCAAGCTTAGCGATTCCAGCACGATGAACGCGGCTTCATCAACGGCGTTTGCAGCGCCGTGTCCGAAACAAAGCTTCGCGCGCGTGAACTCGCTCACGGCGTAGCGGAAGAAATCGCGAATAGTGATCAGCCTGTCGGTCATCGGCGTTTTTTCTTGCCCTTGCGCGCCTTGCCGGCTGTGTTTCCGCCGCGTTTCTTGCGCCCCGAACGCGCGCCGCGGAAATCTTTGCGTCGCGGCGACGGTTTGAAATCGGGGTCCTCGATCGGATCGGTTATCATATCGAAAATCAGGCCGCCCCGGAGGGGAGCCGCCTCGACAACGCTGACGCGGACGGCCTGACCCAATCGATAAGCCCCGCCGGTGCTTGCGCCGATGAGCGCGTGCCTCTCTTCATAGAATTCGAACCGCTCATCGCCGAGTGTGCGCACCGGAACAAAGCCGTCGGCGCCTGTCTCATCCAGCATGACGAAAAGCCCGAAGCGCGTCACGCCGCGAATGCGGCCAGCGAATTCTTCGCCGATATGCTTTTCCATATAGCCGGCGAGATAACGATCCGTCGCTTCGCGTTCGACCGCGATCGCGCGCCTTTCAAGATCGGAAATAGACTCTGCGATTTTCTGAAGACCTGCGGCTTCCTTTTCCGTTTGCGCTCCTTCGCCGAGTTTGCACGCCGCAACGAGCGCGCGGTGTATAGTCAAATCGGCATAGCGGCGGATCGGCGATGTGAAATGCGAGTAGCGCGGTAGGTTGAGGCCGAAATGGCCGACATTTTCGGTCGAATACGCAGCCTGACGCTGCGACCGCAAGACAACGTCGGAAATCATTTCCTGCTGGCCGCGGGTTTCGGCGATTTTGAGAATTTGGTTGAATTGCGACGGGCGGACGGAACCCTTCGCAAGGCTGTAATCCAGATCATCGAGATAGTCGCGGACGGAATTCAGCTTTTCCGGGTCCGGGGTGTCATGCACGCGATAGATTTGCTGCGTGCGCGTTTGTTCGAGCGTTTCGGCGGCGGCGACGTTGGCGAGGATCATGAATTCCTCGATGACGCGATGGGCGTCGTACCGTTCCCGCTTGATGATCTTGTCGACCGTTCCGTCCGGTTTGAGGATGACCTTGCGTTCCGGAAGATCGAGATCAAGCGGCGCGCGTTTCGCACGCTCTTTCCATCGCGCCTCAAAGGCCGCATGAAGATTGCGCACGCAAGAGGCGACGACGCCATGAGCGTCTTTATCGCCAATGATTTTTTGCGCGTCAGCGTAGGAGAGCTTTGCTGCCGACCGCATCATCGCGCGCATGAAGCGATGGCTTTTCTTTCGTCCCTCGGCGTCGATGATCATCTCAACCGCAAGGCAGGGGCGGTCAACATTTTCGCGAAGGGAGCAAAGATCATTCGATAACCTTTCCGGAAGCATCGGCACGACGCGATCGGGAAGATAGACGGAATTGCCGCGATTTTGCGCTTCGGCGTCGAGGCGCGAGCCGGCGCGCACGAACCAGCTGACATCGGCAATGGCGACGATGATGCGCCAGCCGCCCGGATTTTTCGAATTGTCGTCCGGCGCCGCGAAAACGGCGTCGTCGTGATCTTTGGCGTCTTCCGGATCGATCGTCAGAAGCGGCGTGTCGCGAAGATCCGTCCGGTTCTGCATATCCGGCGCCGCCGCGCGTTCGGCTTCGGCGACGACATCCGCCGGAAGTTCGACCGGCACGCCGTGCGCAGCAAGCGCGATCAAGGTGAAGGCGTGCGCGTCGTCGACGTGACCTGCGATCTCTCGAATGCGCGCACGGCCGAAACCGCCCCCGCGTCGGGGCGAGGCTTCAACCCAGACGAGATCTCCGTCCTGCGCGTCTTTCGTTTCCGAGCGATCAATTGAAAAACTGTTCTTGGCGCGCCGCTCGACCGGATCGGCGATTCCGCCGAATTTTGTCTTGCGAAACACGGCGAGAAAGCGATGCGCGCCGCGGCCGATCGGTTTGATGATTTTTGCGTCATAGCCGTCGTCGCCGGCGGGCTTGAGGCGGGCGAGAAGCCGATCGCCGACGCCGGTCGGCGGCTTTTGGCGCGCCGCTTCCTTATGCGCTATCTTGATGATCGGCGGCTCGGTTTCGCCCTCCCACGAAGCGGGCAGGCATGAAAGATCGCCGTCATCATCAACCGACATGACGTCAATCGGCAGAACTTCCGGAAGCGCGCCGGCATTGTGAAATTTCTTCGCGCCGCGTCGAGAAAGCCCGCCTTCCGCCTCCATTTCCTTCAGAAGCGTGCGCAGCGTTGCGCGATCCTCGCCGCGCACATTGAAGGCGCGCGCGATCTCGCGGCGTGACACCTCGCCAGGCGTCGCGCTGAGAAATTCGGCGATTTCCTTTTTTGTGGGCAGACCGGGCTGACGCTTTTTTGAAGCCAAGGGGAGCATTCTCGATTATGACGAGCTCGCTTTAGCACGTTTGGCCGCAAAGCCTAATCGCCGAGCCGCAACGGATCGTTCGGCCTTTCGTCAGTCAATATCTCATAATGAAGATGAACGGCGGTGGCGTTGCCGCTGCGTCCGGTTCTGGCGATCGGATGGCCCGCCTCAACTGTTGCGCCCGCGCGCATGCCCGGTGAAACGTCGGACAGATGCGCATAGCGGGTAACGACGCCGTTTCGGTGCGCAATCTCGATCGTCAGGCCGTAGCCGCGCTGATCGCCGACATATCGGATGCGCCCGGCGCCGCCGGCGTAAACGGTTGAGTGCGTCCCTGTGTATAGATCAACGCCTTCGTGGAAAGAGCCGGCGCCGCCATTGCGCGGGCCGTAGGCGGATGAAACGCAGGCGTCGGCCGGCGCGCGCGCCAGCATGACGCCGCGCAGTTCCGTAAAGGGCTGATAGCCGATGATCCGCCGTGTCGATGTAGCGGCCGGCGCATTGGCGATGATGACGCCGGGGCAAAGTTCAAGCGCCGGTTTGGAATAGGGCGTCCCGCCGCCAGGCGAAGGCGCCGTGGCGCATGCGGCGAGCGCTGTCATCAGCAGCGTTGCCGCGACTTTGAACGCGATACGAGAACAAACCATCACAAATCCTCGCGACGATTATTAGCCGCGAGGTCATTCGCAGAAAGTTAAATCCGGCGCTAAATATGCGCGTCAGGCCGATTTGACCTTTTTCGCCGCGGCTTTTTTCTTCGCCGGCGCTTTCGGTTTTGCGGTTGGTTCGGCGGCGGCCTTCTTTTTCGGCGCCGCTTTCTTGGTCGCTTTCTTCTTCGTCGGCGCCTTCTTTTCGCGCTCGGCGATCAGCTCGATAGCGCGTTCCAGCGTCACCGATTGCGGGTCCATCCCCTTGGGCAGGGTGGCGTTCGTCTTGCCGCATTTGACGTAAGGCCCGTAGCGGCCGTCCATGACATTGACGGGATCGCCGCTTTCAGGATGGGACCCGAGTTCTTTCAGCGGCTTCGCCGCCGCGCCGCGGCCCGCGCGCAGATTGGCGCGCTTTTCAGCGATCAGCGTCACCGCGCGGTTAAGGCCCACCTCAAAAACATCCTCGATCGAGGGCAGGTTAGCGTAGGTCTTGCCGTGTTTCACGAACGGCCCGAAGCGGCCGAGGCCGGCCTCGATCTTTTCGCCGTCTTCCGGGTGCGGTCCGATCTCGCGCGGCAGCGATAAAAGCTGCAACGCTTTTTCAAGCGTCACGTCTTCGACCTTCCAGGTTTTGGGAATGCCGGCGCGCTTGGGCTTTTCATTCGATTCCTTTTCCTGTTCGCCAAGCTGGATGTAAGGGCCGAAGCGGCCGATGCGCAGGAACACTTCAAGTTCTGACGCAGGATCAATGCCGAGAACCTTGTCGCTTGCGTCCGCTTCTCCTTCGCTTGCGGAAAGCTGGCGCGTGTAATTGCAGTCAGGATAATTCGAGCAGCCGATAAAGGCGCCGAATTTGCCGGTCTTCAGCGAAAGACGTCCGGCGGCGCAGGCGGGGCAGGCGCGCGGGTCCGAACCGTCTTCCTTTTTTGGAAAAATATGCGGCGCCAGAGCATCGGTCAGTTCGTCAAGAACGTCGCTGATCCTCAGTTCGCCGACGCTTTCGACATTGAACGAGAAGTCGCGCCAGAATTCGCGCAGGAACGCTCTCCAGTCGACATCGCCGTTGGAGATTTCGTCGAGCGTTTCTTCAAGATCCGCCGTGAAATCATATTCGACATAGCGTTTGAAGAAGTTTTCCAGAAACGCCGTCACGACGCGGCCCTTTGAATCCGGGATGAACCGGTTCTTGTCCATCGTCACATAACCGCGATCGCGCAGGGTTGAGAGAATGGAAGCGTAGGTGGAGGGACGGCCGATCCCAAGCTCTTCAAGTCGTTTGACAAGCGATGCTTCGGAAAAACGCGGCGGCGGCTGGGTGAAGTGTTGGTCCGCCTTGACGTCGGAGACGGCAGCGCCGGCGCCTTGTCTCACTTTTGGCAGCACTCCCGAACCGTCTTCATTATCGGGGTCGTCGCGCCCTTCTTCGTAAAGCTTTAAAAAACCGTCGAAAAGAATGACGGAGCCCGTAGCGCGCAGGCCGGTTTTCTGGTCGGAAGAAAGAAGGTCGATCGCCGTGTTCTCAAGCTCGGCCGATTGCATCTGGCTCGCCATGGCGCGCTTCCAGATGAGCTCGTAGAGCTTATGCTGATCGGCATCGAGGCCGCGGATTTTGCCCGGCAAGCGGGTGAAAGACGTCGGACGAATGCACTCATGCGCTTCCTGCGCGTTTTTCGCTTTCGTCTTGTAGATGCGCGGCGCATCGGGGCGATAATCTTTGCCGAATTCCTTTTCGATCGTCGCGCGGGCGTCGGCGATCGCTTCGCCCGCCATGTCGACGCCGTCGGTTCGCATATAGGTTATGAGACCGGTCGTTTCGCCGCCGATGTCGACGCCTTCATAAAGCTGTTGCGCGACGCGCATGGTGCGTTTGGCGTTGAAGCCGAGCTTGCGCGATGCTTCCTGCTGCAAGGTCGAGGTCGTGAAGGGCGCAGGCGGATTGCGCTTGGCTGGTTTGGCTTCAATCGAGTCGATAGAAAAACGCGCGCTTTCAACGGCGCGCTGCGCCGCCTTCGCCGCCGCTTCATTCGGCAGCGAGAATTTCTTGAGCTTTTCCCCGTCAAGGAGCGTCAGTCGCGCCTCGAACGGCGCCGACCCTTCCGACGTCGCTTGCGCGGCGACGGTCCAGTATTCCTCGGCGACGAATTTCTCGATCTCGAGTTCTCGCTCGCAGATGAGACGCAGGGCGACCGACTGAACGCGGCCGGCGGACCTTGCGCCAGGCAGTTTTCGCCAAAGCACCGGCGAGAGCGTGAAGCCGACGAGATAATCGAGCGCGCGGCGGGCGAGATAGGCGTCGACAAGCGACTGATCGACGGCGCGAGGGTGGGCCATCGCCTCCACGACCGCCGATTTCGTAATCGCGTTGAACGCGACCCGGTCGATCTTGAGGCCTTTTTTCAGAGCCTTTTTCTGCGCCAGAACCTCGAGTAGGTGCCAGGAAATCGCCTCGCCCTCGCGATCGGGGTCGGTGGCGAGGATAAGTCGGTCCGCCTCCTTTACCGCCTGAGCGATTTCGCCGACGCGCTTTTTCGAACCCGCATCGAGCTCCCAAACCATTGAAAAATCGGCGTTCGGGTCGACCGAACCGTCTTTCGACGGCAGATCGCGAATATGCCCGAATGAGGCCAGGACCTTGAACCCCGACCCCAGATATTTATTGATGGTTTTGGCTTTCGACGGCGATTCGACAATGACGACCTGCATGCGTCGGGCTGGCTCCGGGCGGGCGGCGGCATAGGTGTCCGCCGGGCTGAATGGCGCGGGAACCTGCGTCGGCGTCGACGTTCCTGTCAACTGCGGGGGTAGATACGACACAACCTAAAGTATATTTTCTCTTTAAATTAATATTTTAGGTTGCTATGGTTCGCCTGGCGGCGCACAAGGACGCCGCTGGACCGAGAATGGAAAACACACTCGAAAACCAGACTGGCACGGATGAAGGCGGCGCCATCATCGCCGATGAGGCGGAGACGGCGGAATATATCGGCGATCTCATTGGTCAGCTTGAAAGGCTGGCCCGCTCGCATGGGCTCGTCAAATTGCAATATCTGCTGGGCGTTTGTCGCGAGGAGGCGGCGAAAGTCGCCGCCGGGGAGCAGGCGCGGTCACGGCTTTAAGGAAAACCGCCCGCCGGAGTGTTCTTCAGCCTCGTCGGCAAGCGCAAGGTCGACAAGCGCGTCGATGACCAGCGACGCCGGCGCGTCGATGTCTCGCAAAATTTCATCGCGATGAACCGGCGTGAAGCCGAGCAACTCCCGAACTGCGGCGCGGACGCGCTTTGATTCCTCAACGCTGAACGGGTCCGCCTGGGGCTCGCCGATCCATTCCGCCGGCTCTTCCGGCGGTTCTTGCGCGCCGCGCAACTGCCCCGCCAACACGTCGATGATGTCGTCGGCTGATTGGGTGAGCGCGGCGCCGTCGCGGATCAATCGATTGGCGCCCTGGCATCGCGGATCAAGCGGCGAGCCTGGCACGGCGAAAACTTCGCGACCTTGTTCCAGCGCAAACCGCGCGGTGATGAGCGTTCCGGATTTCGCCGCCGCTTCGACAACGACAACGCCGCGTGACAATCCGGAAATGATCCTGTTCCTTTTGGGAAAGTCGCGCGCGGTCGGTTCCGCGCCTGGCGGCTGTTCGGAAACGAGCGCGCCTTCTTCAGCGATCCGCCGGGTCAGTTCATCGTGCTCCGGCGGATAAATGACATCAACGCCGCCGGCGACGACGGCGATCGTGCCTGTCTTAAGCGAAGCCTCATGGGCCGCGCCGTCAATGCCGCGCGCAAGGCCGGATACGATAGCAAAGCCCTGCGCGCCCAGTCCTTCGGCGAGGATGCGCGCCATCTTGCGGCCGATTGAGGAGGCGTTTCTGGCGCCGATAATCGCGACGGCGGGTTTTTCGAACAAAGACGAATGACCGCGCAGATAGATCAGCGGCGGCGCATCCGGGATGGCGGCGAGCGGGCGCGGATAGTCGGGCTCGCATGAAGCGATGGCGCGGGCGCCGCATTCTGCAGCGCGTTGCAATTCAGCCTCTGCGTCGGAATGCGGGGACGCCTTTAACGGCAGCTTGCGGCCGGCTTTCGCCGACAGATGCGGGAGCGCGTCGATCGCTCCGCGCGCCGAACCGAACCGGGCCAGAAGGCGCGCAAACGTTACCGGCCCGACATTTTCGGTTCGGATGAGTCGCAGCCAATCGACGCGCTCGGCGTCCGTCAGTTTCTTCAATGTCTCCCCCATGTCAGGCCGAACCCGCGTAAGCCGGGCTGAGCCGTTCGTTTTCATGCGAACTTTGAAGTTAGATCGGACGACGAATCAATACCTCCTGCGCCCGTGACGGGGTCCCGGGCGCCGCATAATGAGCCGGTCGCCGAGTAGAAAATGTGTTATGGAACGACGTTGCTCCATGTCAGGCCATTCCGATGAACAGGATTTTGTCGTGCGCCGCCGGTTTTGCATGTCTGACAGCCGCGCCCGCGCAGGCGGGCGATGAGGCCTGGGATGACGCCGGCACGGCCGGAAGACTTGTTCTGGTCGCAGCGGCGCTCGGCGTGCCGGCCGCGCAGGGCGACTGGAAAGGCGATCTGCAAGCGGCGGCCAGCATGGGCGTCGCGTCTCTGGCGACGACCGGATTAAAAGAAACATTTCCGAGAATGCGCCCGGACGGCAGCGACGACCGCAGCTTTCCGTCAGGCCACACATCCGTTTCGTTTGCCGCTGCGGCGACGTTGACCAATCGATATGGCTGGAAAGTCGGCTTGCCCGCGCATGCGTTGGCCGCGTTCGTAGGCGCGTCGCGCGTTAAAGCGCGCAAGCATCACGTTTCCGATGTCTTGGTCGGCGCTGCGATCGGCGAACTGAGCGGATTTCTGATCACGTCAAAGCTGAACGACAATGTCGCGATCATTCCTTGGGCGGATGCGGAAGGCGGCGGCGTTTTGGTGACCGGGCGGTTTTGAGAAATGCGGTTCGGAGCGGTTCGCTCGGCGCCGATCTATTTCTTGGCGCCGATCTTGGGCTCTTCACCCGCGATCAGCCGGCTGACGTTCGCGTGATGACGTATGAAGATCAGCCCCGCCATAATTCCAGCCGCAATCGCGAAAGCCGGCTTGTCCATTGAAAAGAGAACAAGCGGGGACGCCGAAGCCGCGCCGAGCGCGGCAAGCGATGAAAACCGGAACAGGAAGGCGAGAAATAGCCAGATGGCGCAAGCGAAGAGGCCAGCGGGAAACCAGAGCGCGAGCAGCGTGCCGATAAAGGTGGCGACGCCCTTGCCGCCGTTGAATTTGAGCCAGACCGGAAAGCAGTGTCCGAGAAACGCCGCAGCGCCTGCGACTTCCGGGCGCCAGCCGATCGCATAGGCGATCAGGACCGCGACGGCGCCCTTGCCGCCGTCGAGCAGCAGCGTCGCCAAGGCAAGGTCCTTGCGGCCCGTGCGCAAGACATTCGTCGCGCCGATATTGCCTGATCCGATTGCGCGAATGTCGCCGAGCCCCGCCGTCTTCGTGATAACGAGGCCGAACGGAATTGAACCGAAGAGATAGCCGAGAACGGCTGACAGCAAAATCGTCAAAACGCCGAGCCTTTGGTTATGAGCGCATCGAGCACGGCCATGCGCGTCGCGACGCCGTAGAAGACCTGCTTGAGAATAAGCGAGCGTTCTGGATCGTCGGCGAGCGCGCCGTCGATTTCAACGCCGCGATTCATCGGTCCAGGATGCATGATCCTGGCGCCGGGCTTGGCGCTTTTTATGCTCTCATGCGTAAGGCCGAATGTTTCGAAATAGCCTTTCGCTGCGTCGCGCCCGCCGGTTTCCATGCGTTCGAACTGCATTCTGAGCGCCATGACGACATCGGCGCCTTCAACGCCTTCTGATAGCTTGCTGAAGCGCTTGACGCCGGCGAACTGGTGCGGCGTCGGCATCAGCTCCGCAGGGCCGACGAAGCGCACTTCAGCGCCCAAGCGCGTGAAGATAGCGGCGTCGGAGGCGGCGACGCGGCTGTGTTTGATGTCGCCGCAAATCGCAATGACAAGACCTTCAAGCGACCCGAAGGCGGAACGGATCGTCGCCGCGTCGAGGAGCGCTTGCGTCGGATGTTCGCGCACGCCGTCGCCCGCATTGATGACAGGACATTCGATGCGCTTTGCGATGTCTTCGTGAACCCGCGGCTCCTTGTGGCGTAGGATTAGCGCATGCGCGCCCATCGAGGTCAGAGTCAAAGCCGTGTCGACGAGCGACTCGCCCTTGTTGACGGACGAAGCGGCGACCGGGACGTTGAGAACATCGGCGCCGAGGCGGCGCCCAGCGAGTTCGAAACTGAGGTTGGTGCGGGTTGAGTCTTCAAAGAAAAGGTTGATCTGCGTCTTGCCGGCGAGACGCGCCGGCGGGCGCTGGCCCGCCGTCAGGAAGCGCGCGTAATATTCCGCGAGTTCGAGAACGTAATCCGTCTCGGCGGCGGGAAAATCGTCAATGTTGATGAGATTTGCGGCCGCGAAGCCGCCCTGCGGCGCGAAGGGTCGGTTGATGAATTCCATGGACGCGCGTTCTACCCGCCAGCCGCGCCCGGACGCAATCCGCCCCGACGCCTCAGGCTGACTTTCCGGATTTGGCGAGCCAGACCCCGCCGGCGGCGATGATAGCGACATCGATAAGGAACATCAGGGGCAGCGTGATCGGTCCCCCATTCTGGAGATAATTCGCGCCGCCGAGGACAATCCCCGTAAGCGTCGCCGCGATAGCCGAGAGAACCGCGATCTTGCCAGCCTTCCGCAGCCAGGCGCCGAGCGCGCCATAGAGGACGCCGAATGCGGCAAGCGGGACCGCAAGGCCCACCGGCGCCCCGAATGTGGCGACGACAAGGTGAAGCGCGCCGGTGGCGAGCAGCAGCGTCGACATCATGCTTTTCAATTTATCCGTCGTCATTGGGTTTCGTTTTCCTGCTGCTGGCTTGAGCGCGTCAGCCTGTCAATTGCGCCCTGAAGGATGAATGCCGCCGCCGATTCGTCAATCTTGGCGGCGCGTTTCGCGCGGCTCGTATCGATGCCGATGAGATCGCGTTCCATCGCCGCCGTTGACAGCCGTTCGTCCCAGAAGGCGATCGGCAAGGCGGCGATGCGGGCAAAGTTCCGGGCGAAGGCGCGCGTAGATTGGGCGCGTGGTCCCTCGGTTCCGTCCATGTTCAGCGGCAGGCCGAGAATGATCCCGACGGCTTTGCGTTCCGCGGCAAGCCGGATGAGGCGCTCGGCGTCAGCGGCGAATTTCGTTCGGCGGATCGTCAGGACGGGCGTTGCGACCCTGCGGTCCGGATCGCAGGATGCGACGCCGATCGTCTTTTCGCCGAGATCGAGCCCCAGGAGCGCGCCGCGCTCGCCCAAGGCCGCGGCGGCCTGTTCAAATTCATTCGCCATCAGGCCACGGTATGGCGCCGTCCCCGTGGACTGGAAAGACGGGTCCTGCCGGAGCTGCAGCGTTTACAGCGAGGCGTTTTCGCGAAGATCGGCCAAGTGAGCGCCGCGTCTTGCGGGCGCGGCGGGGCGTTGATAGGGCTGAGACGGTTTTTCGCAACGCAGCAGAGCCCCACAAGAGCCCCAAATGTCCGTCGACAAGGAAACCGTCCGCAAGGTCGCCAAGCTCGCCCGTCTCACCGTTCCCGAAGAGCGGCTCGAATCGCTGACCGGCGAGTTGAACGGCATTCTGAAATGGATCGAGCAGCTTGATGAGGTCGATGTCGCCGGCGTTGATCCGATGACATCGACGGTCGACGTCAAATTGCCGATGCGCGAGGACGTCTTGCAGGACGGTCCGACCGGCGGCGGGCAGGCCGACAATGTCGTCGCCAACGCGCCGAAAACCGAAGATCACTTTTTCATCGTGCCGAAGGTGGTGGAATAAGATGACGAACATCACCGACCTGACGCTCGCCGAATTGCGCGATGCGCTGAAATTGAAAAAAGTTTCCTCGCTCGAAACGACTGACGCCTATCTGGCGAACATCGAAAAGGCGCAGGGCCTGAACGCCTTCGTCGTCGTCACTGCTGATAAGGCGCGCGCAATGGCGAAAGCCTCTGACGCAAAACTCGCGAAAGGCGAGGGCGCTGCGATTGAGGGCGTCCCGCTCGGCATCAAGGATTTGTTCTGCACGGAAGGCGTTCAAACGACCGCCGGGTCGCACATTCTCGAAGGCTTTACGCCGACTTATGAATCGACCGTTTCCGCCAATCTCTGGCGCGACGGCGGCGTCATGCTCGGCAAGCTCAACATGGATGAGTTCGCGATGGGCTCGTCAAACGAGACGAGCTATTTCGGCCCGGTCATCAATCCATGGCGCGCCAAAGGCGGCAACGCCAAGCTGACGCCGGGCGGCTCATCCGGCGGTTCGTCGACTTCCGTCGCCGCGCATCTTTGCGCCGCCGCGACCGCAACCGACACCGGAGGCTCGATCCGCCAACCGGCGTCCCTGACCGCAACCGTCGGCGTCAAGCCGACCTATGGGCGGTGCTCGCGATGGGGCGTTGTCGCCTTCGCCTCCTCGCTCGATCAGGCGGGACCGATCGCGCGCGATGTGCGCGATTCGGCAATCATGCTGCGCTCGATGGCGGGTTACGATCCAAAAGATTCAACTTCGGTCGATCGCCCCGTTCCCGATTACGAGGCCGTTCTCGGCGGGTCCGTCAAAGGCCTCAGGATCGGCGTGCCGAAAGAATACCGGCTCGACGGCATGCCGGCGGAAATCGAAAAGCTCTGGGCCGACGGCATTAAATGGATGAAGGATGCCGGTTGCGAGATCGTCGACATTTCCCTGCCGCTGACTAAATACGCACTCCCCGTCTATTACATCGTCGCGCCGGCCGAAGCCTCGTCAAACCTCGCGCGCTATGACGGCGTTCGTTACGGCCATCGCGCGAAGAACTATACGGATGTGCAGTCGATGTACGCCAACACCCGCGCGGAAGGCTTCGGCAAGGAAGTTCAGCGCCGCATCATGATCGGCACCTATGTTCTGTCGGCGGGCTATTACGACGCCTATTATTTACGCGCCCAGAAAGTCCGCAAACGGATTTTCGATGAGTTCGTCAACGCTTTTGAAAAAGTCGACTTGATCCTGACGCCGTCTGCGCCGTCGGCGGCCTTCGCGCTCGGCGAGAAGTCGGACGATCCGGTGCAGATGTATCT
>CALAZI010000201.1 GCA_937895955.1 uncultured Alphaproteobacteria bacterium | reverse complement strand
GAGGAAAAGATGGCGTTAGCTTAACTGACCGTCCACAAAACCGGGGACAGGCCAGTCCTCTCGAATTCATTTGGAAGAAAAGGCCTGAGGCGTCTCCGGAATTCCGGACCGCTTTGATGTAGAGTTTTCCACTTATTTAAGCACCCTAAGCCGCAAATTCTCTGCATGAATTTTCGTCTTCGCCTTCGGTTGTGATCCCTGCCGCGCCCGGCTTGCAGCCGGGGTAAGGCCGCGCTGACGCGCGGCTTCTTGTGTTCATTCCCCTCCGGATGGCGGGGGCGGCGGAAGATAAGCGGGGGCTGGCGCCGGGCGGCCGGCCCGCAACCGCTTTGGAATTGATCCGCCAACGTCATTTGAGTTCATCCTACCAAAGCGGATTGCGCGCCGTCCTCATACCCGACGTCTTGTCGCCCCGCTTCCGCCGCCCCCGCCATCCAGCGGGAATTTGCGGCAGGGCGGAAAGGACGGACGGCGATGACGGAGCTCCAGACATGGGCGGCGGAAAGCTGCGTGACAGGCGCGGCGATTCCCCGAATTCGCGAGTTGGTAGCAGTGTTGGTAGAGTGGCGCGGAAATTAGAAAAAAATAAGCAAAAACAATAAGTTATAAGAATTTCTGGTGCCCAGGGGCGGAATTGTCGATGGTAATTAAAGCATTGATTTAATTCGGTAATTGCAATAACAGGTCGCGATGTAACAACGCTTCTACCATGAAATTGATCGGCAGTCCCCGGCGGCGTCGCGAATCTGTCGCTTGTTGGCGCACGCCTGCCCGCGCGGTGACTGGGATGTTCCTCGCCCTGCTTCTCGATGAACTCCTTTTGCGCGTCTGAAAACCTCGACAATTTCAGGTATGTCCGCTCGCTCCGGCCAAGGGCGCACAAGTGGAAAAATCTACCTTAAAACGATCCAGTTTTCCAAGGGCGCCTGATCGTGACCTGCTCCCCGAAAACGCCCTCATTTTGAGCTAGAGTTTTCGGCGCTATTTTCCCGGCTGGGAAGGAGCGAGACGAGCATGAAAGCATCGAAGTTTTCGGACGCGCAGAAGGCGTTCATCGTGCGGCAGGGCGAGGACGGAACCCCGGTCGCAGAGATTTGCCGGAAGGCCGGGATCAGCCAGGCTACATACTTCAACTGGAAGAAGAAATACGCCGGAATGATGCCGTCGGAGATGAAGCGCATGCGCGAGCTCGAATCGGAGAATGCGCGGCTGAAGAGGATTGTGGCTGACTTGTCCCTGGACAAGGAGATGCTGCAGGACGTTATCAAACGAAAGATCTGAGGCCTGCTCTGAAGCGCAAGCTGGTCGATGAGATGCGTGATGAATGGTCGGTATCCGCCCGCAAGGCCTGCAAGGCCCTGATGCTTGATCCCAAGAGCCATCGTTACAAGTCTCGCCGCCCGGAGCAGGCCAGTCTCGAAAACCGGATCAAGGAGATCGCCGCGACGCGGGTGCGCTACGGCTATCGACGCGTGCATGTGCTTTTGAGGCGAGAGGGGTGGTCGATCAATCACAAGAAGACGCGGCGGGTCTATAATGAGTTAGGCCTGCAATTGCGCAACAAAACGCCGAAGCGGCGTGTGAAGGCGAAACTGCGCGATGACCGCAGGGACGCCACGCGGCCGAACGAAACCTGGGCGATGGACTTCGTTCACGATCAGCTTGCGACAGGCCCGAAGCTGAGAATCCTGACCGTCGTCGACACCTTCTCGCGGTTCTCGCCGGTGATCGATCCCCGCTTCAGCTATCGAGGAGAGAATGTCGTCGCAACGCTCACCCGCGTCTGCAAATCGATCGGGTATCCGGCGACGATCAGGGTCGACCAGGGCTCCGAGTTCGTTTCGCGCGATCTCGATCTTTGGGCCTATCAGAACGACATCACGCTCGACTTCTCGCGGCCCGGAAAGCCGACCGACAACGCGTTCATCGAAAGCTTCAACGGCCGCCTCAGAGCGGAGTGCCTGAACACACACTGGTTCCTGACGCTTGAAGACGCGAGGAAAAAGCTGGAGGATTGGCGTAGAGACTATAACGAGGTAAGACCGCACAGCTCGATCGGCGACAAACCGCCGATTGAAGTGATCAACCGCAATGACGCAGCCAGCCCGTCATCGCGATGAAGCCGGAAAAATCTACCTTCCGGTGAGGGCGAATTGGGGAGCGGTTCAGAAGCCGGAAAAATCTACCTTCCGGTGAGGGCGAATTGGGGAGCGGTTCATCGACCGAACGACTCTCTGAATAAACGTGGGAGCCAAAGGGCTCACATCAAAAATTCTTTTGGCGACGCGTCATTGTCTCCGCGCACCGCATTAAAATGAACTTTCGACATAAACGCCCAAGGTTCTTGGCCTCAAGGGCGTGGATTGATCGCGCGTCGCGAGGCTGAATGAATTGCCGAATGCGAAAGTGTCGCCGCGGCTGTCGAATAGGTTGTCTGCGAAAACGCCGATCCTCAGACCGTCGCGTTCCGCCTTCAGACCCACGCCTGCAAGGTGATAATCGCCCATCGTCGGGGCGACGTCTTCCGCGAATGTCAGAACGGATGTTCCGACATAGCTGTAGGTCGCGTTTGCCGACGCGGACCAGCCGCCTGTCAATTGAACTTCATAAGTGGCCCCGAACGACGCCGTCATTTCCGCGATGTTGGGTAGGAGGTCGCCCTTCTCTGCATTTAGAAACGGATTCGCCTCGGTCAGTTGCGGATCATTCCAGAAGAACGCCCCCGAAATTTCGAGGCGAGGGGATGGGCGCGCAGTCGCTTCTATCTCAACGCCGAAATTTCGCGCATCGCCGGCATTTCCGACAAAGGTGAATCCCGTCGGAAGGATCTGGTCTGTCTGAATTTCGCGCCACTGAAGGTAAAAGGCTGAAATGTTCACCTTTGCGCGGTTGTCAAACAGACGAAATTTTGCACCGATCTCGGCGTTCCACAAGGTGTCTGATTCGAACCTCGTCACGTCATCGTTCGGATTGAGCAGCGTGATCGCTTCCAGCGGCGTGTTGATGTTAAAGCCGCCGATGCGCGATCCGGCGGCGGCTTGCGCATAGACAAACAACGCGGGCGATGCATCGAGCGATACAGCGACGCGCGGCGCGACTGCTATTCGCGACCGCTTTTCAACCAATGACGGCGCCCCGCTATTCGCTACTCCGCTCGCAACTGCGTCAATTCCAAAGCCGATGCGCGAAAGGCGCGCGCCCGCAGTGATCGCCAGCCTTGCGTCCGGTCGAACGGTGATCTCGCCGAACACCGCAGCCTCGTTGGATTCGTCATGGCGGTCGCCAAGGAAAGCGATTGACGCAGACGCCAGATAGTCGGCGATAAGACGGGACGAGAGGTCTTCATTGCGCAAGGAGAGAAAGACGCCGCCTAGCCAATCGATCGTTCCACCGGTCGCCGATGCGGCGCGGGATTCATGCGTAAAAGCCTTCACATCCTGTGAAGTCTCAAAGACTCCTTCGGCGGAAGGATCCCCGAGGATTATCGGCAGACTTGCACTCGCATCATTCGTGTCATCAATATCGCGATGCACGTATGATGAAGAAGACATGACGCTCACGCCACCGACCGCGCCATTTGCCGTCACGCTGTAGAGTTCGAATTGGTCCCGATGCGGTTCAAGCCGACGCGTGCTGCGCCGCAGCGCGCCAAGATCCGGGAATGTATATTGGGGCGCGCCGAGATTGGTTTGCTGAAACACCGCGATCGCGTCGAGCGTCCAATCGTCGGCCGCCTTGTAACGCCCGGCGATGCGGCCGCCGAAAAGGTTGGAACGGTTCACGTCCTCCTGCGCAAGTCCGAGATCATCGATATAGCCCGAGGCGCGTTCATAATATCCGACAATACGCAGCCCGGCGCGATCCCTAACTAACGGCAGATTGAGCGTGGCGTCCAGCTCCGCATTGGGGCCGCCTTGCTTGGTGGCGGACAGCGATGTGCGAAGCCCGCCAGCATATGCGCCAAGGTCCGGCTTTCGCGTGACGGCGCGGAATATTCCGCCCACGGATCCGTCGCCGTAGAGGGCGACCTGAGGGCCGCGAACGACTTCAATGCGCTCGATGTCGGTCAGGCGAAGGTCGGGATTGGTGTCGTTCAGGATGAGCCGCGTTTCGTCGAGATAAACCCCAACGGTCGATTGCGTGCGGTCGGCGAAAGCGCCGTCCGACGCGCCGCGGAGAAATATCTTGTTGCGACCAGCGCCGAGGTTAGTCGTCGCGACTCCCGCGAGGCGAGGCGCCAGATCGGTTATCACGCGCGCACCGGATGCGGAAAGGTCATCGCTGTCCAGGGCGGAAACGCTCAGCGGCAATTTCGAGACAAGCGCATCGCGCTTGGTTGCCGTCACGATGATCGAATCGAAATAGGGCTGAGCTTGCACTTCCCGTGCTGCGGCAGGGGCGACGCTCTCATTCTCCTTTAATTCACGCGGCTTGAGAATGACTGTACGATCGCCCACCAATTGAAAGGTGTATGGAGAGCGTGCCAGAATCTTTTCGAGCGCATCGAAATCAGACAAGGCCGACACAACATAATTGCTGCGCAACCCATCCAATTGCGCGCCGTTGAAGGAAATCGAAAGGCCCGATTGGCGCGCCAGAGCAACGATCGCTTTCTTTAAGTCCATCGCCGGAATTTGATAGGCCGCGACGTCGTCAGTGCCGCGCGCATTGACTGGCCCGGAGCATACAAATGCCGCGGACGCGACTGCGCACAAAATCAGATCCCACCGCACCATCACGGCATTGTGCAGTTTCGGATGCCGTTGACAATACGCGATACCGACAAAGCGCCGTTACCGGTCTGAGAGAACGAAAATGCCGTCGACGTCACGCGCGATGACGGGCGTCAGTTCTTCAAGCCGGCGCGCCGTCGTCAGCGGGTCGCTCAGCGACAGCGCGCCGCTGAACGACAGCGCGGGCGGCGAATCGGGATCGACGTCGAAAACCGCGCGGCCGTAAAATCCGTTCAGCTTCTCGGTTATGGTCTGCGCGTCGGCGCGGTCGAATTCAAGCGTGCCGTCACGCCATTCTGCGACGTCTTCAGAGGCCGGACGATCGAAAATGCCTTCCTGCGATTGGCCTGAATACGTCACCCTATCGCCGGCGATGAGGCGCCGTTCGAGGGCGGGATTTTGACTATCAGTCGTTATGCTGACGATACCGTCAAGGACGGTCACCGACTGCGAATTGCCTCCCGCCTTAACCTCGAACTTCGTTCCGACAACGGTAATTGTCCGCTCGCCAAGTGAAATAATAAATGGGCGCGCCGCATCATGTGATACGCTGAAAAAGCTTGTTCCGCTTAAATTCGATATTTCGCGCCTGGCGTTCGTAAATGTTCCCTTGAATTCCGCTCCAGGCGCGAGCGTGATCTGCGTGCCGTCGCTCAACGCCGCCGTCACAATTCGCCCTGCGGGGGCGGCGCTCGCGACCGTCTCAACGCCGCCTGGTCTCGAAATGAAAAAGACGAGCGACGCGGCCGCGATGAGGGCGACGCTTGCGGCGATCGCGGCGCGGCGGAATCCGACATTATCATTACGGGCCGTTTCGGGGATAAAGCGAGGTTGCTGCGCTCCGGTTGCAAGGAACTCGGCGCGCGCGCATTCGACCATCATCGCGGCGCGTTCGGCGCGGCCGAAGGCATCGGCGTGGCGGCTGTCTTCGCCGATCCATTGCGAAAAGGCTTCATAGTCCGCCGCAAGCGCGCCGGGCGAGGCAAGGCGCGCCTGCCACGCGATCGCCGCGTCGGCAATCCGGTCTATTTCCGTTTGGCCCTTTTTGTAGCGCACGGGTACATCAATCCCCTTCATGCCTATGACTGACCGGCGACCGCGCGACCTCCATGCTCACACTTCGTCATCGCGCATTTGTTCCATAATGTGACGCATCGCCTTCATGATGTGTTTTTCAACGGTGCTCCGGCTGAGGCCCATCGCAGCGGCGGTCTCCATATGGCTCAAGCCCTTTATTTTATGGAGTTGAAATGCAGTCCTGACCTGAGGCGACAATTGCTCCAAGATGCGTCCAAGCCGTTGAAGCTCCTGTTTCGCGATCAGGGCGTCATCGGCGCGCGGCGCTTCGGCGATAATGTCCTCGCCGGATCTTCCGGCGGAATGCGTATCAATCCAGCTTTCCTCCCGGCGACGGCGACTTGAATCCTGGCGGAGTTTATCAGTGGCAAGATTGAGTGCAATCTGCATCAGATACCCTTCGGGGTTTCCAATTGTCTCCATTTGGGAAGCGCGCTCAAAATTAATGAATGCTTCCTGAATAACGTCTTCCGCGTCTTCCACGCCGCCGAGCCGACGCGTCAGTACGCGCAACATGACCGGTCGGCAACGAGCGAAGAACCCTGACATCATGGAACAGCGAAGAATCTGAAATCGGAAGTTGCATACTTCAGCAAGGCCGCGCGCATCCGTGTCGCCAGAGCATGCGATCCCCCGGCGCGGTCCCGGCTGCTTTTGACCGCGCATCGCGAATGGAGGGGCCCGACTTCGAGCTTCGTCACTTTGTTGAGTACTGAAGGAACTGATCGCATGCCTCCTTGCAGACGCCCGATTTGCCTCCCGAAGCCCTTGGCAACGTCCTTCAATGCAAAATGGAGAAAGCCCGGGCGCGTCGACGCCAAGCCAGGCGTCGTCGCGTGGCCTGCCGCCAGCTTCGTTGATCGCGTCGCCTTGGCGCTGTTCACATTCATTATCGTCTTTGCATCAGGTGCGTTGTGGCGCAAACAGAGGTGAAGCGCCTTTTTTTTGAACACTGTCGTATTGCCAAGCGGGTCGATTTTTGACCCAAGCGCGCGCTCGGGCCAACATCGCTTCGCTGTCTACGTCGATCCAGCGCGCGATATTAATGTCCACCGAAAGGGCGCGACCGGCAGCCGCCAGCCTATTCATCCCGCCTGAAATGCTGCTGTCCCCGCCAGCCGCGCTGACGCGAATGGCGTCGAAGAGGGCGCATGCGGCGCGAAAGACGCCCACGTCATAGGCTTGATAATCGGTCAGCGATTTGCCGATTGCTTTGATTTCGCCGTTGTCGATCCGAACGCGCGTCACATCGTCGAGATCGACATCGGGGTTTGATAGGCGAAAGTCGACGCCGAGCGCGACCGCTTCGGGCGGCGGCTCAGCCCGCAGAAGCGCGCGATAGATCTCGGGCTCGACGACGTGATCGCACATCGCAAGATAGAACGGTTCGGCGGCGAGCAAGGCTTCTCCGCAGATCACCGACAATCCGTTGCTTTCATCAAACCGAGGGTTGAAGACGGTGGAGATGCGCCAACCGCGCCTCGTGCGAATGCGGTCGATCGCCTGTTCGAGGATCGGCGCCTGATATCCCGTCACCACGACGAATCGGCGAACGCCCGCGGCCGCCGCTGACGCCATCGCATGTTCGATGAGCGGCGCGCCGCAAAGATCGACAAGCGGTTTGATATCTCCCGCCGCTTTCAGGCGCGTGCCTTTTCCGGCCGCTACGATCAGACAATTTTCAATGATCTCCAAGGCGCGTCCCCGTTAGCTTGCCGCAAATTGTTTCCGGCGCCGGCGTCGAAGCGCGCGCAGGAGAATGTGGTCGGATGGCGTCATGGCGAAAAATCGCGCCAGCGCGAAAAATACCGCGACCGCGCAGGCGATCGCCAGAGCCATGACGCCTATTGACGGCGCCTCGGTGAAATACCGGCCCGCCGCCGCCGCCGCAATGACGAAGGCGGCAATCGAGATCGGCGCAATGAAATCACGATCGATGACTGTGATATGCAATTGCCGATACAGCATGATGAGGCGCGCATTGGCGAGGAAAATGATGGCGATCAGGAACCCGGTCGCCGCGCCGATTGCGCCGAAGGCGGATGACAGGGCGGCGATGCCGGCGACTTCTATTGCAACCGTCGCCATGAGCGTTCCAAGCGGGATCGAAGGCCGCGCATAGACAAGCGGCGTTTCCGCCGCCGAAAAGGCGCCGTCAATCGCCTCCGCCAACAGCAGAATCGCCAGAACGCCGGCGCCGGTCGAAAAATCCGGGCCGAACAATGCGAGAAGGCGATCGCCATGGACCATCATGGGAACGCTGATCGCCAGTTGAATGATCAGCACCCAGCGACATACGCCAGCGACTATCGCGCGCAATTTCTTGCGTTCGTTATGCGTGTGCAATTGGGCGACAACCGGCGACAGCATCGGTTCAAACAATGGATAGGTTTTCTGGGGAATCGAAGCGAGCTGTTGCGCCATATAATAGACGCCCGCCCATTTGGGCGACACAAAAGCGGCCATTACGATGAGATCGACCCGGCGCAACGCGATGTTGCCGAGATCGGTCACGGCGACGGGCGCGCCGCGCGCCGCAATGGCGCGCCAGTTGGAAATCTGCGCGCCCGAGCGCCACAACGCGCGCAGCCCGTAGGTCTTCATCAGCCCGATCGCCGCAACACTGAAGGCGGCGATCGTCGACCCGGCATAGGCCGCCAAAAGACCGTTGACGCCGGCGCCGGCGAAACTGAAAGCGGTTGCGAGCGCGACGAAGCTCCAAGGCTCGACGATGGCGCGGGACGCCGCCTCCCACCACATGACGCGCCGCCAACGGGTGGCGGCGAGCGCGATATCGGTCAGCGCGATGGCGAGCGGCGCCAAAAACAGGATCGGCCATATCGCCCATGCGTCGCGAAGCGCAAATCGCCAGATCAGCGTCAACGCCGCGGAAATCAGCAAGCCGGCGACGGCGCCAAGACACAGCGCTTCGACAACGCGCGCCTGCGGCGGCGTTGCGGTTTTGGCGTCGGCGCTCAGCATAATCAGCAGGCCGCGCTTCAAGCCCAAGGTTGCGATGGCGGCGCCGATTTCCGTCGCCGCTGCGAAAATTCCGAGAACGCCGATGGCCTCCGCGCCATAGACCTTGCCGGCGATCAGCAAGAGCAGCGTCCGGGCGATCAGTCTTCCGGCGAATCCAAAAAGCGATACGCCTCCGCCGCGAACGATGTCGCGGGTGTCTGACAATCCGGGCATCAGGCGAAAACTGGCGCAGCGCGCGCAATCCGCATTTCAGCGCGGCGCTGGATGACAATCAGCCCAAGGAAGACAATGTTCAAAATCACCGCCTCATAAATGAAAAACCAGAGCGGTCGGCCGGCGAGAACCGCGATCGCGATCGCAAGGGTGCGATTATTCGCATTGAGAAGGCCCCAGAAACGAACAATCGGCGCCGTTTCGTTGACCAGCGCCTGGATGGCGTCTGCCGGCGCTCCCTGCTTGCGCAAATCGGCAAGCGCCTTGTCCAGACCCGAATCGCCCCCGGAAAATATCTGTTGCAGCCGGTCATAGGCGTTGACGAGACCGGCGCCTTCGGCGTGCGTCGCAGCCGATTTCATCGTCGGACGATCGACGCCGCACGATCTCCGCTCAAATTGCTGGCGACGTTCTTCATAGGCGGCGGCCTGCGCCGCGTGACTTGCGCCGGCGGCGAAAAGGATCAACCAGATCATTGGCGAGGCGCCCGCGAGCGTCATCGACAGGCCGAGCGCAACATAGACCGCGATGAAAACGACATGGTCGCAGACGCCGTCAATAAAGCGCCCGAGCGCGCTGCTTGTGCCGGTCGCGCGCGCAACGCGCCCGTCAGCGCCGTCGAAGGCGTGCCAGGCGACCATCAGCAAAAAGCCTGCGACGGCGAACGCCGTATCGGGCTGTCTGAAATAGACGGCTGCGGCGAGCAATCCGCAAGCCAGCCCTGCAAAGGATAACGCATTTGCGCTGACGCCGAGGCGGATGGCCGCGGTTGCGATCAATTCCGACAGCGGATGCACGAAAAGGCGGTTCGAAGCGTCTTCGATCTCCGCCGGCCGACCGTATGGCGATGCGCTTTCGGCGCCGTCCGATACAGCCGGTCCGCTTGCTCGCTGGCTGTCGCCGCTAAGCACGAACGGATTTCAAATTCGGATTGACGACTTCGACATTGTCGCCAGCTATGAACGCCTCCGTTAGCTGGTAGGCTACTTCGTCCGTGTATTGAATGGGCGGGTGTTTGCAGAAAAATGACGACGGCGCCGCAATCGCACCGGCGATACCTCGATCAAGCGCAATCTTCGCGCAGCGAATCATGTCAATAGCGACGCCGGCGGAGTTCGGCGAATCCTCAACCGACAGCCGCAATTCGAGGTTCATCGGCACATCGCCGAATAAACGCCCCTCCATACGAATGAAACAGATTTTGTTGTCATTTTGCCAAGCAACGTAGTCGCTGGGGCCGACGTGAATGTTTTCGTCTTCGATGCGCTGTGCTGCAACCGCCTGGACCGCCTCGGTCTTCGATTCTTTCTTGGACTCGAGCCGAAGTTGATTTTTCATATTGAGGAAATCGGTGTTGCCGCCTGTGTTGAGCTGATAGGTCCGGTCGACAGGAACGCCGCGCTTGCGGAACAGATCAGTTAACACGCGGTGAACAATTGTCGCGCCAACCTGTGCTTTGATGTCGTCGCCGATAACCGGGACGCCAGCCAACTTGAATCGGCGAGCCCATACCGCATCGCTGGCGATGAAGACAGGAATGTTGTTGACAAACGCAACACCGGCTTCAAGAGCGCACTCGGCGTAAAACTCCGTCGCCTTCTGGCTGCCCACCGGAAGGTAATTCATCATCACCTCGACGCGGGCTTCGCGTAACTGCGTGACGACTTCCGCCTTCGTGGGTTCGCTGACGGCCAGCGGCATGAACCGCCGATTCTCAGGGTAGTGCGACATGTGATCCGAGTAGCCGTCGAGGACTGGGCCCATTTGCACGATGACGCCGGACTTCGGGATATCGGCGCAAAATACTTTCGTGCAGTTGGGTTCGGCGAAAATCGCTTCGGAGACATCGATCCCCACCTTGCGGCGGTCGATATCAAACGCCGCCGCGATTTCGACGTCCCCGCAGCGATAGCCGCCGAGCGACTCATGCATCAATCCCGCCGTATCGCCGCCATTCGCACGGCGGTAATAGTGAATTCCCTGGACCAGAGAACTTGCGCAGTTGCCTACGCCGACGAGGGCGATGCGGATGCGGCCATTGTTTTTCGTTTTCATTGTTGTCTCGTGTTTCCTAGTGAGAAATATTGGCAATGCGCGCGGTCATCGCCTTGCGAGGCTGCGGCGGGCCGCTTCGAAGACTTTTCAATGCGATGGGCGACGCTCCAGTATTCATCCACAGCATTCTTTGCGGCCGTCACAAATGCAAGAAATCTATTTTCTAGTCGCTGATGGAGGATTGAGACAATCAGCTACGTCAATTTGCGGCGAATTCATTTGACGGCCCCGACGGCCATTAGGGTGCGCTGTCAATCTCCGGATTTTGGATGCCGCCGCGCCCCGCGACCCTTACACGATTGTTCCGGCGGTCTGGGCCGCCGGGCTCGTCGATGCATTCGAATTCGTGATCGAGGAGGCAGGTCTCAAGGAGGCCACGCGCGCGCAAATAGGGTACGAGGATTTCCAGATGATCGGTCATAATAAAACGTGCGTCAGCATTGATGCTGTCTTTAATGCCGCGAACGCCGTCGTCTGCGCCCATAATGTTGGAAAAAAGGAGCAAATTGTTCTCGCGGATGACCGCCGCGCGGTGGAAATTGAATGCGCGCCGACGCAGTCCCATCACTTTTACGCTGACGGAAGCCCCGTATTGTCGCGTTTGTCCGTCGCTCTGATAATGCGGCCTTAGATGATAGTCGCGCGCTAGACTGGCGAGCTGACCGTAGCGATTGGGCCGGACAAAAATCGTGACCAGCTGGGCATCGCGATATCCCTCAGCGTCGAGCGCCGCCTTTATCAGGTCGCCCGCGTTGGGCGGCCCATCCTTGAAGTCGATATCGATCATGGCGCGGCCCTTCGCGTTGCGCAGCATCTCGCGCAACGTCGGCACGCGCTCGGCGGTGAAACGTTGTCCCATCCATGATCCGGCGTCGAGCGCTTTGATTTCGGCGAGCGTGAGATCCTTGACGCGTCCGCGGCCATTGGTGGTTCGATTGACGGTGCGATCATGCATGATAACGGGAACGCCATCCTTGGTGAAACGCACGTCGGCCTCGATCAGGCGCGCGCCCGCTGCAATCGCCGCGTTCGCGCTCGCGATCGTGTTTTCCGGCGCAAGGCCCTTCGCGCCGCGATGTCCGACGGCGACAATCTTGAATGCCGGCGCCTGTGCCGCGACGACGGAACCCGTGGCGTCCTCGAAGCCAAATTTTTTCGCTGTGAGACCTGTGAGCGAAAGCGGCGCGGCGCAAATGGCAAGAAGAGTGAGGGCGCGCAACTATCATCTCCGCAAGAAAACCGGCAAGCTGCGGAAACGGGCCGCGCTGCGTGGGTTCATTTGATCATATGACGAAGCGGTTTAGCTCCACCCGCCATAACTGGTTCCGGAGCCGAAGAGCCGAGATGCATCCGCTTTCACGAACGGTCTGGACGCTCGGATTCGTCAGCCTGTTCATGGATATCTCGTCGGAGATGATCCACGCGCTGCTGCCGGTGTTTCTGACGACAACCCTCGGGGCGAGCGTCGCGCTGGTCGGCCTCATCGATGGCGTCGCGGAATCGACGGCGTCGATCTCAAAAGTATTTTCAGGTTACCTGTCGGACCGAATTGGTCGGCGCAAGCCGCTCATTCTGGCGGGCTATGCGCTCGGCGCTTTGACGAAGCCGCTGTTTGCGATCGCCGGGTCGCCATCGATTGTCCTTGGTGCAAGGTTTGCCGATCGAATTGGCAAGGGCCTTCGCGGCGCTCCTCGCGACGCGCTCCTCGCCGACGTCACGCCAATCGACGTTCGGGGCCGCGCTTACGGCCTCAGGCAGGCGATGGATACGGCCGGCGCGGTCATCGGGCCGCTTTTCGCAATTGGTCTTATGGCGCTCTTCGCCGAAAATTTTCGTGCCGTATTCTGGGTCACGGTCATTCCGGCGTTGATCGCGGTGGCGCTGGTCCTGTTCGGCGTCGAGGAAAAAGCGGCATCGCATCACGGGCCTTCTCGCAAGGCGCCCATCGCCTTTCGCGATCTCGGTCGGCTGGATCGCGCCTTCTGGAGCGTTGTCGTCATTGGCGTTGTCCTGACCTTCGCCCGCTTCAGCGAAGCGTTTCTCATATTGAAGGCGCACGCCGAAGGCCTGCCGGCGACGCTCGCGCCTGCCGTCCTGGTTGCAATGAATGTCGTCTATTCCTTGGGCGCGTATCCCGCGGGCGTCTTCGCGGACAGGACGTCGCCGCGAACGCTTCTTCTGCTCGGAATTGCAGCCCTGGTCGTGGCGGATCTGCTCCTCGGGTTTGGTTCAGGGCTCGCCAGCGTCTTTGCGGGTGTTGGATTGTGGGGTGCGCACATGGCGTTGACGCAAGGATTGATCGCCAAGCTCGTCGCCGAGCGGACGCCATCGAACCTCATTGGTTCCGCCTTCGGCCTTTATAATCTCGCGACCGGCCTTGCATTGCTGGCGGCGAGCCTCGTCGCGGGCGTGCTCTGGAATCGCTTCGGTCCGGGCGCGGCGTTTGCGGCGGGCGGAGCATTTGCGGTCGCCGCGGCGGCGCTCGTCCACGCCTTGGGCCCGGCGCGTATGGCGCAGTAGGAAATCTCGCCGCCTGCATTGGGAATCGCCAATTTCCCCGCAACGGCCTCGCAACCCTGCGCGCATTAGAGTCTCGCCTGGCTATCGGACTATTTGTGTCAGGTCGGGTCGAATGCGCGCATCCCTTTTATGCCTGGCGATTGCAGCAGCGGCGGCGACAGGTTGCGCGCATTATGCGGCGACGCCGATTGACGTTGCGGCCGTCGCCGCAACGCGACGCGCTGCGTCGCTCAATGAGACGTCCGTGCGCGCCGAGCTGTCCCGGCTTGCCCCGGACTATCGATGGGACGGCGGCTGGAACACGCTGTCGCTTTTCGCGGCGGCGCGGCTAAGCAGTCCTGAAATCGCCGCGGCGCGCGGCAATCTTGATGCGGCGCGGGCCGAAGCGCGCGCCGCGCGCGTCGCGCCCGGTCCGACGCTGACGCTGACGGCGGAATACGCCTTCAATCCGTCGGAAGGCTCGCCCTGGCTCGTCGGCGCGGCGAGCGACTTCCTGCTTGACGTCGGCGGTCGTCGCAAAGGGCGCGTTGAATCGGCCGACATCGCCGCCCGCGCCGCTGAATTCGACTATGCCGCGGCGCTCTGGAAGGTTCGGATGAAGATCCGGCGCGCGCTCATCGCTGCGGCCGGCGCACGGCAAGCCGCCATGCTTTCGGAAGAACTCGTCGCCATACGCAACCGCCAACTGGCGGCCGCCGCCAGGCGCGTCGCCGCCGGGGAAAGTTCGCGCGTCGAGCTTGATCGGGTGCGGGCCGATGCAGCGATCGCGGCGCAGATGCAAATCATGGCCGATGCGGAGGCGACGGCGGCGGTTCTGGACCTCGCCGCCGCTGTCGGCGTCGCGCCTGCGGCGATTGGCGCCGCCCGAATTGACGAACAGCTTCTTCGCGCCGATGCGTCGCAAGCCGCTCTGACAGAAGACGATCGCATCGGAGCGCTTCGCATACGGACGGAGATTCTCAACGCGGCAGCGGCCTATGACCAAACCGAGACCGCATTGCGCGCTGCAGTCGCGTCCCAGTTTCCGGAAGTTCGGCTTGGACCCGGGTTCACCTGGGAACGCGGCCTTTCGAAACTGCCCTTCGCCTTGTCGCTGACGCTTCCGGCGACCGATCTTGGCAAAGCGTCTATCCGGGCGGCCGAAGCGAGGCGGCTCGAAGCCGGACAGAAGCTGGAGGCGGCCGTCGCTGCGGTCGTCGCCGACATCATGCGCGCCGAAGCCGACCGTCGCGCCGCCTTCGCCGCGCTTGATCTCGTGCGATCGAGAACAATTCCGACGGCGGAAGCTTTTGCGCGACAGGCCGATCGGGAACTCGGCGCCGGATCGATCAACCGCGCCGACTGGGCGGCCGCGCAGGCGGGGCTCGCCGCCTCCCGCCTCGACGAAGTCGCCGCACGCCGCCGCGCAGCCGAGGCCGAAGCCGCCCTCGAAGACGCCTTGCGCCAACCTCTGTCGGGCTCGGAACTCTCGATCGCCGCGCCGCATGCGCAACCGCCAAATGAGGACCAACAATGAAACGATTAATTGCCGCGCTCCTGGTGGCGGCGACGCCGGCTCTCGCTCAAAGTGGGGCGCCGGTGACGCTCCGCGCCGCCGACCAGCAAAAGCTCGGCGTTGTGATCGCCGTTCTTGACGCACGGGAAATTGCGCAAACAGAGACGGCCTTCATTCGGGTGCTCGATCCGGCGCCGCTCGCCGCGCTCGAAGCCGACCGCGCCGCCGCCGCCGCCGCGGCGCGCGCATCGCAGAATCAATTGAAGCGCGCGCTGAAGCTTGCGGGCGAAGACCAAAGCGCCTCGCAGCAATCCGTCGAGGCCGCCCGGGCGCAGGCTGCGGCGGACCAATCGCGGCTCGAACTCCTGAGCCGGCGGCTGACTTTCGAATGGGGCCAAGACATCGCGGCGATGACTGATCCCGCGCGCGCGATGCTGCTTAGCGACCTCGTCGGCGGCGGCGCCGCCTTGCTGCGCGCCGATGCGCCCCAACGCCCGAACGGCATCGCCGGCGCCGTCATCTTGAACGCCGAAGCCGGCCGAGCCGTCACTGTGTCTGAAACACTTGGATTTGCCGGCGCCGCCGATTTGCGGATGCAGACGATCGGCCTTTACGCCGTTGCACGCGGGGAAGAGACGGCCGCCTTGCGCCCGGGACGCGTCTTTACCGGCGGCATCGAAACAAACCGGAAAACCGCGGGCGTTGTCATCCCGCGCGAGGCGAATGTCAGGCTCGACGGCGCCGCATGGGCCTATTTTCAGACAGGCGAAGAGACATTTGAACGCCGCGAACTTGTCGGCGCGACCCTGATCGCGGACGGCTGGTTCGTCGCTGAAGGAGCCGGGCCGGGCGACCGCCTCGTCGTCAAGGGCGCAGGATCGCTGCTCGCGGTCGAGCGCGCCGATGAAGCCGTTGAGGCGGATTGAGCAATGCTCACCTCGATCGTCCGGCTTTCGCTCCAACTTCCGCGCCTCGTCCTGCTGGCCGCGCTATTGATAGTCGTCTACGGAGCAATCCTGCTTGCGCGCGCCGAATTTGAAGTGTTCCCAGAATTCGTGCCGGCGCAGGCGAGCGTTCAGGTCGAAGCGCCGGGCCTCACTTCAGGGCAGGTCGAACTTCTGGTCACGCGACCGCTCGAAGACGCGATCAACGGCGCCACCGGCGTCGCCGCCGTGCGCTCGAAATCGATCCAGGGGTTGTCGGTGATCGACGTCACCTTCCGTGACGGCGAAGATCCCTATCGGGCGCGGCAGGTGATCGCCGAAAGCCTGTCGGAAGTTTCGAGCCGCCTGCCCGCCGGCGTCGGCGCGCCAAAACTGTCGCCCCTCACGTCATCGACGATGGACCTCATCAAGATAGGCATGGTCAGCGACCAATTGAGCCCGATGGAATTGCGCGAGCTTGCGCAATGGACGGTGCGGCCGCGCCTCCTCTCGACCAGAGGCGTCGCCCGCGTCAACATCTTTGGCGGCGAGCTGCGGCGCATCGAAGTGCGCCTCCGTGAGGCCGATATGCTTGCGCGGGGCCTGGCGCTGTCGGACGTCATCGTCGCGGTGCAATCCGCGACGGCGATACGCGGCGGCGGCTATGTCGACACGAGCGCGCAGAGGATTCTCGTCGAGCCGCGCGGCGCCGCCTTGAACGCCGTCGATCTGAGAGCTGCGGTCGTGGCGCCGTCGGCTTCGGGGCCGATCACGCTTCGCGACATCGCCGATATTGTCGATGCGCCGGCGCCGAGATTCGGCGACACGCTCGTCATGGGCCGCCCGGGCGTGCTGCTGACTTTGGCGACGCAATACGGCGCCAATACGCTGACAGCGACGAAAGCCGTCGAGGCGGCGCTCGCCGATCTGAAGCCGTCTCTCGATGCGCAGGGCGTCACGCTTTATCCGGCGATGCATCGGCCCGCGAATTTCATCGAAACGGCGCTTGCCGGAATTCGCAGCGATCTCCTGATCGGCGCGTTCTTCATCACCGTCGTGCTTCTCGCTTTTACGCGCGACCTTCGCGTGGCGCTGGTCGCCTTTGTCTCAATTCCATTCTCGCTGCTCGCGGCGCTGATTGTTCTCGACGCGACCGGTCAGACCATCAACACCATGATTCTCGGCGGCCTTGCTGTCGCGCTCGGCGTCGTCATCGACGACGCCGTCATCGGCACGGAGAATATTCTGCGGCGCCTGCGCGGGCGCGGCGCAGCGTCGCCGACAGACATCATCCTTTCCGCCGCGGTCGAAGTGCGGGCGCCTGTTGTCTATGCGACGTTCGTTCTCGGCCTCACCATGGCACCGGTATTGTTTCTGACCGGCTTGCAGGGTGCGTTCTTTTCGCCGCTCGCCGCTTCCTTTCTGCTCGCGACGCTGGCGTCGCTCCTCGTCGCAATCACGCTGACGCCGGCGCTCGCCCTGCTCCTCCTGAAGAACGCCGCGCCGCCGGAGGAGCCCGCGCCCCTGAGAGCGTTGAAGCGCCGCCATGAGCGCCTGCTGCGTCCGCTGATGTCGCGCCCCATCGCCGCCGTTGCGGCGACAGCGGTTCTCGGGTTAGGCGCGGTCCTCGGCTTCACCCGCCTCGGCGCCGAATTATTGCCGGCTTTTCGCGAGCGGCATTACGTGCTTGCGGTCAACGGACCGAGCGGCGCGTCGATCGACTGGATGCTCGACATCGGCCGGCGCATCACCCACGACCTGCTGGCCATTCCGGGCGTTGCGACCGCTGAACAGCAGATTGGCCGCGCGGAAGCCGGCGAAGACACGTTCCCGCCAAACCAGAGCGAGTTTCATGTCGAACTTGAAAAGGTCGGCGGCAAGGAGGAAGAACGCATCCTCGGCGATATCAGGCGCGTGCTTGATTCATATCCGGGCATACAGTCTGAGGCGCTGACTTTTCTCGGCGACCGGATCGGCGAGTCGCTGTCAGGCGAGACAGCGGCGATCGCCATCAGCGCCTATGGCCCCGATCTCAATGAGCTCGACCGGGTCGCCGCGGCGATCGCGGCGGCGGTCTCGGCGACGCCGGGCGCGGTCGATGTGCAGATCAAGACGCCGCCCGGCTCGCCGAGCCTCGCGATCGATCTCGACCCCCGCGCGCTCGCCAGTCGCGGCGTGTCCGCCGTCGACGCCTATGATGCGATTGAAGCCTCGTTTCAGGGAAAGATCGTCGCGCAGATGACCGACGGCCAGCGCATTTCGGATGTCGCGGTGACAACGCCCCGCGCGATGGACGATCCAGAAGCGGCCGGCCGGATTCTTGTGCGCGGCGCTTCCGGCGCGCTAGTCCCGTTGGCGGATCTTGCGCAGATCGATCTCGTCTCATCGCGCGCGACGATCACGCATGACGGCGGCCGCCGTCGGCAGGTCGTGACTGCGAATGCGTCAGGCGCCGACGTCGCCGGCCTCGTCGTTCGGATCAAATCGGCCGTCGCCGCCAAGGTTGCGCTCCCCCCCGGCGTCTATCTCGAATATTCGGGGGTCGCGGAAGGGCAGGCGGCGGCGCGGCGCGAACTCCTCGTCAATGTCAGCGTGGCCGCGATCGGCGTCGTGGTCCTGCTCATCCTCGCGTTCGGCGGCGGCCGTCCCGCGATTCTGATCCTGTCGAGCGCGCCCTCCGCGCTCGCGGGCGGCGTCGCGGCGGTCGCGCTTACCGGCGGCGTCGTGTCGCTCGGCGCGCTCGTCGGCTTCGTGACGCTGTTCGGCATCGCGGCGCGCAACGCCATCCTGCTGGTGTCGCACGCCGATCATCTTGTCGAGCACGAAGGCGCCGAGTGGAGTGTTGAAACCGTCATCCGCGCGACGTCCGAACGCGTCGCGCCGATTTTGATGACGGCGCTCGTGACGGCGCTCGGCATGGCGCCGCTGGCCCTCGGCTCCGGAGAGGCCGGCCGCGAGGTGCAAGGACCGATGGCCGAAGTCATCCTCGGCGGTCTCGCCACCTCGACCATCCTCAGCCTCGTGCTGCTGCCGCCGCTTATTCTGGCTTACCGGCGCGCTGGCGCGGCCGCGCGACCAGGCGTAATTCCTCAGACAAGCTGAAAGAGATTGTTTGGCGTGCGCATTCTATTGATCGAAGACGACGCAGAAACCGCCGCCTACATCCTGAAAGGGCTGCGCGCGGAGGGACACGTCGTCGATCTCGCGCCGACAGGTCCTGACGGACTTCATCTCGCGTTCGAGGCGCCGGCCGACCTCCTGATCGTCGACCGGATGCTGCCAGGCGTCGACGGCCTCACCATCGTCCGCGCCTTGCGGTCGAGCGGCAGCCGCACGCCGGTGCTCTTCTTGACCGCGCTTGGCGCGGTCGCCGACCGGGTTGAAGGGCTCGACGCCGGCGGCGATGATTATCTGGTGAAACCGTTTGCGTTTTCGGAACTGAAGGCCCGCGTCAACGCTTTGCTGCGCCGTCCTCCGATGTCAAACGAGGAGACGCGATTGTCGGTTGGCGATCTCATGCTTGACCGGCTGAAACGGCGCGTCATGCGCGGCGGAATAGAAATCGAGCTGCAAGCGCGTGAGTTCCAGCTTTTGGATTATCTGATGGCGCATGCGGGGGAGATCGTGACCCGGACGATGTTGCTGGAAGCGGTTTGGGATTTCAAATTTGATCCGGGCACCAATATTGTCGAAACCCACATCAGCCGCCTTCGCGCCAAAATAGATCGTGGCGGCGATCCGCCGTTGATCAGGACCGTGCGCGGCGCAGGATATGTGATCCGTGCGAATTGACCGTCTCCTCCGATCGACAACGTTCAGATTGTCGCTGGTCTATTCCGGCCTTCTCGTCGGCGCTTTCGCCGCCGCTGCGGCGCTCACCTACGCCGGATCGCGCGCCGCCGCAGAGATCGAAATTCGCAAGCTCATCGAATTGGAGGCCAGCGCGCTCGCCAGTGAAATCGGGCTTGAAGGATTGGAGCCGGCGATCGCCGCCATCGAGTTCAGGGCTGAACGCCCCGGATCATTCGAATATTGGGTGAGCGATGCTGACGGCAATCGGCTCATCGGCGATCTTGCCGGCATGGAAGGGCCGAACGGCTGGCGGCATTTCGATTTCGAAGACGGCGCCGATGGCGCTGAAGGCCGTGAATCGATGCTCGTCTTGACACAGAGTCTTGACGGCGGCGTCAGGCTTTCCGTGGGCGACGATCTCGATCGGATTCTGGTCGTTCGGCGCGCGATCATTGAGACGCTGCTCACCGTCGGCGGCGGCGCCGTTTTGCTCAGCCTGATCGTCGGGTTCTATTTCACTGGCGGCGCCCTGCGACGCGTCAACCGGCTGACCGCCACGATGCAGGCGGTCGCCGATGGCGATCTCGCCGCACGGGTTCCGGTATCCACGCGCGCGCGCCAAAGCGATATCGACGCGATCGGACTTGGCGTGAACGCCATGCTTGACCGCATTGACGGTCTTGTTTCAGGCGTCCGGCGCGTTTCGCGCGATGTCGCCCATGATCTGCGAACGCCTCTGTTTCATTTGCGCCAGCGGCTCGAGGCCGCGCGGGCGGCGACGGGCGACGCAAAAGACGCGGCGATCGGCGCGGCCGATGAAAAGGCGTCCGAAATCGTCAAAACCTTCGATGCGATCCTCCGTCTTGCCGAAATTGAAGCGGGAGCGGCCCGAACGCGGTTTGCGGCAGTCGATATCGCGTCGATCGCCGAAGCGGCGGTCGACGCCTGGCGTCCGGATATTGAACAATCCGGCAGAAGCATCATTGGCTTCAGCAGCGCTCCGGTTTTTGTTGTCGGCGACCGCGATCTCCTGTTTCAGGCGATCTCAAATCTGATTGAAAACGCCATGCGGCACACACCCCCCGGCGCGGAGATCCGCGTCGGCGTTTTGAGCGATGACGCTCCCGCCATTGTTGTCACTGATAACGGACCGGGTGTTTCGCTCGATCAGGCAGACGAGGTAGTGAAGCCCTTCGCACGGCTCGACGCCAGTCGCAGCTCCCCGGGCACCGGGCTCGGGCTCAGCATTGTCGCCGCGATCGCGGCCCAGCATGACGCGAAACTTTCTCTCGGCGACGCGCGTCCGGGCCTCGATGTCAGGATCAAATTCGGCAAGATAGCTGAGCCGCCAAAACATCATTGATCGGCGCGCGGATTCGTTGCACTTCAGCCGGCTTTCATTCCATCGCCGCCCGGCGGCGCCCAAAAAAATGGGTAATGCAGAAAGAGGACCTAAAATATGAAGACCTTAGCGGCGATCGCCTTGACCATCATGATCGGGAGCGCGCTTCCCGGTTGTTCGCGTTCGATCGACGCGCCACCAGGGCAATCGGCGGATCGGGCCGCCGCGGACGCCCTTGAATCCGGCAAACGCAATGAAAGGCTTCTCGCCGCGGCGGAGCCATATGAAGCGCTGACTGAGTCGGCATTCATCAAGTCACCTGAGGAGCTCGACGGACTGCGGAAGTCGGCGCGCGACGAGGCGGCGCGCATTGTCGACATTCTTGAGCCCGCCGACGCGGACCGCCTTGATGCGCTCGAGGAGGAGATCGCGCGCGCAATCACGAACGGCGCGAGACCTGAAATCGCCCTCGGCGCCGTCGAATCCTACAAGGTGCTCGTGAGCGCCCAAGACGAAACGTCGATCATACCGAGGGAAGTCAGTCTGCTCGACTACGCGGGCTTCCGTTATGACGCGCTGGCCAAGGCGACGCCGCCTCGCTGGTCCGAAATGTCGGCCACTGCAGCGTATGCAGACGAAGTGTGGGCGAAAGTCGCTTCCTCCGTAAGCGATGCGGCGCTAGCGGCAAGATTTGACGCGGCCCTCGCCGCAATGCGCGAAGCGGTCGATAGACAGGATGTCGATGCAGCCCAGTCCACCGTCCAAAGCGAGCTCGCGCTTGTTGATGAACTTGAAGTCGACTTCAGCAGAAACAATTGACGTTGGGCGACCTAACTGGCCTTGGGCCAGCGCCGATGGACGGCGTCGATGTGAAAGGCGTGCGCGTGCGCGAGACCCAGTTCACCGCCCGCGCCAGCAAGGTGCGGGTGATCGGGCGCAAGGTCGTCGTGCCTGTGCCAGAGTTCAAGCGCATCGTCTTTCGGCCAGAAGATCGCCGCGCCCAGCGCGCCGAAAGTGCTGAGCGCCGCGAGGCTGACGAATGCCGCCTCGATCCCGGCATTGGCGCTCACAAAGCCTGCGACCGGATAGGCCATGAGCCAGCACGCGTGCGAGAGCGCGAACTGCGCGGCGAACAAGGCAGGCCGGTCTTTCGGATCGGAAGAGCGTCGCAAGACGCGTCCCACCGGCGTTAAGGTCAGCGAATAAGCGACGCCAAGGCCGATCCACAGCGCCGCAAGGCCAAAATAGGTCCGCCCAAAGAAGTTTTCCGCGGCGAGCAACACGGATAGCGAGGCGGCGGCCGCAATCATCACGGAAAGATCGGAATGCTTCCCGACAAGGCGCGGCAGGGCGAGGGCCGCGAACATCGATCCCGCCCCGAACGCCGCCAGCGCCCAGGTCACGGCCCGTTCAGAAAGCCTGAGCCTTGACTGCACGATCACGACCGTGTTGACAAACACCATCGCGCCGCCGGCCGCCGTCGCCAGCGACATCGCCATCAAGGCGCGCAATCGCGGCGTGCGTAAATAGATGTTCAGCCCGCTCGTCAGTCGATTGAGAAAAGGCCTTGGAGAAGCTTTCGCCGATAACCGAAGTTTCGCGGCAATGACGAGCGCTGCTGAAAACACAAAGCCAAGCGCCGTTCCCGCAAAGAGATCCTGGAAGGCGATAAACGACAAGAGCAGCGCCGCCAGCACCGGGCTCGCCACGCCTTCGAGATCGGCCGCGAGCCGCGACAGCGACAACGCCTTCGCGTACTCAGCCTCGTCCGGCAAAATGTCGGGGATCATCGCCTGAAAGGCCGGCGTGAAGGCTGCCGACGCGGCATAGAGCAACGCCATCAGCACGTAAATTTGCATAGGCTCCGAAACAAACGGAAGCGCCGCGGCGACGCCCGCACGCACAAGATCCAGCCCGACCAAAAGGACTTTGCGCGGGGCTCTTGCGGCGAGCGCGCTCGCGACCGGCGCGATCGCCACGTAACAAATCATCTTGATGCCGAAGACCATGCCGAGCACTTGGCCGGCGTTCGCGCCCGCGAGGTCAAAAGCCAGCAGTCCGAGCGCGACGGTCGCAAGGCCGGTCCCGACCAGCGCCGAGACCTGCGCGGCAACGAGATTTCGGTAGGCGTCGTTGCGAAGCGGCGAGAACATGCGCGATCATAGCCCGCCGAACGTCGGGTCTCCAATTATTTCGACCTTTCGGCCAGCCCCAGGCGAGCCGCGTCGATGGGCGTATCGGACGCATACAGCTCGTTGTTCGCCTGATGCGCGGCGAGGGTGGTCCGGATGTCCGCAGCTGTTGCGATCGCTGCGGTTTGCGATCCGTAGCCGCCAGCACGGCGCTTCGCCTTCTGCCGCAAGGCGACTGATACGGGCAAGCTCATCAGTTCGAGCCGCTCGACGTGTGCGCCGACATATTCGGGTCGAAGGCGTCCATGACATGAAGAAGCCCGAAAAGCGAAGGTGATCACATTCGTCAGCTTCCGTTGTAAATAGCGCAAACAAGAGAGCAGCATGCGTTAAACATTGAATGCGTCTTTCGGCGGCATGTCGCACCGGCCGAGGCGAATACCGGAGGCCGATCCGCCGGCGCTGGTCTGACTGCGAAAGAGGTCAGAGTCCGACGGCGTCGTGGTTGACGGGTTAGGAGGTCGAAGAGAGAGTCTCGCGGCCGCCCGTCGCGGAGTTCTCCCATGTCCATGCAAATTCTTGACGCCTGTCCCGACTCTTCGGGCGGCTATAAAGTCGACGTTTCCCGTGGCGCGCGCGTCGGCCGCGTTTCTTCCGAATGGTTTTCCCGTCCCGATGACGAGCGGTTCCTGTCGCTCGCCGATCTTCAGGCGTCGGTATTGGCGCGCGCGGCGAAGAGCCGGACGCGCACGGTCGAGAGCGCGGCGATCCGCCTCGAAGCCTCGCGCGACGATTCCGATCGGCTCGAACTTCTTCTGCCGGAGCGCGATGCGCCCGTTGCGCCGACGCATTGGTCCTTCGGTCAGCTGAGCTCCCTCGTCGGCGCGCCGGCGTCTTATCTGCGCCAGCTGCCGGCGCCGCTTGCGGCGATCAATCTGCAATACGGGCTGACGACCCATCGTGCCGAGCAGGTGAAGACGCTGGAGACGGAAGACGGCCGCACGGAGCTACGCGCCGTCACCGGCCCCGATTACGGGCGCATCTATGATCACGAGCTTGTCTCGGCGGTCATGAGGATCGCCGGCGACGGCGTCGGCGACACGCGCTGGAAAATCCCCGGCGTCCTCGAC
>CALAZI010000200.1 GCA_937895955.1 uncultured Alphaproteobacteria bacterium | reverse complement strand
GCTTTCGACGCCGGCGCCGGGCCGATCCCCATGATGCGCGGCGGCACGCCGACGACGGCGCCGGCGATGAACCGCGCGCGCGGGTTGAGCCCGTATTTTTTCACCGCCGCTTCGGATGCGACGATCATCGCCGCCGCGCCGTCATTGACGCCCGAGGCGTTGCCCGCGGTGATGACGCCGTCTTTTTTGACGAAGGGTTTGAGCCCCGAGAGAACCTCCAGGGTCGTCTCGCGCGGATGCTCGTCCTTGTCGACAATCTTCGGATCGCCCTTTCGCTGCGGGATGGAAACGGGAACGATCTCAGCTGCGAGTCGCCCATTTTTTTGCGCCGCCGCCGCGCGCATTTGCGAGCGAAAGGCGAAAGCGTCCTGATCCGCGCGGGTGACATTGAAATCGGCGGCGACGTTCTCCGCCGTCTCCGGCATCGAATCGATCCCGTATTGCGCCTTCAGAACCGGATTGACGAAACGCCAGCCGATCGTCGTGTCGAAGATTTCAGCGTTGCGCGAAAAGGCCTCTGTCGCCTTGCCCATGACGAAGGGCGCACGGCTCATCGATTCAACGCCGCCGGCGATGATCAAATCCGCCTCGCCCGCCTTGATGGCGCGCGCGGCGATCGTCACCGCGTCCATGCCCGATCCGCAGAGGCGATTGACCGTCGTTCCGGGCGCCTTTTCGCCGAGACCGGCGAGCAATGCGGCCATGCGCGCGACGTTCCGGTTATCCTCGCCCGCCTGATTGGCGCAGCCCATGATGATGTCGTCGAGCGCGTCCCAATCGACGTTTGCGTTGCGCTCTTTCAGCGCGCGCACTGGGATCGCGGCGAGATCGTCGGTCCTGACGGAGGAAAGCGATCCCGCATAGCGCCCGATCGGCGTTCTGACGGCGTCGCAGAGATAGGCGTCAGTCATTCATTCCTCCACCACATGCCCGCCGGCTGTCCGCGACAGTCCCTGAAAGACGGCGATTGTACGGCCGTCTTCGGCGGTGATCGTCACATTATAGACGCCGGTGCGGCCCTCATTCGCTTCCTCGCGCGCATGGGCCGTCACCTTCTCGCCGATCTTGGCCGGCGAAATGAAATTGATCGACGCCGATTGCGCGAAGGCGATGACATTGCGCGAATTGCAGGCCCAGGCGAAGGCGTTGTCGGCGAGGGAAAAGAGAACGCCGCCATGGCAGACCTTGTGGCCGTTGGTCATATTCTCCTTGACGACCATCGAACATTTCGCCCAGCCGAAGCCGGCGTCCTCCATGACAAGGCCGAACGTCTTCGTGACGCCTTCGGTCGAATGAAGATATTCCGCGATCCGGCGCGCCAGCGCGTCCTGTTTCGTATCAGCCATCGAAATCCCGTGTTTGCGCGGTCGATAATTGACCGACCAAGCGTTCAATTATAAGACTCCGGCCCTCATGGCAATCGCGAGGCGATGATGGCGTTCAAAACGATTGAGTTTTCGATTGAAAAGGGCGCGGCGCGCCTGACGCTGAACCGCCCCGACCGCCTGAATTCCTTCACGGTAGAGATGCATGGCGAAATCGCCGCGGCGCTTGACGCGATCGAGGCCGACAAATCCGTCCGTACCCTGCTGATCACCGGCGCCGGACGCGGGTTCTGCGCCGGGCAGGATTTGAATGACCGCGCGGTTGCGCCGGGGGGAGAAGCGCCCGATCTCGGCGAGTCGGTTGAAAAGCGTTATAATCCTTTAATCCGCCGACTGACGTCGTTGCCGATGCCGGTCGTCGCCGCGGTGAACGGCGTCGCCGCCGGCGCCGGCGCTTCGCTCGCTTTCGCCGCCGATATTTGCCTCGCCGCGAAGTCGGCGAAATTCATCATGTCCTTCGCCAATATCGGTCTCGTGCCGGATTCGGGAAGTTCATGGGCGCTGCCGCGCCTTGCCGGACAAGCGCGCGCGCTCGGCCTTGCGCTCACCGGCGAGCCGCTGCCCGCAGAGACCGCCGCCGACTGGGGGCTCATCTGGAAATGCGTCGACGATGACAAGCTCGCCGAAGAGGCGAACGCGCTTGTTTTGAAATTCGCCGCCGCGCCGACGCGCGGCCTCGCCGAAACGAAAAAACTCATCCGCACCGCTTTCACGCGGCCGCTCGATGAACAGCTCGACCTTGAGCGCGACAGGATGCGCGAGCTTGGCCGCTCTGACGATTATCGCGAAGGCGTCGACGCCTTCCTCAACAAGCGCAAGCCGTCATTCAAGGGGCGGTGAAGGCTTATGCGCCTTTCACCGTCATCCCGCGCGCGCTGCAGCATGGAATGCTGCTGCGCAGATGCGGGATCTCGCACAACATTCAATTGGATCCCGGATCAGCAGCGCACCGCTACGCGCTGCGCCGCATCCGGGATGACGCCTGAACGGCAAGGAGCCGCAAAATGACCGTCATCACCCTCAAAAACTACGCGCTCGGAAAATGGACGGAAGGGAAAGGCGCGCTCGCCGACATTCCTTCCGCCGTGACAGGCGAGGTCGTCGCGCGCGGCGGATCGGGCGGGCTCGATTTCAAAAAGATGGCGGAACACGCGCGCGATGTCGGCGGCGCGAATCTGCGCAAGCTCACCTTTCACGAACGCGCCGCCATCGTCAAAGCGCTGGCGCAGGCGGTGATGGAAAAGAAAGAAGAGCTTTACCAGCTCAACTTCCATACCGGCGCGACGCGAAAGGACGGCTGGATCGATATTGAAGGCGGCGCCGGCACATTCTTTTCAATGGCGTCGAAAGCCAAGCGCGAACTCCCCGACGGTTACGTCCTCGCCGACGGCGGCGTTGAACAGATCAGCCGCGAAGGCACGTTCCTCGCGCAACATGTCTATACGCCGCTGAAAGGTCTCGCGCTGCACATCAACGCCTTCAACTTTCCCGTCTGGGGCATGATGGAAAAACTTTGCGTGTCGCTGATCGCCGGCGTTCCGGCGATCGTGAAGCCCGCGACCGCGACCGCCTATCTCGCCGAGGCCGCATTCCGCGTCATGATCGAGACAGGCAAGCTTCCCGACGGCGCCGCGCAGCTCATCATCGGGTCGACCGGCGATCTCTTCGATCATCTGACCGGCCAGGACGTCGTCTCCTTCACCGGCTCGGCGGCGACGGCGGCGAAACTGAAAAGCCATCCCGTCATCATCCGCGAAAGCGTGCGTTTCGTCTCCGAGCAGGACAGTCTCAACGCATCCATGCTCGCGCCTGATGCGACGGAAGAGAGCCCTGAATTCGCGCTCTTCGTGAAGGAAGTCGTGCGCGAAATGACGGTGAAAGCCGGGCAGAAATGCACCGCCATCCGCCGTGCGCTCGTTCCAGAGCCGATGATGGACGCCGCCGCGAAAGCGATCGCGGATGCGCTCGCCAAGACGACGATCGGCGATCCGGCGAACGAAAAAGTCAGGATGGGCGCGCTCGTTTCCCTGTCGCAGCGCGAGGACGTGAAAGCGAAGGTCGGCGAACTGAAAGAGGAAACGAAGGTCGTTTTCGGCGACGGCCCGTTCGGCGCGGTGATCGGCGCGGACGCCGTCACCGGCGCTTTCGTGTCGCCGATGCTGCTCAGATGCGATGATCCGTGGCGGGCGAAAGCGGTTCATGAAGTCGAAGCCTTCGGCCCCGTTTCGACATTGATGCCGTACCGGTCGCTCGACGACGCCATCACACTTCTCAATCGCGGCGGCGGATCGCTCGTCATGTCGCTCTTCACCTATGATCCGGAAATCGCGCGCGAAGTGGTTATCGGCGCCGGCTCCTTCCATGGCCGCGTCTGCGTCATCAATCGCGATTGCGCAAAAGAATCGACGGGGCACGGAAGCCCCCTCCCCGTGCTCGTCCATGGCGGACCGGGCCGCGCGGGCGGCGGTGAGGAAATGGGCGGCATGCGCGGCGTCAGGCATTACATGCAGCGAACCGCCGTTCAGGGATCGCCCGAGACCTTGCGCGCCGTCGCCGGCTCATGGGTGAAGGGCGCGGCGATTGAAGCGAAGCCGCCGCATCCCTTCCGCTATCGTTTCTCCGAGCTTGAAATCGGCAAGACGATCGAAACGAAAGCGCGCACGATCTCGATGGAAGACATTGAACATTTCGCGCATTTCACCGGCGACACGTTTTACGCTCATATGGATGAAGCGGCGGCGAAAGCGAACCCGTTCTTCCCGGGCCGCGTCGCGCATGGTTATCTCATTCTTTCTTTCGCGGCCGGCCTGTTCGTCGATCCGGCGCCCGGCCCCGTTCTCGCCAATTACGGCCTCGACGAATTGCGCTTTTTAACGCCGGTCTCGGCGGGCGATGCGATCAAGGTGCGCCTGACGGCGAAATCGAAAAAGAAGCGCAATGACGAGTATGGCGAAGTCAAATGGGACGTGCTCGTCACGAACCAGAATGACGAAGCGGTCGCGACTTATGAATTGCTGACGATGAATGCGATTTAGAATCGAGATGATGAACATCCGCTCATCCCGGCGAAAGCCGGGATCCAGTGACAGCTTGATAATGGACCCCGGCTTTCGCCGGGGTGAGCGAAATTAATTATCATGGCCCGCAAGCAGGCGCCCGATTACGAAGAAAAACGCGACGCGATCGTCGATGAGGCGGCGAAGCTCTTCGCCGAGAAAGGCTTCGCCGGCGCCTCGCTCGCCGATCTCGCTTACGCCTGCGACATGTCGAAATCGCTCTTTTATCATTACTACCCGTCGAAAGAGGCGATCCTTTACGCGGTCATGAAAGGTCACATGGACGATCTTCTGACGGCGGTCGATGACGCCAAAAGCGCCGCGCCCGATTCGCTCGGCGCCTTCGCGCGTCGCCTTTTGAGACTCTACGCCGGAGCGGCGGCGAAACAGAAAGTCCTTCTCTACGAACTCGCGAACCTGCCGAAGGCGGAACGCGACGAAATCGTCGCCAAGGAACGGCGGCTGATCGCCCATGTCGAAGGTCTGATCGCCGATGCGCGCCCCGGCGTCGGAAAAGCGCGTCTCAAAGCGACGGCGATGCTGTTCTTCGGCATGCTCAACTGGACGCATACCTGGCTGAAACCTTCCGGCGCCGTCAGCCGCGACGACGTCGCCGACATGGCGGCGAAAATGGCGCTCGCCGACGGCTGAGATCGGCTGCAGGGCGCAGTTTACCCTCTTCGCCAAATGCGCGAAAAGAACCCGGGACAGGATTTCGGGAGAGTGCGCCGTGCGGGCTTTTTCCATACGCTTTCTAGCCGCCTCGGCGTTCGCCGCGCTCGGCGCCTGCGGCGCTCCGTCGGCGCCGGCTGTCGACGACGCGGCGCTGCAGGCTCTCAACGCGGCGCCGAACGCCGTCGTCAACTCTGCGGCGATCATCTCAGCCGATGAAAACCCCGGCGAATGGCTGACGCATGGCCGCACCTATTCCGAACAGCGCTATTCGCCGCTCGATCAGGTCAGCGCGGAAACGATCGGCGATCTCGGCCTCGACTGGACGTTCGATCTCGGCGTGTCGCGCGGCATCGAAGCGACGCCGATCATTCATGACGGCGTCATGTATGTGACGGGAAGCTGGAACATCGTTCACGCGCTCAACGCGAAGACCGGCGCACCGATCTGGTCGTTCGATCCCGAAGTCGACAAGAGCCGCGCCTCGGTCATGTGCTGCGATATCGTCAATCGCGGCGTCGCGATCTGGGGCGGCAAGATTTTCACCGGAACGATCGACGGTCGGCTGATCGCGCTGAACGCAAAGACCGGCGCTAAGCTCTGGGATGTCAACACGATCGACAAATCGAAACCCTATTCGATCACCGGCGCGCCGCGCGTCGTCAAAGGCAAGGTCCTGATCGGCAATGGCGGCGCCGAGTTCGGCGTTCGCGGCTATATCTCCGCCTATGAGGCGGATACCGGCGCGATGGCGTGGCGCTTCTACACGGTTCCCGGAAATCCGGCGGAGGGGTTTGAAAATCCGGCGCTCGAAATGGCGGCCGCGACGTGGAACGGCGAATGGTGGAAACTCGGCGGCGGCGGCACGGTCTGGGATTCGATGGCGTATGACCCGGATCTCGACCTTCTCTATATCGGCGTCGGAAACGGATCGCCCTGGAACCAGCGGATCAGAAGCCCCGGCGGCGGCGATAACTTGTTCCTTTCGTCCATCGTCGCGTTGCGGCCGGATACGGGCGAATATGTCTGGCACTATCAGACGACGCCCGGCGAGACATGGGACTACACGGCGACGCAGCACATCATTCTCGCCGACATTGAGTTGAACGGCGCGCCGCGCAAAGTCTTGATGCAGGCGCCGAAGAACGGATTCTTTTACGTCATCGACCGCGCGACGGGCGAGCTTCTCTCGGCGAAGAATTTCGTTCCGGTCAACTGGGCGTCCGGCGTCGATATCGAAACCGGCCGTCCGATTGAAAACCCGGATGCGCGCTGGCCCGGCAAGGCGCCGTTCTTCCAGGTTCCCGGACCCTTGGGCGCGCACAACTGGCACCCGATGTCCTATAGTCCCGACACAGGGCTCGTTTACATTCCGGCGCAGCAAATTCCGTTCGCTTTCGGTGATGTCGCGGAGTTTGAAGAAAAGAAAGGCGGCTGGAACACCGGCGCCGATTTCATGCTCGGTGCGCTGCCCGACGATACGGCGACGGCGAAAGCGCTCCGCGCGATGCTGCAGGGGCGGCTTCTCGCCTGGGACCCGGTGAAGCAGCAGCCGCGCTGGTCGTTCGAACATTTCGGTCCGTGGAACGGCGGCGTTCTATCAACCGCCGGCGGTCTTGTTTTTCAGGGCGCATCGGACGCGCATTTCGCCGCCTATGACGCGGCGACCGGCAAGCGTCTCTGGCGCTTCTTCACGCAGACGGGCGTCGTCGCCGCGCCGGTTGCCTATGAAATAGACGGCGAGCAATTTGTCTCCGTCGCGACCGGATGGGGCGGCGCCTATGCGCTCATCGCCGGCGGCATCGTGCCGACGGGAAATGAAGCGAAAGTCGGCCGCGTTCTAACATTCAAGCTTGGCGCGAAGAGCGAATTGCCTTCCGTCGAAATTCCGGAACAGGCGCGCGCCGAACCGCCTCCTTCTGAGGCGTCTCCGGAAATCATCGCCGCAGGCTTTAAAGCCTATTCGGAGAATTGCACCGTCTGTCACGGCGATCGCGCCATGTCGTCAGGCATCGTGCCGAACCTGCGCTATTCGCCGCTGATCGGCGACGCAGAACTCTGGAACGCCGTCGTGCGCGAAGGCGCGCGCGCGCCGCTCGGCATGGGGAATTTCGCCGCCATTCTCGACGAGGAAACGTCGGAAGCGATACGCGCCTACGTTATTTCCGAAGCCAATAGCGGGCGCGGCGCCGATTATTTCGAGGAACTTGCAGGAACGGAGAAACGGCCGTGAACGGCGCGGAAGCCCTGATCGAAACCTTATACAAAGCCGGCGTTCGCGTCTGTTTCGCCAATCCCGGCACATCGGAAATGCAGCTTGTCGCCGCGATCGACAAGCACCCCGACATGCGCGGCGTCCTCGGTCTCTTTGAAGGCGTCGTCACCGGCGCGGCCGACGGCTACGGACGCATGGCCGACGCGCCGGCGGCGACGCTCCTGCATCTCGGCCCGGGTTTCGGCAACGGCGCCGCCAATCTGCATAATGCGCGGCGCGGCCATTCGCCGATCGTCAATATCGTCGGCGATCACGCGACCTATCACCGCGACTATGACGCCCCGCTCACCTCCGACGTCGAGGGCGCGGCGCGCCCCTTCTCGAACTGGGTGAAGACATCCGCCTCCGCCGACGCGCTCGCCGCCGACGGCGCCGAGGCTGTCGCCGAAGCGATGCGCTATCCGGGCGCGATCGCCACCCTGATCGCACCGGCGAACTTCGCCTGGGAAGACGCGAAAGGCGCGGCCGAACCAAAAGCGCCGCGCGCCGTTCCGCAAGCGGATGAATTGCTCGTCGAAAAAGCGGCGTTGGCGCTGAAGTCGGGAGAGCCCGCCGCCTTATTTCTCGGCGGCATGGCGCTCCGTGAAGACGCGCTCAACGAAGCGGGCCGCATTTCCGAAGCGACCGGCGCGCGCATTCTCTGCGAAACCTTCGCGACGCGCCTTCAGCGCGGCGAGGGCCGCGTTCCGGTCGAGCGCCTGCCCTATTTCGGCGAGATGGCGGCGGATTATCTCAAGGGCCTGAAGAAAATCGTTTTCATCGGCGCCAAGCCGCCGGTCGCCTTCTTCGCCTATCCCGGCAAGCCGGGCTGGCTGTCGCCCGAAGACGCCGAAACGATCGAACTCGCCGATGCGCGCACCGACGCGCTCAGCGCGTTGCGCAGGCTAGCCGATGCGCTCGGCGCGCCGAAGACGCACGCAAAGGCGCAGTCGCGTTTCGTTCCGCCGCCGATGAGCGGCAAGCTCGATCCCGCCGGTGTCGCCGCGGCGCTCGCAGAGCTTTGTCCCGAAGACGCCATCATCGTCGATGAAGCCGCGACCGCGGGCCTCGCCATGTTCCCGATGACGATGGGCATGGCGCGTCACGATTGGCTGATGCTGACGGGCGGCTCGATCGGATTTGGTTTGCCGGCGGGTATCGGCGCGGCGATCGCCTGCCCCGACCGCAAGATCATCTGCCTCCAAGCCGACGGGAGCGCGATGTACACCGTGCAGGCGCTGTGGACGATGGCGCGCGAAAAGCTCGACGTGACGACCGTCATCTTCAACAATGCAAGCTACGCAATCCTCAATATCGAACTGGCGCGCGTCGGCGCCAGCAATCCGGGACCGAAAGCCTTGTCGCTTCTCGATCTTTCAAACCCGATGATCGATTGGGTCGAGCTTTCTCACGGCATGGGCGTGCCGGCCGTCCGCGCGAAAACCGCGGAAGAATTCCGCGCCGCGTTGAAAGAAGCGCTGGAGATCAAGGGCCCGCGCCTCGTCGAGGCGGATTTGCGCGGGTAAAAACAGCGCGCCTTATCGCTTGCAAAGCTGACGGGGACGATGTCTTCTGATCCCCAGTTGGGGATCGGGGGCGGTCAATCATGAAAAAAGAATTTACTCCCCACGCAGCCTTCGCTGCGGCGGCGTTGCTCATCGCATCTTGCGAGGAACTGGAAGAAAAGCTTCTAACCGATGCGCGGCCTTCATGCGACAGCGAACGCATCGTCGATGGGTGGGCGGTGGCCGCCGGCGTCGGCAAGGCCTCCTCAGGCGACGCCCTCATCAACAAATGGGAAGCGCGCCGAAACTTTTCAGCGCATTTCGGCCTGCGCATTTCTTACGACACGAGCGAAGGGCCCGCGCCCTTCCTGCAGATATGGCATGATTACAAATCGGGCGAATTCGTCATGCGCCTGGCGGACGGCTCGCATTTCAGATTGATGCTGCGCGATCAATACGCAGTCTCTTCTGCGCCGATGTCGGCGAGCGTGTTTGAAGACGTCAGCCGCTATGCGCTTCGTATCGAGCATACGTCGAACACGAACAAATGGAGCGTTTACAAGACGACCGGATTGCCGGAAGCGATAGCGGCGGCGCAGGCTGATCTGGACTCAGCAAAGCGACGGTTATCGGATAGAGACTGCCGCACGGTTGCGAAATAGCCGTTCATCGCGGCGACAGCCGGGATGAGCGATTGGGATGTTAGCGCTTCACCGCCGCCGCTGCGCGCTCCGCAAATTCGCTGCACGAATCCCGACCGCCGATATCGCCGGTTCCGAAGCCTTTTTCGATTGTCGCTTCGACCGCGCGTTCGATCGCGCGCGCGGCTTCCTCCCGTTGCAGACTGAAGCGCATCAGCATCGCGCCTGACAAAATTGCGCCGGCGGGGTTCGCCTTGTCCTGCCCCGCGATGTCGGGCGCCGAGCCGTGGATCGGTTCATAGAGGCCGCGCGCGCCGTCGCCGAGCGAGGCTGACGGCGCAAGGCCGATCGACCCGGCGATAACGGAGGCTTCATCAGAAAGAATGTCGCCGAAGAGATTTTCAGTCAGCACCACGTCAAACTGCGCCGGGCGCTGGATCAGCTTCATCGCCATCGCATCGACCAGAACATGCTCAAGCTCGACATCAGGGTATTCGGTTTCATGCAATGCGATGACCGTCGCGCGCCAGAGGCGCGAGGTCGCCATGACATTCGCCTTGTCGACCGACGTCACCTTGCCGCGCCGCGCGCGCGCCGCCTCGAACGCGATCCGCGCAATGCGCGTCACTTCCTCGCGCGTATAGACGCAATTGTCGCTGGCGCGTTCGGTCCCTTCATGTTTCTCGCCGAAATAAAGCCCGCCCGTGAGTTCGCGGATGATGAGAATGTCCGTGCCGCGCGCGGCTTCTTCCTTCAGCGGCGACAAGGCTTCCTTGCCGGGCATGACGCGGATGGGGCGCAGATTGGCGTAAACGCCGAGATGCTTCCTGAGCGCGAGAAGCCCCGTTTCAGGGCGCGGACCGCCTCTGTCCCATTTGGGTCCGCCGACGGCGCCGAGAAAAACCGCATCCGCTTCAAGACATTCGGTCAGCGTTTCCGGCGGCAAGGGATCGCCGTGACGATCAATAGCGACGCCGCCGAAATCATAATCCTCGAATTTCATCGGGACACCGAAGATTTCGCCGGCGCGCATCATGACGCGGCGCGCGGCCGCCGCGACTTCCGGGCCGACGCCGTCGCCGGGGAGAAACGCAATCCTGAATGTCATGCTCGCGCCCTTTCATACGCTTCGATCGCCGCGATCTGGTTGAGAAGATGGCCGAGCGGATCGACGCCGTCGATGAGGCATCGCCGCGCGAAAGGTTCAACCTTGAAACGCGCCTCGCCAAGTCCTTCGATCGTCACGCTTTCCTCCTCAAGATCGACCGTCGCCGCAATGCCCGGCGAGGCCAGCAATTTCCGGTGCGTCGCCTCGTCAACCGTCACCGGCAGCAGGCCGTTCTTCAACGCATTGCTTTTGAAGATGTCGGCGATGTCGGAGGAAATGACGACGCGAAACCCGAAATCGAAAAGCGCCCATGGCGCGTGTTCGCGGCTTGACCCGCAGCCGAAATTCGAGCCCGCAACGAGTATCTTGTGCGTTTCCCGGTTGTAGCCGTTAAAGATCGAGGAGTTTTTCGGGCGGCCGTTCGCATCATAACGCCAATCGTAAAAAGCGGCCTTTCCCAGTCCCTCGCGCGTCGTCGTCGTCAAGAAGCGCGCCGGAATGATCTGGTCGGTGTCGATATTCTCCTGCGACAGCACGAGCGTGCGCGAGGTGAGTTTCCGGAACGGTTCACGCGACATCTGCCGCTCCTTCAAGATAGGGCCTCGGATCGGCGATCTTTCCCTCGATCGCGGACGCCGCCGCGGTCGCCGGGCTCGCCAGAACGGTCCTGACATCCTTGCCCTGACGGCCGATAAAGTTGCGATTGGATGTGGAGACGACAAGATCGCCGGGCGCGCCGGCGTCGCCGTTCATCGCAATGCACATCGAACAGCCGGGTTCGCGCCATTCGGCGCCGGCGTCGATGAAGACGCGGTCGAGACCTTCGGCTTCCGCGGCGCGTTTGACCGCTTCGGACCCAGGAACGATGAGCGCGACGACGCCGCGCATCACCTTGCGCCCGCGCATGACGGCGGCGGCGGCGCGCAAATCCTCAAGCCGCGAATTCGTGCAGCTGCCGATGAAAACGCGATCGACCTTCGCGTCGGCGAAAGGCCGGCCCGCTTCGAACCGCATATAGTCGGCGGCGCTCCGCTCGACATCGCCGGCAGGCGCCGGCGCCAGCGCATCGACAGGCGCCGAGGCGTCCGGCGAAACGCCGTAGGTGATCATCGGCGCCAGCGCGGAAATCTCGATTTCGACCTCACGGTCGAATGGGGCGCCCTCTTCCGTCGCTAGGTTTTTCCAGTCTTCAACCGCGCGATCCCATGCGTCGCCTTTCGGCGAAAAATCCCGGCCGTCGAGCCATGCGAAGGTCGTCTCGTCGGGCGCCACCATGCCGACGCGCGCGCCGGCCTCGATCGACATATTGCAGAGCGTCATGCGCCCTTCCATCGACAGGGCTTCAACCGCTTCGCCGGCGAACTCGATCGCATAACCCTGGCCGCCGTCGGCGCCGATTTCGCCGATCATCGCCAGCGCCATGTCTTTCGCGCCGGCGCCGGCGGGCGGAATTCCAACAAAAGTGACGCGCATCGATTTCGGCTTGCGCTGCAAGAGGCATTGCGTCGCCAGCACATGGCCGACCTCCGTCGTGCCGATGCCGAAGGCGAGCGCGCCGAACGCGCCATGCGTCGAGGTGTGGCTGTCGCCGCAGACGATCGTCTTGCCGGGCTGCGTAATGCCGAGTTCAGGGCCGATCACATGCACGATGCCGCGGCGCGGATCGCCAAGGCCGAGAAGGTCAACGCCATGCTCTTCGCAATTGCGGATCAGCGCCGCGACCTGTTCTTCCGCTTCCCGGCTCGCATAGGGAAGCCTTCCTTCAGCGTCCGCCTTCTTTGTCGGCGTTGAATGATCGAGCGTTCCGAGCGTTTTGTCCGGCCGGCGGACTTTCAGCCCGCGCTCCTTCAACGCCGCGAAAGCCTGCGGCGATGTCACCTCATGAATAAGGTGAAGGTCGATATAGAGAACAGCCGGCGTTTCCGCCGTCTCTTCGACGACGACGTGACGGGCCCATAATTTGTCAAACAGCGATTGCGGCTTCACGGACCTTCTTCCCTGTTTGGGCTGTCGCGCCTTTCCGGACTTCCACTTTGTGAAGCCAGCCCCACCGGTCTTTGGTCGATCCGTCGAACAATCCGAAGAAGCGTTCCTGCAGCATCTTGGCGACCGGCCCGCGCCCCTTCGCGCGCACCGGGCGATGATCGACCGAGCGGACGGGCGTGATTTCGGCGGCCGTGCCGGTCATAAAGATCTCATCGGCAAGATAAAGCGCTTCGCGCGGCATCGCCTGCTCGATGACTTCCATCCCCTCCTCGCGCGCCAGCGTCATCACGCTGTCGCGCGTAATCCCGTAAAGGATCGACGCCGACCCCGGCGGCGTGAAGATCTTTCCGTTTCGAACAACGAAAAGATTTTCTCCCGCGCCTTCCGAAACGAGCCCGTTGACGTCAAGCCCGATGCCTTCGGCGAAACCGCGCTGCTTCGCCTCACTCGATATGAGAACGCTCGATAGATAATTGCCGCCGGCTTTCGCCGCCGCCGGAATGGTGTCCGGGGCGAGGCGCCGCCAGCTTGAAACGCAGACGTCGACGCCTTTCGCGCGCGCCTCCTCGCCAAGATAGGCGCCGAAGGGAACGCCGATGATCGCCGTCTGCACCGGCAATTGCGGCGTCGGCGTCGGGCCGACTTCACCATAACCGTAAAAGACGATCGGCCGGAGATAGGCGCTGTCGAGCGTGTTCGCCGTGACGACTTCATCGCAGGCGTCGATCAGCGTCTGGCGCTCGAACGGAATGACGCAGCCATAGATCGCCGCCGAATCGTAAAGCCGGTCGATATGGTCTTCGAGACGAAACGCCGCCGGCCCTTCCGGCGTGTCGTAAACGCGAACGCCTTCGAAGAACGACGTGCCGTAATGAAGAGCGTGCGTCATGACATGAACATTCGCCTCGCCCCACGGCTTCAGGGCGCCGTCCATCCAGATGTAATTTGTCGCATTGATGCCCATATTTACGCTCCTACTGTCACGCTTTCCCGCTTGACGCCGCTCGCGCGCATCGCCGCGGCCTGATTGATCGCGGCGACGAAAGCGGCGACGGCCGCGTCGGCGATGTCGACTTCCTGCGCCTTGCCGGAAAAAAGCTCGCCCTCAACCTCGATGACCGCCTCGGCCCTGACGACGCCTTCGCTGGCGAGGTGATGGAGATCGAGAACGCTGATCGTGCCGGGAACGTCTGTGATCGCGCAGACCGCGGCGAAGGCGGCGTCAATCGGCCCCTCGCCTTCATGCGTCACCGTGCGGCGATCGCCATTGTCATGCTCCATCGTAATGCGGGCGAACGGCTTTTCCGCTTCCTCAAGATCGACGCGCAATTCAGTCTTGCGCATCCGCCACGGCCCGATGCGCCCGTCCGTTTTCGCGTTGCCGGTGACGAGACGAACCAAATCGGCATCGGTCACTTCGCGGCAGGTGTCGGCGAGATGCTTGAAGTCCGGAAAGATATCCTCGACCTTTTGCGTCGAAACGTCGAATCCGAGCGCCTTGATGCGCGCGGCGACGGCGTGCTTGCCGGAATGCTTGCCGAGAACGAGCGCGTTCGACGGCACGCCGACCGATTCGGCGTCCATGATCTCATAGGTGCGCTTGTCGGCGAGGACGCCATGCTGGTGAATGCCCGCCTCATGCGCAAAAGCGTTGCGACCGACGATCGCCTTGTTGCGCGGCACGGGATTATGCGTCACGCGCGCCAGCGACTGGCTCGCATGATAGAGTTGCGTCGTGTCGATCTGTGTTTTCATGTTGAAGAAGTCGCGCCGGACGGCGAGCGCCATCACCGCTTCTTCAAGCGAGCAATTGCCGGCGCGCTCGCCGATGCCGTTGATGGCGCACTCGATCTGCCGGGCGCCGCCGCGCACCGCCGCGAGGCTGTTGGCGACCGCCATGCCGAGATCGTCGTGACAATGCGTCGAGAAGGTGATGTGCGATGGCGAATTCGTCGTCAGGAATCTGAAGAGATCGGCGATTTCCTCCGGCGTCGTATAACCGACGGTGTCCGGGATATTGATCGTCGTCGCGCCGGCCTCGATCGCCGCCTGCACCGCTTCGAGCAGATAGTCGCGCTCGGTGCGGATCGCGTCTTCCGGCGAGAATTCGACGTCGTCGACGAGCGAGCGCGCGAAGGAGACGATCTCGCCGATCCGATCGATAATCTCGATCTTCGACATTTTGAGCTTGGCGTCGCGGTGCAGCGGGCTCGTGCCGATGAAAGTGTGAATGCGCTTCTTCTTCGCCGGCTCAAGCGCGCGCGCCGCCGCCTCGACATCGCCGACGCCGGCTCTTGCGAGCGAGCAAATCGTCGGCCCTTCGATTTCGCTCGCGATCGTTCGGACCGCCGCCGCGTCGCCCGGCGACGCCGCCGCAAAACCCGCTTCTATGATGTCGACATTGAGCGCCTGCAGCGCGCGGGCGACGATGATTTTAGCGTCGGTCGACATCGAAAAGCCGGGCGCCTGTTCGCCGTCGCGCAAGGTCGTGTCGAAAATCTTTACATGGTTCGTTCGTTCTCGGTCGGTCATGATCCTCAGTCCCCTGGATTGATAAAACGCTCAATCGCGCGGAGGCGTCCTCCGCGCGGGGCTAAGTCGCATCTGAAAAGCCGCCGCCATCATCAATCGCTTTCCACGCCGCGGCGGATGGAGAGAACCCCCGTGCGCGAGATTTCCTTGAGGCCGAGCGGTCGCATCAGATCAATGAAAGCGTTGATCTTGTCGCGCGCGCCGGTGATTTCGAACACGAAGGATGAATGGGTCGTGTCGATCGGGCGGGCGCGGAAAATTTCGGCGAGCCGCATTGATTCGATACGCTCCTCGCCGGCGCCGACGACCTTGATGAGCGCAAGTTCGCGCTCCAGCGCATCCGCCTCGTTCGTGACGTCGATGACGCGGCGAACCGGCACAAGACGTCCAAGCTGCAACTTGATCTGGTCGATCTTCGCCGGCGTGCCGCGCGTGACGATGGTGATGCGCGAGGCGTGTTTTTCAACGTCGGTTTCCGCGACCGTTAGGCTTTCGATATTATAGCCGCGCGCGGAGATGAGGCCGACGACGCGCGCCAGAACGCCCGGCTCATTGTCGACGATCGCCGCGAGGATGACCTCGGTTTCCGCGCCTTCCTCGCGCGTCACCGGGTAAACGGATTGGGAGAGCGGTTCGGTCATCACACGAGCGCCTTTCCTTCATCGCTGACCTCATCGCCGGTCACGTGATGGCCGCCGAACAGCATTTCATTATGCGCCGCGCCCGACGGGATCATCGGGAAGACGTTTTCCTCCTGCGTGACGACGCAGTCGAACAGAACGGGCCTCCTGACCTCGATCATTTCCATGATTTTCGCGTCGAGCTCGTCAGGCGTTTCGGCGCGGATGCCGACGCCGCCATAGGCCTCGGCCAGCTTCACGAAATCCGGAAGGCTCGCCGAATAGGAATGCGAATAACGCCCGCCATGCAAAAGCTCCTGCCATTGCCGGACCATGCCGAGATAGGCGTTGTTGAGAATGAAGATTTTCACCGGCAGCTCATGCTGAACCGCCGTCGACATTTCCTGCATCGTCATCTGCACGCTGGCGTCGCCCGCGATATCGATGACGAGCGCGTCAGGATGCGCCGCCTGAACGCCGATCGCGGCGGGCAATCCGTATCCCATCGTGCCGAGACCGCCTGACGTCATCCAGCGGTTCGGCTGGTCGAAATGAAAATGCTGCGCGGCCCACATCTGATGTTGGCCGACTTCCGTCGTCACATAGACATCGCGCCCGCGCGTCAACGCAAAAAGCCGCTCAATCGCATATTGCGGCTTGATCGCGTTTTGGGCGCGTTCATAGCCGAACGATTTTTTCGCGCGCCATTCGTTGATCCGGCTGCGCCATGAGCGCGTTCGGGCGAACTCATAGTCCTCTTGCGCGTTGCGGCGTCGCCATTCCTCGACAAGCGCATCAAGAACCTCGGCGCAATCGCCGACGACGCCGAAATCGACGCGAACATTCTTGTTGATCGACGACGGGTCGATATCGATGTGAACTTTCTTCGATCCCGGCGAGAAGGCGTCGAGGCGCCCGGTGACGCGATCGTCGAACCGGGCGCCGACGGCGATCATCAGATCGCAATCATGCATGGCGCTGTTGGCTTCGAAACTTCCGTGCATGCCGAGCATGCCGAGCCATTGAGGGTCGGACGCCGGAAAGGCGCCGAGCCCCATCAAGGTGGACGTGACGGGAAATCCCGTTTCCCGCGCCAACGCGCGCAAAGCCTCGCTCGCCGCGCGCCCCGAATTGATGACGCCGCCGCCCGTGTAAATGACGGGGCGATGCGCATGGCGCATCAGATCGACGATCTGCTCGATCTGGAACGAGTTGACGGGCGGCTTCACGATGCAGTTTCGCTTCTGCGCATCTGCGCGCGCGGTGTAGAGCGCTTCCTCGAACTGGACGTCTTTCGGAATATCGACGACGACGGGACCGGGCCGCCCGTTGCGCGCGATATGAAACGCCTCATGAACGATCGTCGCCAATTTGTGCGCCGAGGGCACGAGATAGTTGTATTTCGTGCAGGAGCGCGTGATTCCGACCGTATCGCATTCCTGAAAGGCGTCGGTGCCGATCAGCGGCCGCGCGACCTGCCCCGTTATGCAGACGATCGGAATCGAATCGAGCAGCGCATCGGCGAGGCCGGTGACCGCGTTCGTCGCGCCGGGGCCCGACGTCACGAGAACGACGCCGGCCTTGCCGGTTGAGCGCGCATAGCCTTCCGCCGCATGAACGGCGCCTTGTTCATGCCGAACAAGCACATGCCGGATCGTGTCGCGCCTGAAAAGCGCGTCATAGATCGGCAGGACGGCGCCGCCCGGATAGCCGAAAATCACCTCGACGCCCTGCTCTTCCAGCGCGTCAAGAAGCAGATCGGCGCCGGATTTCAGCACGGGTCGCGCCTGCGCCCTCGGCGGCGGCGCCTGTTTCAGCTGTTCTGCGGTTTGCGCGCTCATCGTCTTCAATCGTCTTTGGTGTTGGCGCCGGGCTTCAGCCAGGACATGCGCGAGCGCAATTCCTTCCCGGTCTTTTCGATCGGATGGTTGAGATCGGCTTCGAGAAGCTGCTGGTAACGCGGCTTGCCGGCCTGATTTTCCAGAATCCAGTCGCGCGCAAAATTACCGGACTGAATGTCTTTCAGCACTTCGCGCATGCGCGCTTTCGTTTCGGCGTTGATGACGCGCGGACCGGAAACGAGATCGCCGTATTTCGCGGTTTCGGAAATGAAGTCATGCATGCGCGCAATGCCGCCTTCATAGAGAAGGTCGACAATGAGCTTCAGCTCATGCAGGCATTCGTAATAGGCGATTTCCGGCTGATACCCGGCTTCGACGAGCGTCTCATAGCCGGCGATGACGAGTTCCGACGCGCCGCCGCACAACACCGCCTGTTCGCCGAAAAGATCGGTCTCCGTCTCCTCGCGGAACGTCGTTTCGATCGCGCCGGCGACCGTGCCGCCGATAAGGCTCGCATAAGCGAGCGCGCGTTCCTTCGCGGTTCCCGTCGCATCCTGATGGACGGCGAAGAGACAGGGAACGCCGCGACCGCGTTGATATTCGCGGCGCACGAGATCGCCCGGACCTTTCGGCGCCACCATGATGACGTCGACATTTTTCGGCGGCCTGACGCGGCCGTAAAGAACGGTGAAGCCGTGCGCGAAAAGAAGCGCGGCGCCAGCCTGAAGATTGGGCGCGACTTCATCATTGAAGATTTTCTCGTGGCTCATGTCGGGCGTCAAAATCGCGACGAGCTTGGCGCCGGCGACCGCTTTGGCGACGGGCGCGACTTCAAGCCCGTCGGCGCGCGCCTTTTCCGCCGTCTTGCTTCCCTCGCGCAGGCCGACAACGACATCGCAGCCCGAAGCTTTCAGGTTCATCGCGTGCGCGCGGCCCTGGCTGCCATAGCCGATGACGGCGACCGGCGCCGATTTCACCGCCGCGGGATTTGCGTCCTGTTCCGTATAAACTCTCATTGATCGCTCCGGTTGATCAGTTTTCAGATGATTGAATGGTGACGGCGCCTTTCGACGCCGAGGAAACGAGGCGGGCGTATTTGTCGAACACGCCGCCGAATTTTTTCTGCGGGCGCGGCGCGAAACCGTTGCGGCGCGCGTTCCAGTCGACATCGGCGTCGATGCGGCGCGCTTCGGCGTCGATGCGGATGACGTCGCCGTCCTTGAGAAGGCCGATCGGTCCGCCGACCGCGGCTTCCGGCGCGATATGGCCGATGACGAAGCCGTGGCTCGCGCCCGAGAACCGACCGTCGGTCAGAAGCGCGACCTTGCCGGCGAGGCCCTGCCCCGCAAGCGCCGCCGTAACGCCGAGCATTTCGCGCATGCCGGGACCGCCCTTCGGTCCTTCATAACGGATGACGACGACGTCGCCTTCCTTGATGTCGCGCTTCGACACGGCGGCGAAAGCGTCTTCCTCGCATTCGAAAACGCGGGCGCGTCCCTCAAACGAGCCGTCGCCGTAACCGGCGGTTTTGAGAACCGCGCCGTCCGGCGCGACATCGCCGTAAAGAATGCGCAGGCCGCCTGTCGCCTTGAACGGCTTGTCGATCGTCCCGACGACTCTCTGCCCGGCCGCTTCCTGCGCCTTTTCAAATTCAGCAAAGAGCGATTCGCCGCTCACCGTCGGCGCATCCTCGATGGCGCGCGCGTCTTTGAGGCGGGCGCCGAAAAGCCGGACGCCGCCAGCGGCGTAGAGATCGCGCGCGAGGTATTTTCCGCCGGGCTTTAAATCGGTGATCACCGGCGTTTCGCGCGAGAGCTGGTCGAAGAGATCAATCGAAAAGGGAACGCCCGCTTCGGCGGCGATAGCCGCAAGATGCAGCACGGCGTTGGTCGATCCGCCGCTCGCGACGACGGCGGTCGCCGCATTGCGCAAGGACGCAGGCGTTATGTAGCCGCGCGCGCTTGTTCCTTTAAGAACCTGCGCCGCCGCAAGGCGTCCGCAACGCTCCGCTTCCTCGGGTTTTTTCGGATCGACGGCCGGTACGTCGCCGGCGCCGACCGGCGCGAGACCCAGAAAAGCGAGCGCCATCGCCATCGTATTCGCGGTGAATTGCCCGCCGCAGGCGCCCGCGCCGGGACAAGCCGCGCGTTCGATCGCATCAAGCTCCTTGTCGCCGATCGTTCCCGCCGCATGCGCGCCGACCGCTTCGAAAACATCCTGAATGGAAAGATCCTTGCCGTCGCAATGTCCGGGAAGAATCGTGCCGCCGTAGAAAATGACGCCGGGAATATCGAGACGCGCCAGCGCCATCGCCGCCGCGGGGATCGTCTTGTCGCAGCCGACCATGATGACGGCGCCGTCGAGCGAATGGCCGCGCACGGCGAGTTCAATCGAGTCGGCGATCGCCTCGCGTGAAATCAACGACGCGCGCATCCCGTCCGCGCCCATGGTGATGCCGTCGGAAACGACGATCGTGTTGAAATCGATCGGCGTTCCCCCGCCGGCGCGCACGCCTTTGCGCACCGGCTCGGCGAGATCGGCGAGATGGAGATTGCAGGGCGTCACCGTCGACCAGGTGTTGACGACGGCGATCAACGGGCGCGCAAGATCTTCGTCCGTCAGGCCCGCGCCGCGCAGCATCGCGCGCGCCGGCGCGCGCGCGGGGCCCTTGGTGATCGCGTCCGATCTTTTTATTTTCAGTTCCGTCATCCGTTCCATCCTGAACGGACCCGCCAAGAAGAAACCCGCTCCTTTTGGGAGCGGGTTTCTGGAGGTCCGTGTCGCTTTGAATTCCTAGCGCGCCAGCTCCATCGCCGCTCCCCGAGGGGGGCTAATAAGGAGCACCAGTACGAGAAGAAGGAGCGCGGCAAGGGCCGGTCCGGCCGCCAGGACCGTTCCGCCAAATTCCGTCAACGCCGCCTCAATCAGCATGTCGCCCGCTCGACTCATTGCAATGCAGCAATTACCGCTCCTCACTCCTTAAACCGGGACTGAGGATCATCACAAGCAAAAAATCGCCCCCGCCTCCTCTTTTTGGCGTCACCGCGACAATCGGCGCCCCTTGATTAGCAGAAACCGCCATGCCGATCGGCGGCGTCGTTTACGGCCTGACCTGCCCGTACCCCCGGACCAGCGTCTTAAACGTGGTCAGCTCCTCGACGCCGACCGGCCCGCGTGCATGAAGGCGCCCGGTGGCGATGCCGATCTCGGCGCCGAAGCCGAATTCGCCCCCGTCGGCGAACTGGGTCGAGGCGTTGTGCAGGACAATGGCGCTGTCAACGCCCTTAAGGAAGCGTTCGGCGGTCGCGGCGTTTTCCGTCACGATGGTTTCCGTATGCGACGAGCCGTAACGGGCGATATGCGCGATCGCGCCCTCAACGCCGTCAACTGCGGCGATTGAGATGATCGGCGCCAGATATTCCGTATAAAAATCTTCTTCGCTCGCCGGCGCCATCGAGCCGTCAACCTTGCGCGCCGTTTCATCGCCGCGCAATTCGCAACCCTTCGCGCGCAACGCTGCGGCGACTGGCGGCAGCAGGGCGTCAATCTTTGCGCGATCGATGAGCAGCGTCTCGGCCGCGCCGCAAACGCCGGTTCGGCGCATTTTGGAATTTACGGCGACGCTGACGGCCTTATCAAGATCGGCGTCGCGATCAAGATAGACGTGACAGACGCCGTCGAGATGCGACAGCACGGCGACGCGCGCTTCTTTCCGAACGCGCGCGACGAGCGATTTCCCGCCGCGCGGAATGACAAGATCGATCGCACCGTCAAGGCCCGACAAAAGCGCGCCGACCGCGCCGCGATCCGTCGTCTTGATGAATTGCAGCGCATCCGCAGGCAGTCCTGATTCTTTCAGTCCGTCGCGAAAAAGGCTCGCCAGCAGCGACGACGTTCTCACGCATTCCGAACCGCCGCGCAGGATCGCCGCATTACCGGCTTTGATCGCGATCGCCGCAGCGTCGACGGTGACGTTCGGCCGGCTTTCATAGATGATGGCGATAACGCCGATCGGCGTCCGGACGCGCTCAAAGCGAAGGCCGTTCGGCCGCTTCCACGTCTTGATCGTCGCGCCGACAGGGTCAGGCAGGGCTGCGATCGTCTTCAGCGCCGCGACTATGTCGGCGATCCGCGCCGGCGTCAGCGTCATGCGATCGATGAAGGCCGGCGTCAGATCGTTCGCCGCCGCAATTTCCGCCGCATTGACGCGCAGGATTTCCTCGGCGCCCGCCTCGATGCGCGCGGCGGCGTTCATGAGCGCGGCGTTTTTCATCTTCGTCGGCGCCTCGCGCAACGCCGCCGCCGCCGGCCGCGCGGCGCCGGCGATCTGCGCCATCATGTCTTCGAGCGTTTCAGTCATCGCGATGCCGGTTCAAGACGAGATCGTTTTTTTCAATCACCGCCGGGCGGCGGCGATAGCCGAGAATGCGCTCGACCTCGTCGGATTTCTTTCCGGCGATGGCGGCGATTTCAACGGTGCCGAACGCCGACAATCCCTGGCCGATAATATCGCCCGCCTCATCGCGCACGCTGACGGCGTCGCCGCGCTGAAAATCGCCGACAGCCCGCAAGACGCCCGCCGGCAAGAGGCTCGACCCGCCCTTGAGCGCTTTTGCGGCGCCGGCGTCGATGACGATTTCGCCGAGCGGCTTCAAACGTCCGCCGATCCATTGGCGGCGCGCGCGCTCAGGGCTTTGCGTCGCGCGGATCAGCGTCGCTCTCGCTCCGGCGCCGACGGCGCTGAGCGGATGATCGAGCGTTCCCGCCGCGATGATCGTCGCGCAGCCCGCCGCGCCGGCGATTTTCGCGGCGGCGATTTTCGACGCCATCCCGCCCGACCCGACGCCGGCTTCGGCGTTGGCGCCGCCCGCCGCGCGTTCGATTTCCGCCGTCACTTTTTCAATCGTCGGCAAATGACGCGCAGCCGGGTTCTTGCGCGGATCGTCGTCATAGACGCCGTCGACATCCGACAAAATGAGGAGGAGATCGGCGCCGATAATCTGCGCGGCGTGCGCGGCGAGGCGGTCATTGTCGCCATAACGGATTTCCGCCGTCGCGATGGTGTCGTTTTCATTGACGAGCGGCAGCGCGCCGAGTTCAAGCAAGGTTGAAAACGTCGCGCGCGCGTTGAGATAGCGGCGGCGATGCTCGGTGTCCTCAAGCGTCAGCAGGATCTGCGCGACATTGACGTTGAACGGATCGAAAGCGCGCTGCCAGGCGCCGACAAGCGCCGCCTGACCAGCCGCGGACGCCGCCTGTTTTTCATCAAGGCGAAGCGCGCCCTTAAGACCCAGTCTTTTGCGCCCGAGCGCGATCGCGCCTGAAGTGACGACGACGATTTCCGCTCCTTTGTCGCGCAGCGCCGCCATGTCCTGCGCCAACGCCGACAGCCAGGCCTCTTTCACAGCCCCGCGTTCATCGCAAAGGATGGCGGAGCCGACCTTGACGACAAGGCGGCGCGCGGCGGCGAGCGCGGAGCGCGCTTCGTTTGAATTCTCGCTCGACATGGGCGGCCTTCTTAGGCCGTTACCCTGTCTTCGGCGAGCGTTCTTTCGGTTTTCGGTCGGCGATTCTTCATGCGGCGGATATCTTCAAGATCGCCGATAAGGCTTTCAACCGTCGGCGCGCGCCCGGCGCCCTTGCCGCGACATTCGACAAGACGGCCGTCAGCGAGATGAATGCGCAGAGCGTTCGCCTCCCACAACGCTTTGGCGAAAAGCGCGTCGCCGTCGCGCCGCTCGAAACGAACGAAGGCGCGAAGATCGCCGGCGCCGTTTCGCTCAAGGCGGGAGATTTGTTTCCACGCGCCCCCCTCTGCGGCGAAGCGCGCCGCGCGGTCCGCCGTCAAAGGCTCAATCTCGATTGCGTCAAGATCGATTTCCTCGCCGAAAGCGACGAAGGAAAGGATCGCGAGCTTGGCTTTTGCGTCGCCGCCCGACAGATCGGCGGTCGGATCAGGCTCGGCGAATCCAGCCCTTTGCGCCGCCGCGACGGCGTCTTCAAAAGCATCGCCTTTCGCAAGCGCGGTCAGGATGTAATTCACTGTCCCGTTGAGAACGGCTTCAAGGGAAACGACATCCGCTTCCCGCGCGGCCCACGTCGTCGTTTCGACAAAGGGCGCGCCGCCGCCGACCGAAGCGGCGTAGCGAAGAACAACGCCGCTTTCATCCGCAAGCCCGGTCAATTCGGCGAGCGCGCCCGCGACCGCCTGCTTGTTGGCGGAAACGACGCTGACGCCGCGGTCGAGCGCGGCTTCAATCAGGCGTCGCCCCGCCTTTCCGTCCGGCAAGGCGTCGACGACGACATCAGGCTTCGTCGCCAGAAACGCCGCGATGTCGTTCGTCACCTGATCGACTGCGATTCCGGCGCGCTCCTTGAACGGCTCGCGTACGAGCGCCGCACATAAGTCGTAAGCGTCGTCGTCGGCGAGGCGTCGCGCGACGCCTTCGCCGATCAGTCCGAGGCCGGCGACCGCGACGCGCAGTTTCGAACCGGCGAATGGCGAATAAACGACACGCTCGGCTCCATCAATCGCGGCGGAGCCAAACACGACGTTTGCCTCCGCCGCGATCGCCGGCTCTCCCCCGCCGATCGTTTCAACGGCAAGCCCGATATCGGCGCAGGCCGCCGCGAGCGCCGGCGCGACTTGTGGAATCGCGATGCGTCGTCCTTCGCGCGCGTAGCGATAAATGCCTGTCGCAAGCCGCGCAATGTCCGTCGGCGCGGCCAGATCAGCGGCGCCAAGATCGAGCAGGACGCTCTCGCAAGCCGTTTCAAATGCGGCCGCATCGCCGCTCGCTGCAGGATCAAAATCAACACGCATGGGCTTCACTCTGTTTTCGAAGATAGGCGACTTTAGCGGCGGACGGAGCGACAAGAGAATCAAGCGCGACGAAAATATCCCGAATGAGATCGTGACTGTGCTCAAGCCCGATCGAGAAGCGCACAAGACGATCGGAAATACCCGCTATCGCCCGCGCTTCCGGCGTCATGGCCGCGTGCGTCATGGTCGCCGGCGTGCAGGCGAGGCTTTCAAAACCGCCGAGAGACTCGGCGACCGTGAAAATTTCAAGCGCGCGCAGAAGACCGATAACGTCGACGCCATCGGCAAACTCAACGCTTAACATGGCGCCGAATCCCTTTTGCTGGCGGCACGCAAGATCGTGGCCCGGATGCGATGCAAGACCCGGATAGTTGACGCAGGCGACGCGCTCATCGGCGGCGAGCGCCGTCGCAACGGCGAACGCCGTTTCCTGCTGGCGTTCAATACGCGGAAAGAGCGTTCGCAATCCCCGCAAGGTCAGGAACGAATCGAACGGCGCGCCGGTGACGCCGGTGCAATTCGCCCACCAGGCAAGCTCTTCGCCGAGCGCCTGATCTTTCGCCAGCACTGCGCCGCCGACGACGTCGCTATGGCCGTTGATGTATTTCGTCGTCGAATGGACGACGATGTCGCAGCCGAGCGCGAGCGGATTTTGAAGGGCCGGCGACAGAAAAGTATTGTCGGCGACTACAATTGCGCCGGCCGCTTTCGACGCCGCAGCGACGCCGGCGATATCGGTAATGCGCAGCAACGGATTGCTCGGCGTCTCGATGAGAACGAGCTTCGGGCGCTTGGCGAGCGCCGCTGCGACGGCCGCCTCATCCGTCTGGTTGACGAATTCAACCCTGTAATGGCCGCGCCGCGCGCCGGCGGCGAGCAGGCGGAACGTGCCGCCGTAACAGTCATGCGGCGCGATGATGAGCTCGCCCGGACCGACGAGATTGAGCGGCAGATCGACCGCCGCCATGCCGGAGGCGGTGACGACGCCGACAGCAGCGCCTTCAAGATCGGCGAGCGCCCGCCCAAGTTCGCTGCGCGTCGGATTGCCCGAGCGCGAATAATCATAAGCGGGCTTTTCTTCCGGATCTTTCCAGCCGTAGGTCGCCGAGAGATGCAAGGGCGGCGACACGCCGCGATGCGTCGCGTCCGTCGCCACGCCCGCGGCGGCGACAATCGTTTCGGGATTAAGCGTGCGCGTCATGGCGTCTGTCCTCAATAAAAGATTGGATGATCGGGCCGATATTCGCCGCCTCTTTAAGGAAGGCGTCATGGCCATAGAGAGAATTGATGACGCGCAAGGCGCCGTTTGCAACGCCCGCGGCCAGCCTTTCGATATCCGCGACAGGCACGAGGCGATCGCTCGATGAGGCGATGAAGAGCGCGGGCGTCGTGATTTTTTCCGGATCGACGCGATGACGGTCGATCGAATCGGACAGCGACACATACCGCTCCGGCGCCATTTCATAGGCGTCGCCGCGCGCGATCAGATAATCGCAAACGGGATAGGGATCGCCAGCGCGCACGCCCGGCGCATGATCGAAGCGCGTGGCAAACTCCTCGGGCGTCCTGTATGTCACCATTGCGATCTGCCGCGCGAGCGAGACGCCTTCGCGGGCCGCGCCGGCGCGACGGGCGAATTCGATGATCCGCCGCTGCACGCCGCGCAGGGCCGTCGCCGCCGGATGCGGGCGATCAGCGGCTGAAATGGCGACGAGCCTTTCAAGGCGCTCGGGAAATTCCTGCGCGAAAGCGAGCGCAACCATGCCGCCATAAGAAGCGCCGATAAACGCATGAAGCGCGCCGATGTCGATTTTCGTCAGCGCGAAGGCGAGCGCGCGCGCCTGGTCGCGGCTTGAAAAAGTGCGCGCCTTTTCGGCCGGATTCGGCAGAAAATCGAACCCGATGACGCAATAATCGACGAGGTCGATTGCGCCGCCGCGGCCGATAAGATCGCTCCACCACCCCTTCTCGCCGGCGTTTTCCGAAACCTTGCGTCCGGCGGAAATGCCGCCCGCCGCGACAATCGCCGGCTTCGAAATATCGCCGTGGATGCGTAACGCGATTTCGGGCCGGGAAAGTTTTTCGCCGGACTGAAGCCTGAATTCAGGCGCAAGCATCACCGATATGTCGCAGGCGCGATCCGCCCCTTCGGGCGCTGCATCATTCGGCGACGGACAAACGGCGGACATGGTTCGGCCTCTGCATTCTCATCGTCAGCGCAACAAGACATTCGCAGAGACCCAATCGGACGCGGTCGCGAAACCGCTTTCGTCCGACTCATCTCTCGAAACGGAAACCGTTTCGAAGGAATTGGCACCTTTCCAAATGACCGGGTAGTCGTCTGGCGGTTGCCCCAGCGTCTAAGGGCCTGTCCCTCGGCTGGTCTTGATGAGCGTTGGCGCGAAACTAGCGGCAAAAATTTTCGCGTCAATCGGAAAATTGACCGCTTCGGTCGCGCGCCAATTTGCTCCGCAAACGAACCAACCCGCCGAATGGGCGCCTGACGCGGCCGCCAGCGCGACGCGACTGGCGGCTAACCGGCGGATTTTGCTAGATTTTTTATAACGCCATAAACAGCCCAAAGGGATGAGAATTGCGCGATGAGAAAGCTCGATCCTCATATAATTTAGATGATTATGCTAAATTGGGTAAAAATTTTTCGCATGTGCAGCAATATTTTCTTGCCGCCGGGCGCATACGGCCCGTAGCCTTATCGACAGATTCGCACGCCCTCGCCGGCGGCGGTCCGATTTTGTCGCGCCATGCAAGGGAAACAGCGCCCGCCCATGTTGAAGTTCACGGATCTCGACCGGAAAACGCCGTCGAAGCGCGCAAGCGATGCGCGCCTCGACGATTTTCGCGAGATCTATGCGGACTTCGATCCGGCCGAAGCGCGCGCGCAATCCGCGCGCTGCTCGCAATGCGGCGTTCCTTTTTGCCAGAACCATTGTCCGTTGACGAATGATATTCCTGACTGGCTTCGTCTCGCCGCGGAAGGACGTCTGAAAGACGCTTACGCGCTTTCCTCGGCGACGAATTCGATGCCGGAGATTTGCGGACGCATCTGCCCGCAGGACAGGCTTTGCGAAGGCGTCTGCGTCATTGAGCAATCAAAGCACGGCGCGGTGACGATCGGCGCAGTTGAACAATTCATTACTGAAACCGCCTGGACGAACGGCTGGGTCGAACCGATCAAAACCGGCGCGCCGAAAGGCCGATCGGTCGGCATTGTCGGCGCCGGTCCTGCAGGTCTTTCCGCGGCGGAAGAATTGCGCAAGGCGGGCGTTGAAGTCGTCATCTACGACCGGCATGATCGCGCCGGCGGGCTTCTTGTTTACGGAATTCCGAATTTCAAGCTTGAAAAGGACGTCGTCGCGCGGCGCATTCGGCGCCTTGAAGAGGCGGGCGTCGCTTTCAGGCTGAATTTCGAAATCGGACGCGACGCGAATCTCAACAATGTGCGCGATCGCCATGATGCGATCCTGATTGCGGCCGGCGTCTACAAAGGCCGCGATCTCGACATCGAGGGCGAGGACGCGGCCGGCGTCGTCAAGGCGCTTGATTATCTGACCGCCTCCAATCGCAAGGGCCTCGGCGACGTCGTTCCGGCGTTTGACGACGGCCGCCTCAACGCAAGCGGCAAGCGCGTCGTCGTCATCGGCGGCGGCGACACCGCGATGGATTGCGTCAGGACCGCCGTCCGGCAAGGCGCTGAAAGCGTCACCTGTCTCTATCGGCGCGACCGCGCGAACATGCCGGGTTCGGCGCGCGAAACGGCGAATGCGGAAGAAGAAGGCGTCGTCTTCGAATGGCTCGCCGCGCCGAGCGCGATTGAAAGCGTGATGGGCCGCGCAACGGGCGTTTACGCCGTGCGCATGCGCATCAGCGAAAAGGACGCGACGGGACGCCGGTCGGTTGAGCCGGTTGACGGGTCGGAATTTCGCCTCGCCGCCGACCTTGTCATCAAGGCGCTCGGCTTTGAGGCGGAAGATTTGCCGGCGCTTTTCGGCGCGCCGGAATTAAAATTCACAAGCCGCGGCGTGATCGCAACGCGCCCCGGTTCGCTCGAAACGCGCCTTCCGGACGTATTCGCCGCAGGCGATATCGTGCGCGGCGCATCGCTTGTCGTCTGGGCGATTGTCGACGGGCGCCGCGCCGCTGCGGAAATTATTGAGCGCCTGTCGTCGAAAACGACGACATTGCTCGCCGCCGAATAGATCATCCCGCACCCGGCCGAAAAATGAAAAACCAGATCGAAACCTATCTCGAAAACCGTCAAAAGCTGATCGACGCCGGCGCTTATGATCCCGCGTCCGAGCGCGACGCCTGCGGCGTCGGCCTTGTCGCCGCGCTTGACGGCGCGCCGACACGCGAGATCGTCGACATGGCGCTTTCCGCGCTCAAGGCTGTCTGGCATCGCGGTGCCGTCGCCGCCGACGGCAAGACCGGCGACGGCGCCGGCCTTCTCGTCAACATTCCGCAGGATTTGTTTCGCCGCTATGTGACGCGGATGGGGCGTGAGCCCGAGCGGCGCGATCTCTGCGCCGGCATGATATTTCTGCCGCGCACCAATTTCGGCGCGCAGGACCAGTGCAGAACGATCGTCGAGACGGAGATCATTCGCGCCGGCTTTAACGTGTACGGCTGGCGACAGGTTCCCGTCGACGCCGGACGGCTCGGCGCGCGCGCCAATCTGACTCGGCCGGAAATCGAACAGATTCTTTTCGTCGACGCAGCCGCGCGGCCCAAAGACGAGCTTGAGCGCGCGCTGTATCTTGTTCGACGCCGCATCGAGCAGCGCGTCAATGAAGCCAATTTGCAGGACTTTTACGTCTGTTCGCTGTCCGCGCGCTCAATCGTCTACAAAGGCATGTTCCTCGCCGAGGAAATCGACGGCTTTTATCGCGATCTGCGCGATCCGGATTTCACCTCGTCCATCGCCATCTTCCACCAACGCTATTCGACGAACACGTTTCCTGAATGGCGCCTGGCGCAGCCTTTCCGCATGCTCGCGCATAATGGCGAGATCAACACGCTTAAAGGCAATCGCAACTGGATGAAGAGCCATGAGATACGCATGGCCTCCAGCGCATTCGGCGAAGACGGCGATTGCGTCAAACCCGTGATACGGCCAGGCGCATCCGATTCGGCGGCGCTTGATCAGGTGTTTGAATTGATCGTGCGCGCCGGCCGCTCGGGTCCTATGGCGAAAGCCTTGCTGATTCCGGAAGCCTGGACGAAACGCGGCGCGGTCATGAAAGACGAGTGGCGCGCGCTATACAGCTATTGCAATGCGGTGATGGAGCCCTGGGACGGGCCCGCCGCCGTCGCCGCCTATGACGGAAGATGGATCATCGCCGGCCTTGATCGCAACGGGCTGCGCCCCTTGCGCTACGCGATCACGGAAGACGGTTTGCTGACGGTCGGCTCGGAAACCGGCATGTGCCCGCTCGGCGAGCGCGCCGTCTTGCGGCGCGGCGCCGTCGAGCCGGGCCGCATGATCGCGTTCGACACTGAAGAGGTGAAATTTTTCGAGCAGGATGAACTTCTCGATCATCTCGCCGACAAACACCCCTACGCCGAATGGCTTGAGAATGTCGTCCTCCTCGAACCCGAAATCGGGCCGGGTCCTGAAGAGCGTCTATTTACAGGTGATGATCTCGTCCGCCGGCAGGCCGCCGCCGGCTTCACGCTTGAAGATCTCGATCTCATCCTGAAACCGATGGCGACGACCGGCAAGGAGGCGATCGGCTCAATGGGCGACGACGCGCCGATCGCGGTGCTGTCGGACGAATATCGGCCATTGTCGCATTATTTCCGGCAGAATTTCAGCCAGGTCACCAATCCGCCGATCGATCCCTTGCGCGAGGCGGGCGTGATGAGCCTGACCACGCGGTTCAAAAACCTTGGCAACATTCTCGCCTCGGACAAGACGCAGACCGATGTTTTCGTCCTCGAAAGCCCGATCCTCACCAACGGCATGCATGTGCGCCTGCGCCAGCATCTCGATCAGAACACGGCTGAAATCGATTGCACCTACGCCGCCTCGGAAAGCCGCGGCGACGGTGCTGCGCTCCGCGCCGCTCTCGATCGAATCCGCGAAGAAGCCGCCGAGGCGGTGAAAAACGGCGCCGGCGTCATCATCCTCACCGATGAAAGGCAAAGCGCCGAGCGCACGCCCGTTCCGATGATTCTCGCTGCGGGCGGCGTTCACACGCATCTCACCAAAGTCGGGCGGCGCACGTTCTGCTCAATCATCGTTCGCGCCGCCGAATGCATGGATGCGCATTACGCCGCCGTTCTTGTCGGCGTCGGCGCGACGGCGGTCAGCCCCTATCTCGCTTTCGATTCCATAGCCGACGCTCTCGCGCGCGGTCATTATGAAGGGCTCGATCTCAATCAGTGCGTCTACAATTACAAATGCGCGCTTGAGGCGGGGCTTTTGAAAATCATTTCAAAAATGGGCATTTCCGTCATCTCGTCCTATCGCGGCGGATGCAATTTCGAAGCGCTCGGCCTGTCGCGCGGTCTTGTCGAGGAATTCTTTCCCGGCATGACGAGCCGCATTTCCGGCATGGGCTTTTCCGGCATTGAAAAACGCACGGCGCAGCTGCGCGAGCGCGCCTATCGGGGCGCGGCGCAGCTTCCGGTCGGCGGGTTTTACCGCCAGCGCGCGCGCGGCGAGCGGCACATTCTGGAGGCGCGCCTTGTCAGCGATCTGCAGACCGCCGTTCGCGATAATGACGAGGCCGCCTTCCGGCGGTTTGTCGATGCGCTCGACGAACAAAAGCCGGCGCAAGTGCGCGATCTCTTGCGGCCGCAGCCGCTCGGCCCGGCGATCGACATATCCGAAGTCGAGCCGATGGAAGGTTTGCGCGCGCGCTTCGTGACGCCGGGCATGTCATTGGGCGCCTTGTCGCCCGAAGCGCATGGCGTTCTCAACATCGCGATGAACCGCATCGGCGCGCGATCCGTCTCCGGCGAGGGCGGCGAAGACCCCGAACGCTATCGCCCGCTTCCCAACGGCGATGACGCCAATTCCGCCATCAAACAGATCGCTTCCGGGCGGTTCGGCGTCACGGCTGAATATCTCAACCATTGCAGCGAAATCGAAATCAAGGTCGCGCAAGGCGCGAAACCCGGCGAAGGCGGCCAGCTTCCTGGTTTCAAGGTGACCGGGTTCATCGCACGCATGCGTCACGCGACGCCGGGGGTGACGCTGATCTCGCCGCCGCCGCATCACGACATCTACTCCATCGAGGACCTCTCGCAGCTCATCTACGATCTGAAGCAGATCAATCCGGTCGCGCGCGTTTGCGTCAAACTCGTTTCAGCCGGCGGCATCGGCGCCATCGCCGCAGGCGTTGCGAAAGCCAAAGCCGACGTCATCCTCATCTCCGGCCATGTCGGGGGCACAGGCGCGAGCCCGCAAACATCGATCAAATTCGCCGGCTCGCCATGGGAGCTGGGGCTCGCCGAGGCCAATCAGGTTCTGACGCTCAACGATCTGCGCTCGCATGTGACGCTGAGGACCGACGGCGGATTGAGAACAGGCCGCGACATCATCGTCGCGGCGATGCTCGGCGCTGAGGAATTCGGCATAGGCACGATCGCGCTTGTCGCGCTCGGCTGTCTGATGGTGCGCCAGTGTCACTCGAACACCTGCCCTGTCGGTGTGTGCACGCAAGACGACGCCTTGAGAAAGCGCTTCGCCGGCGCGCCCGAGCATGTCGTCAATCTGATGAGTTTCATCGCCGAGGATGTGCGCCGGCGCCTCGCCGCGCTCGGCGCGCGCACGCTCGATGAAATCATCGGACGCTCCGATCTTCTCGACCAGATATCTCGCGGATCGAGCGATCTCGACGATCTTGATCTCAATCCGGTTCTCGCGCGCATTGAAACCGGCGACAGCGCGTCGCGCGGGCGCCGCAAGGAACGCACCGAGGTCGGCGACACGATCGATCAGCGCATCCGTCCGGCGCTCGACGCTTTCTTTTCCTTCACCGAACGCCAATCGCTGACGCTCCCCGTGCGCAATACCGACAGAACGATCGGCGCGCGGCTTTCTTCTGAAATCGTCCGCACGATGAAAGACAAGACGCTGGCGGCGGACCATCTCAGCTTGCGGCTTCGCGGCTCCGCGGGGCAGTCGCTTGGCGCGTTCAGCGTCCATGGTATGAAATTGATCGTCGAGGGCGATGCAAACGACTATGTCGGCAAGGGTCTTTCCGGCGCGACGATCATCGTCCGGCCGGGAGCCGGCGCGCCAAGCGGCGAAAGTCAGGCGATCATCGGCAACACCTGTCTTTACGGCGCGACTTCGGGCGAGCTTTACGCGGCGGGCAAAGCGGGCGGGCGCTTCGCCGTCAGGAACTCCGGCGCGAGCGCCGTCATCGAAGGGTGCTCGGCGAACGGCTGCGAATACATGACCGGCGGCGTTGTCGTCATTTTAGGATCAGTCGGCTTCAATTTCGGCGCCGGCATGACAGGCGGCGAGGCGTTTCTTTACGATCCGGCTGACCAACTCGCCGCCTCGCTCAACACCGATACCGTCATCGCCGCGCCGCTCGGCGGCGAAGGCGAGAAAAGGCTGCGCAAACTGATTGAACGTCATCGCCTTGAGACGGGATCGCCGATCGCCGCGCGCATCCTCGCCGATTGGGCGAACGCGCATGGCGCCTTCAAGCATGTGCGCGCCAAGGAGGCGATGAAGCAGGCCGAAATCGAAAAGGCGACGAAAGCGGCGCCGAAACGCGAGCAATACGCTCGCAAGGTGCTTGCGACCGCCTAACCCTGGCCCATCCGCTCAAGCGTCCATTTGAGCGCCGCTTTGGTCAGCGGACTGAAGCCTTGCGCCAACGCTTCAGGGCAAAATCGCCGCTGAAACGCGACGAGCGCGGCGGCGTGCGCTTTGTCCGGCGCGTCATAGCCGATCGCGCGCAACATAGAGAGCGCGTCTTCATACGAGACGGATGGATCTTCCCCGCCCCTGTACCGGCCGACCGCGAGCCCTTCGGTTGCAAGCCTTCCCCAAGGGAACAGCTCGCCCGGATCTTCCTTGCGTTGCGGCGCGACATCGGAATGGCCGAGCACCAGCCGCGGATCGATTTCATGGCGCCCAGCGATTTCCTTCACCAGCGCGACGACCATGTCGATCTGGCGCTTGGGAAATTTCCGATAGCCGAATTCGTGCCCGGGATTGACGATCTCGACGCCTATGGAGCGCGCATTGAGATCGGCCTCGCCTTTCCATGCGCCGACGCCGGCATGCCAGGCGCGCTTTTCTTCTGGAACAAGGGCGAAAATCGTTCCGTCTTCCTCGACGAGATAATGCGCCGAGACTTTCGCTTCCGGATCGCAAAGCCGGTCGAGCGCTTCCTTTCCTGTGCGCATGCCGGTGTAGTGAAGAATGATCATGTCGATCGCGCGGCCGCGCTCATCGAAATTCGGCGAGGGCTTTTCCACGATCTTCACCTTCGTCACGGCTTCGCCTCCTCTTCGGGCGCGGGAATGATCGGCTCCGGCGCGCCCGGCTCAGGCGCCGCCGCCGGCGTGCGCAGAACGACAATGCCGACGCCGGCGAGCGTCATCAATCCGCCGACGGCGAAAACAAGCGTAAAGGGTTCGTTGAGCAGCGCCACAGAAAAGGCGATTCCGAAAAACGTCGTCAGCAGCGAAGACGGCGCGATTTCCGAAACCGGTCGACGCTGAATGAGCCAGTAATACGCCGTGTGGCCGAAAACGGAGGCGATCAGCGCGGAATATAGGATGGCGCCGATGACGATTTTCTTGTCGGATGCGGCGAGCGCGGCGATCTGCCCGCGTTCGAGCAGAGCCGAGGCGACGAAAAGGAAAGGCGCGCCGATAAGGCCGAACCAGGCGAGGAGTTCCCACGGCTTAAAGCCTGTCGCCTTTTTGACGAGGATCGATCCCATCGCCTCGACAAGCGCCGCCGCCGCAACGAGCCCGACGCCAATGCCGATCCGCACGCCGGGCGCCGCCTGATCGCGGCTGATCGCGATGATGGCGACGCCGGCGAAGGCGAGCGATATCCCGACGATGCGCCTCCAGCCGATCGCTTCCTTGAGGAAAAAAACCGACAACACCGTCGCAAAGGGAACATAAAGCTGATTGGCGATGGCGCTCGCAGACGCTGTCGCCAGTTTCACGCCGTTGAGGAGAAAAACGTAATTGAAACAGCCGAAGCAGAGCGCGGCGAGGAACAGCATTTTCATCTTGCCGGGACGCCAGCGCAAAAACGGCGCGAGAATGAGCGCGACCGCCGCCATGCGCATCGCCGCATAGAAAGTCGGCGGGATTTCGCCGACCGCCGTCTTCACGACGACGAAGTGAAATCCCCAGCAGACGCAGAGCGTCAGAAGAACGAAGAGTTCGCGCGCAGCCAGATTGCGCCTCCGATTGAACCTGGCTGCGGCTTACGCCGCTCCGACCGGGTCTTCAATCTGCCGCCGCAATCGGGAAAGAGCGCCTTAAGCGCCGGCGACGCGCCATCCGCTGCGCTTGGCGCGACCCGCCGTAAGGGCCGAAACGGCGCCGGCGAGCGCAGTTGCGATAATGGCGAGCGGCGCGGCAAGGGCGACCGCAAGGACGGCGAACGCCGTGAAAACAAGGATGGCGACAAAATAAAGCGCGTCGAGAAAGCCGTTAAGACTGAGACCGCGCCCCACTGCGCCGGCTGTATGAACGGATGCCGATTTCGTGCCTGTCATATCGCCCACAATACGCAAACCACCTCAGGACAGCTTACGCGCATCTTCGCCGCCCAGTCCAGCCGCAGAGGCTGTTCGAGCCCCCCAACCTAGAAAAGAGGAGTTAAGCGAAAATATGGCGCAGGCCGCCCCTTGGTTAACGGCTTCTTTCTGAAAGGATTTTCTCATAGGCCGCGTTGATCGCGGCCGTGCGGTTCTCTGCGATCTTGAGAAGCGCCGGCGGCACGCCCCGCGCGATGAGCGCGTCTGGGTGATTCTCCCGCATCAGGTCGCGGTAACGCGCGCGAACAGCTGAATCGTCCGCCGCATGATCGACGCCGAGGATGAGGTAAGGATCGTCATGATCCTGGCCGAGATGCGCCGCTTTCAGTCGTCGCCAGGCGCCAGGCTTCAATTGCATCCTCACGGCGGCCTGTTCGAGCATTTCCATTTCGCGCGGATGCGCCTGTCCATCGGCGAGAGCGATATAAAGAAGGCAATCGATCACGTCTTCGAGAACGATGGGCTCATCAGCGAAAATGCGGGCGACTTGATCGGCGTAATGGTCAAAGCCAGTCACGTCCTGCTTGGCGAGATCGAAGACCATTCTGACCTTGGCGGCGTCGTCAGCGTCGAATTTGAAGAATTCCTGAAAGGCGCGGATTTCGTCATCCGTGACGAAGCCGTCGGCCTTAGCCATTTTCGCCGACAGCGCGATAAGAGCGATTGAAAACGTTTCTTCCTTTCGCCGCTGTTTTTGGGCGGCGAGCGCCTCAAGAAGCGAGTCGACCGTGCGCTTGCGCACCGCCGAAAAGAGCTCCTCAATGCGGTCCAGAATTCCCATGGCGCGCTCTTAACGCCCCCGGCCGTCGAACGCCAGCCGTCCGGGCCGGCGCAGGTCTTTTTCTCCTGTCACGGCGCATAATTGAGGATCGGCGCCAACCATCGCTCAACCTCGGCGAGGGGCATAGCCTTACGCCGCGCATAATCCTCAGCCTGATCTTTTTCGATCTTGCCGACGCCGAAATAGAGCGACCTCGGATGGCTGAAATATAGGCCGGAGACGGACGCCGGCGGCGTCATGGCGAAGCTTTCGGTGAGCCCCATCTCGGCGTTCCTTTCCGCCTCCAGAAGGCGGAAGAGCGTCGCTTTTTCCGTGTGGTCGGGCTGAGCGGGATAGCCGGGCGCGGGACGCACGCCCTGATATTTCTCGGCGATCATCTCGTCGACGGATATGTCTTCGCCTTTCGCATAACCCCATAGCTCGCGCCGGACGCGCGCATGAAGGTGCTCGGCGAACGCCTCGGCGAGACGGTCGGCGAGCGCCTTCGACATGATCGAGGAATAATTGTCGTGCCTGTCGTCATAGGACGCGGCGAGCGCTTCCTCGCCGACGCCGGCCGTCACCGCAAAAGCGCCGACATAATCGCGCTTGCCAGAACTTTTCGGCGCAATGAAATCCGACAGGCAATAATTCGGCGAGCCCGCATCGCGCTTGGCGATCTGCTGGCGAAGCCCGTGCAAGCGGCCGATCGCCTTGCTACGCGATTCATCCGCATAGAACTCTATATCGTCGCCGACCGCGTTCGCCGGCCAGAAGCCGACGACGCCATGCGCGGTCAGCCAGTTGTTCTCTATAATGTCGGCGAGCATCTTCTTCGCGTCGTCATACAGCGCGCGCGCCGCCTCGCCGACGACGTCGTCATCGAGAATGCGCGGATATTTGCCCGCCAGCTCCCAGGCGGCGAAAAACGGCGTCCAGTCGATATGATCGGCGAGCGTTTTGAGGTCGTAATTCCTGAACGCCTTAACGCCGAGAAATGACGGCGCCGGCGGATCATAGTCGTCCCAGTCGATTTTCGGCGCGCGCGCCCGCGCATTCTCAAGCGTGATGCGCGGCGCGCGCTCGCGACCCTTTTCATGCTGGTCGCGAATGCGGTCGTAATCGCTTTTGATTTCTGCAAGATAGCCGCCCCGCTTTTCAGCCGACACAAGCGCGCCCGCAACGCCGACCGCGCGGCTGGCGTCGGTCACGTAAACGACGCCGTGCTCGTAATTCGGCGCGATCTTGACCGCCGTGTGCGCGCGGCTCGTCGTCGCCCCGCCGATCAGCAGCGGAATGTCAAAGCCCTGACGCTTCATCTCGCCGGCGACATGGCGCATTTCATCGAGGCTGGGCGTGATCAATCCCGAAAGGCCGATGATGTCGACATCGCGCTTCTTCGCCTCGCTCAGGATCTTTTCGGCGGGAACCATGACGCCGAGATCGATGACTTCGTAATTATTGCACTGGAGAACGACGCCGACGATGTTCTTGCCGATATCGTGGACGTCGCCCTTGACCGTCGCCATCAGGATCTTGCCGTTCGGCTTTCCCTGGGCGAGGCCCTGCTCTTTCTTTTCTTTCTCCATATAGGGCGTCAGATACGCGACCGACTGTTTCATCACCCGCGCCGATTTTACGACTTGCGGCAGGAACATTTTCCCCGAACCGAAAAGGTCGCCGACGACATTCATGCCGTCCATCAACGGACCTTCGATGACGTGAAGCGGCCGACCGAGCTTGGTCCGCGCCTCTTCCGTATCCTCGATGATGAATTCCGTGACGCCTTTGACGAGCGCGTGCTTCAGCCGCTCTTCAACGCTCGCCTCACGCCAGGAAAGATCGGCCTCGACCTTTTTTCCAGCCTCGCCCTTATACTGCTGGGCGATATCCAAAAGCCGTTCGGTGGCGTCGACGCGGCGATTGAGGATGACGTCTTCGACACAATCGCGCAGCGAAAGCGGTATCTCATCGTAAATCGCAAGCTGGCCTGCGTTGACAATGCCCATATCCATGCCGGCCTTGATCGCGTGATAGAGAAAGACCGAATGCATCGCCTCGCGCACCGGCTCGTTGCCGCGAAACGAGAATGAGATGTTCGATACGCCGCCCGACACGCGCGCGCCCGGAAGCCGTTCCTTGATTGCGCGCGTCGCGTCGATGAAATCGACGGCGTAATTGTCGTGCTCTTCAATTCCCGTCGCGACGGCGAAAATGTTCGGATCAAAAATGATGTCATCCGGCGGAAAGCCGACTTTCTCGACCAGCAGCCTGTAGGACCGCTCGCAAATTTCGATCTTGCGCGCCGCCGTATCGGCCTGTCCCTTTTCATCGAAGGCCATCACGACGACCGCCGCGCCGTATCGCATGACCTTGCGCGCGTATTCGAAAAAAGGCGCTTCGCCTTCCTTCAGCGATATTGAATTGACGATCGCCTTGCCTTGAACGTTTTTAAGGCCCTCTTCGATCACCTCCCATTTCGAGGAATCGATCATGATCGGCACGCGCGAAATGTCGGGCTCCGACGCGATCAGGCGCAGAAAGCGCCGCATCGCCGCGACGCCGTCGAGCATCCCCTCGTCCATATTGACGTCGATGATCTGCGCACCGTTCTCCACCTGCTGGCGCGCGACGGCGAGCGCTTCGTCATAGCGATCTTCCTTGATCAGCTTGCGAAACTTCGCCGAGCCTGTGACGTTCGTCCGCTCGCCGACATTGACAAAGGTTGGAAGCGTCATGCGGCGGCGTCCGGCGCCCGTTTCGCCGACGTCTTCGGCCTGACGCCGAGCATGGTGCAAAGCGCATAGGCGAGATCGTCGCGATTGAGCGTGTAAAAATGGAAGTGCTTGACGCCCTGCTCCGCGAGCGCGAGACATTGCTCAGCGGCGACGGTCGCCGCGATAAGCTGGCGCGTCGTCGGATCATCGTCGAGATTTTGGAACAGCTTGACGAGCCGCCCCGGCATCGTCGCGCCGCAGGTGTCGGCCATCTTTCGAACGCCGACGAAATTCGTCACCGGCATGACGCCCGGCACGATCGGAATATCGATGCCCGCGCCGCGCACCCGGTCGAGATAACGATAGTAAACGTCGTTGTCGTAAAAGAACTGCGTGATTCCGCGCGTCGCGCCGGCGTCGACCTTGCGTTTCAGCATGTCGATATCGGCGGCGGGCGACGGACTGTCAGGGTGTTTTTCCGGATAGCAGCCGACGCTGATCTCAAAATCGGCGATCTTTTTCGCGCCGGCGGCGAGCTCGGCGGCGTTGGCGTATCCGCCTGGATGAGGAATGTAACGCTCGCCGGGGCCGCCCGGCGGATCGCCGCGCAAGGCGACGATGTGGCGGACGCCGTCATTCCAATAGGCTTTAAGAACGCCGTCGACTTCTTCTTTGGTCGCAGCGACGCAGGTCAGATGCGCCGCGACCGGCGCCGCTCCTTCGCGAATGATGCGCGAAAGGGTTTCATGCGTGCGCGCGCGCGTCGATCCGCCTGCGCCATAGGTGACGGACATGAATTCAGGCGCGAGCGGCGACAATTTCTGGACCGCCGCCCACAGCCGCGCGTGCATCGCCTCGGTCTTCGGCGGAAAGAATTCAAACGAGACGTGCAGGTCGGACAAGGCGGGATTCCTTTTAGGCGATGCGCTTTTTCAGGCGGCGAACGGTTTCCGGCGCTTGCGCCAGCCAGATTTTCACGGTGAGCGATTCCTTGCCGCCGGGACGCGGGGACAAGGTTTCCGTATTCGCAAGTTCAAGCCCGGCGGCGGCGCACCAAGCGGCGACTTCCTCATCTGGAAACCCCAGACGGCGATGCGCGTGATCGGCGCGAAGAAGCTCAACTTCATGCGGCGCGAAATCGGAAATGATGAGCCGCCCGCCCGGTTTGAGCAGCCTTGCCGCCTCGATGACGGCGACGCCCGGTTCGGCGAGGAAATGCAGAACCTGGTGAATGCAGACGATGTCCGCCGATCCGGTTTCCACAGGCAGGGAGAAAAGATCGCCATGACGAACCTGGGCGTGCGAGACGCCCGCGCGCTCCAGATTATCGCGCGCGACCGCCAGCATTTCCCGCGACAGATCGAAGCCGATTCCGCTTTCATAAAGATCGGAAAAAACCGTCAGCATACGGCCTGTGCCGGTGCCGATATCGACGAAAAGGTCGACCCTTTCGTCCGCAAGGTTCCGGCGCATGCGCTGTTCGACCTGCGATTCTTCGATCTGCAGGCCTCTGACTGTGTCCCATTCGCCGGCGTTTTTCTCAAAATACGCCGCGGCGACGGCGGCCCGCGCCTGACGGCTTTGCTCGAAACGGTCGCCGTCGCGCGCGATGATCCTGTCGCCCGAAGCGTTCAGCGCCTTGACGGCGCCGAGAACCGCGTCGGTCGCCTCCGGCGCGGCGCCGGCGACGCGATAAAACATCCAGGACCCTTCGCGGAATTTGTCGACCAATCCTGCGTCGGTGAGGATCTTGAGATGCCGGCTGACGCGCGGCTGGCTTTGGCCGAGAATCTGGGTGATCTCGCTGACGGTGAGCTCGCCGCGCATCAGGAGCGCCATGATCCTGAGGCGGGTTTCCTCGCCGATCGCCCTCAGGACGTTGAGAATAGTGTCGAGATTCATGCCGCCGCCGATATTGCGCCTTTAGATATAAACATATCCTTATATCGCAATCAAGTGATGCGCCTGGCTGGCCGGGCGACGCCCGCCGATGGACATGCCGCCCCAATCCGGCCAATCTTTTCACGGGAAGTACAAGAAGAATCGCGTCTCCGGGCATCGGCGGCGCAAGGGGATGGGTATGGCCTTCGCCGCCGTGAAAATTCTCGCCGCGATCTCGGGCGCGCTGGCGGTCTCGCTCGCCGCCGCGACTGCGCAGGGCGTCATCGGCCAAACGCCGAGCGACGAGCCCGTCGCCCAATCGGAAATCGACAGCGCCGTCACGGCGGGCGCGACGGACGACGTCGCGGACCCCTGGGAAGGGTTTAATCGGAAGATGTTTTCGACGCATCTCTTCCTCGACCGCAATCTCCTAGTTCCGGCGGCGAAGGGCTATCGAGCGGTGACGCCGAAAAAGGGGCGGCGCGGCATTCGCCGTTTCCTCGCCAATCTGCGCGCGCCGGGCGTTTTCGTGAACGACATCCTGCAAGGCGAATTCGGCCGCGCCGGCGAAACCTTGGGGCGCTTTGTCGTCAATACGACGATCGGCGCCGGCGGCTTCGCGGATCCGGCGGCGCAGATCGGGATTGAGGCGCATAGCGAGGATTTCGGCCAGACGCTCGCCGTCTGGGGCGTCGATTCAGGTCCGTTTCTCTTCTTGCCGTTGGTCGGCCCGACCTCGACGCGCGACGGCTTCGGCGCGATTGTGCAGCTTGGCATGGATCCGCATTTCTATGTCCGCACCCCGCCCGCCGATATCGCGCGTTATACGCGCGCGGGCGTCGGCGGCGTCTCGGCGCGCGAGCAGTTTCTCGAGCCGCTCGCCGAAATCGAATCGAAATCGCTCGATTATTACGCTTCGCTGCGCAGTTTCTATCTTCAGTCGCGCAAGCGCGAAATCGCCAACGGCGTCGTCGATTACAGCGATCTTCCGGATATCGGCGAATTCGAGGAATTCGATGAATTGGAGTAAGGGCAGAGAACCGTCATGCAACTGAGCATCGTCCCCGCCGCTCGCAGCGCATTCGCGGCCGTGCTGATCCTGGCCGTTGCGGCGACGCCCGCTCGCGCCGATGAGGCCGCTGAGACTTTTGTCGCGCAAATCCTGACGGAGGCGAACGTCGTCTTCAAGTCGAACGACGACGAAACGCGCAACGCCGGCATCGAAACGCTCGTCGACAAATATGTCGATATGGACCGCGTCGCGCGCTTCGCGCTCGGCCAATATGCGCGCATCGCGACCGAAGAACAGATGGCCGCCTATCAGCCGCTGTTCCGCAAATACGCGACGAGCGTCTATCAAGCGACGCTCGACCCCTATTCAGGCGAAGCGCTTGAGGTGACCGGCAGCGTCGACCGCAGCGCGCGCGACATCATCGTCAATTCGAAAGTCGTCGGCGCCAAGCCCGGAAGCGAATACGCCGACCTTGTCGTTCATTGGCGGGTTTACCGCGCGGCTGACGGCGCGCAATCGATCGTCGACGCCGGCGCATCCGGGGTCTGGCTGGCGATCGAGCAGCAATCGACATTCAAATCCGTCATCGCCAACAATGGGGGCGGAGCGGCCGGGATCGACGCGCTCATCGCCGATCTGAAAGCGAAAGTCGGCGAATAGGCGGAACGTCCCGTTACGCGAAAACAAAAAGCCGCCCCGAGGGGCGGCTTTCTTTTGCAGTTCCCGTTTCGCCCGAGATTACGACGAGTAATATTCGACGACGAGATTGGGTTCCATGCGCGCCGCATAGGGAACTTCGGCGAGTTCCGGCACGCGAAGATAGGTCGCGCTCATTTTCTTCGGATCAACCTCGACATAATCCGGGATGTCGCGCTCGGCGCTCTGCAGCGCTTCGAGAACGAGCGCCATGTTCTTCGATTTGTCCTGGATTTCGACGACATCGCCCGGCTTGCAGCGGAAGGACGGGATATTCGTCCGGCGGCCGTTCACCTTGACGTGGCCGTGATTGATGAACTGGCGCGCGGCGAAGACCGTCGGAACGAATTTCGCGCGGTAGACGACAGCGTCGAGCCGGCTTTCGAGAAGGCCGATCAGGTTTTCCGCCGTGTTGCCGGCGCGCCGGATCGCTTCGAGATAGATCTTCTCGAACTGGCGCTCGGAAATGTTGCCGTAGTAGCCCTTGAGCTTCTGCTTGGCGCGAAGCTGCAGGCCGTAATCGGAAATTTTCGACTTGCGCTGGGCGCCGTGCATGCCGGGGCCCGTTTCCCGGCGATTGACCGGCGATTTCGGCCGGCCCCAGATATTTTCCCCGACCCTGCGGTCGATCTTGTATTTCGCTCTGATGCGCTTGGTCACGTGTCCTCGCTATCGGCGCGCTCCGGCCGCAGGGATCATCCCGGCGGCGATTTCAACGGCGGCTTGCGCACCCCCCGTCATGAAGGGCGGGCTCTTAGCCGCCCCTCCGCGCCCTGTCAAATCCGCGACCCCCATAAGGAAAAGGCCCGCGCGCGGCGGGCCTGTCGAATTCCGGCGCCGGTTTAATAGCGCTTTTTGCGCGCCGCAAAGCTGATGCCGGCGAGCCCGGCGCCCATCAGCCAGACTGCGCCGGGGATCGGGACCGGCGAAGCGCCGTCAAATGCGTAAATATTGCTGACGCCGTACCGCAAGCCGTCGATCCGGAAACCGTTGGTCGGCCCGGAATAAAGAAACGCGATGAAGCGGTTGCCGAAATGCACGGCGAACAATTGAGCGGTCAGATTCGAAATTCCGCCCTTCTGCGAATTGCCGCCGCCATTGTCATAGGCGGTGCAATTGTTGGAATAAGAAGGCGACGCGCCGCAAGAGCCGCCGCCCGCGAAATTGAGCTGCTGGCCGAACCAGCTCTCCATGACCGCCTCAACAGTCGACGGACTTTGATTGCCGATATCCGAATTCGCGTCGTTGGAATAATAGGCCTGGATGAAGCCGCCAGGCGCGACGGTCACCGCCGGAAAGCCGGGTTGACCAAACGCGACCACCGTCGCCGACGCCGACGCCGCAGACGCAACAATTCCCGCAGCGATTGCAGCCAACACATTACGCAACAACATGAACGCAATTCCTCAGGACGCGCCGAATGCGCAATCCTGCGGAATTGATACGCTCGCCCCATAAGAGCGGCAAGCGCGGCAGGGTTAATTTCAACATTAAATTTGTCGGCGATCGCGCGCGGATTTCATTTCGCCCCCGCCCCAAAGGCGGGAATTTTTCTCGAAATTTTCAGCGTTTTGGCGAATCTGCGCCTGAACCGCGGCCATAAATGTCGGATTGCGCCTTCGCGACCTCGCCTTCAGCCGGTAAGGTAAACCGGCGGGCGATGACACGGGGAAGCTTATGCGGTGCGGGAAAATCGCGGCGACTTGCTGCTGCGTTATTTTGGCGGCGTCTTGCGCGGGCGAGAAGCAAGCGACGGAACAGGCTGAAAGCAAGCCTGTCGCCGAGGCGTCCAATGCTGCGGCGGCGCCGGTCAAGCCGATTGATCCCGTCGAACGGGACCCCTTCACTTACGCGAATTACGAATCGGCGCGCGTCACCGATCTGGCGCTTGATATCGACGTTCTCTTCGATGAGCGCGTCATCTCCGGAACGGCGACGCTGACCTTCGAGCGCATCAATCCCGACGCGGATCGCCTTATTCTTGATTCAAACGATCTCGACATCAGCGCGGTCGAGACCGACGCCGGCGGCGAATGGAAAGCGGCGCCGTTCTCTCTCGGGCCCGACGACCCCAATCTCGGATCGAAGCTCGATATCGAAATTCCAGGCGAGGCGACGAAAGTCAGGATCGCCTATCGGACGAGCCCGAAAGCCGAAGGCCTGCAATGGCTGACCGCCGCGCAGACAGCCGGAGGCGCCCACCCGTTCATGTATTCGCAGAACCAGGCGATCAATGCGCGTTCCATGGCGCCGGTTCAGGACACGCCCGCCGTGCGCATGACTTATTCGGCGCGCGTCAGAACGCCGCCGGATCTGCTCGCCGTGATGGGGGCGGAGCAGGATCGCGGCCCGCGCGACGGCGATTACGCATTCAAGATGCCGCAACCGGTGCCGGCTTATCTCCTGGCGCTCGCCGTCGGCGATCTCGCCTTTCGTCCCGTCAGCGAGACTATCGGCGTTTATGCGGAACCGTCCGTCATCGACGCGGCGGCGAAAGAGTTCGAGGACACGCCGCAAATGGAAGCGGCCGCATCGGCCCTTTACGGACCTTATCTCTGGGGGCGTTACGATCTCCTCGTGCTGCCGCCGTCTTTTCCCTTCGGCGGGATGGAAAATCCGCGGCTGTCGTTTGTGACGCCGACGCTTATCGCCGGCGACAAGAGCCTTGTCGGCACCGTCGCCCATGAACTCGCCCATTCATGGTCAGGCAATCTCGTGACCAACGCGACCTGGTCCGACGCCTGGCTCAATGAAGGCGTCACCTCCTATGTCGAAAACCGGCTGATGGAAGACGTATTCGGGCGCGATCGCGCGATCATGGAACAGGCCTTGGCGTTCGGCGATTTGAAGGCCGAGATCGCCGATCTTGAAGACCCGAAACTTTCCCGACTGCAATTGCCGCCGGGCCTCGACCATCCGGACGACGCTTTTTCCGACGTCTCCTATGTGAAAGGCCAGTTCTTCCTGCACTTCCTTGAGGCCCGTTACGGGCGCGCGGCGTTCGACGGTTTTTTAAAGGCGTGGTTTGAAAAACAGGCGTTCAAGCCGGCGACGACCGCCGATTTCCGCGCGCATCTTATGGCGACGCTCGTCGCCGACAACAGGCAAGCGGCGCGCGAAAGCGAGATAGACGAGTGGCTTTACGGAACCGGCCTGCCTGCGACGCTTGTCGAACCGAAATCGCCGGCGTTCGACGCCATCGACCGGGATGAAGCGGTGTGGCTCGCCGGCGGATCGTCGGCGAGCGCATTTGACACCGCCGCGTGGACGACGCAGCACTGGCTCCATTTCATCAACTCGCTGCCGGACGACGTCACCGGAGAGCGGATGCGCGATCTCGATCGCACGTTCGACCTTTCGTCGAGCGCAAACGCCGAGATCGCCTTCGCCTGGTATGAACGCGCGATCGTCAAGCATTATGCGCCGGCGATGCCCGAGATTGAAGAATTCCTGGGGCGCGTCGGGCGCGGAAAATTCATTTACCCGCTTTATGAGGCGCTCGCCGAGAATGGCGAACGCGAATTCGCAGAGCGCGTTTATGCAAAATCAAAAACGCTCTATCACCCGATCGCCCAGCGGCGCATTGAGGAAATCCTGCAAAAGCAGGACTGATCATTCCGGCTGGCGCGCTTTCGCCTCTTCCCCGGCGATCCAGTCTTCCACGTGACGCCTCAGCGCGCCGAGCGGAACCGCGCCGTTTTCAAGGACGCGATCGTGAAACGCCTGAATATCGAAGCGCGTTCCGAGCCGTTCAACCGCTTCGGCGCGAAGCGCGGCGATTTCAAGCCCGCCGGTGTCATAGGCCGTGAGTTGGCCCGGAATGACGGCGATGCGATCCAGCATGGTGTCGACGCTCGCTTCGTCAAAACGCCCTGATTCAATCAGGAATTCCGCGGCCGCCTCATTCGTCCACCCGTAAAGATGAATGCCGGGATCGACGACCATGCCGCGCGCCGGCCAGGCGCGCCGCGAAATCGCGCCATGCCCGCTCGCATACAGTCCCGCTTCCTCGGCGAGGCTTTCCGCATAACGCGCCCAACCCTCGATATAGGCTGTCGATCCCAATAGCCGCGTGAGAGGATGAAGCCCCTCGACGGAATAGGCTCTTGCGATTTGCAGATGATGGCCCGGCCAGCCTTCGTGAACGAGCACGATTTCCGCCTCGCCCTTCGTCTGCGTCGCCCAGTCATCCGTGTCGATCCTATAGGTCGCCGGCCCTTCCGCGGCGGGCTTCGGCTCATAGCGCGACGACTGGCCTGTTCCCTTCAAATAATCGGGGAAAGGCTCAACGATCATCGGTTGATCGGGAAGCGCGGAAAAGAACGGCGTTATTTTTTCACGCGCCACCGGCTCCAGGGCGCGCGTGAAGTCAATCAGCTCCTGTTCGCTTCGAAAGCGATTTGCCGGATCGGCTTTCGTGCGCTGGAGGATCGCCGCAAAGTCCGTTTCGCCGAACATCGCTTCGCCGCGCTGCGCGACTTCGGCGCGATTTGCGGCGACTTGCGCCATGCCGCGATTGTAAGTCGCTTCGCCGCCGATTTCCGCCGTGTGATAGGCGCGCAGCATCGCTTCATAACAGGCCGCGCCCTCCGGGATCGCGCGGATCGAAAGATCGTCGCGCGCGCGGGGCGCGTACTCGTCACGCAGGAAATCGCGAAACGCCGCGATCGACGGCGCGATTTCTTCTTCCGCCAGCAATTTGACCGCATCGTCGAATTTTTGGTCGCCTTCCGCCTTCGCGGCGAATGCGAGAAGCGGCGATTCGAGGGGCGGTCCGGCAAGCAGCGCGTCGAGCTGCGCGATGACGCGGTTGACGACGCGCTTGGGCGCCGAATAGCCGGCGGCGAGGCCCGCCTCGAGATTGGTCTTTTCCTGTCTCAGATAATCCGGAAGCCGCCGCCAGCGCGCGAGCGCCATTGCGCGTTCGACCGGCGTCGCAACAGGCTGGGCGTCGGCGACAAGCGGAAACCCATTTTGCCAGCCCGACATGTGATTGACGCCCCAAAGATGCGTGCGGCAAACGCGCAGGTCGCGGCTCGCGGCGAATTGCTCCTTCAGCGCTTCAAAGAGCACCCTGTCGGCGCGATCGGAAAGCGCCGAATAGTCAACGCCGGCGAAGCGCTGGGCAAGTTCGTTTTCGGCGCGCTGAAAACGCGAAAGGCCGGCGGGCGAATTGTCCTCCATCGCCGCGAGGTCTTGCTTCACGACATCGCCGAGCCCCGCGTAGACGACTGCGAAGGGCGATAGAGCGAGCGATGCGGCGAGATAGTCGTCTGCGATCGCGCGCAAGGCCGCCGACTGATCGACCGGCGCAGCGGCCTCTTTCTTTCCGCCGCAGGCTGCGGCGAGCAAAATCATAGCGACGGCGAAAATTCGGTTCATGATTCTCTGCTCTTCACGATTTTACGGAGAACGGCGTGAAATCCGTTTCCTTGTCGTAGACATCGACCCCTTCAGCGCGTTTCAGAAAGCCGACAATGCGGTAAGTGACAGGCGTCAAAAAGGCTTCCCATGCGACTTTGAGAACGTAATTCGTCGCCATCACTTTCATCAACAACTCCGGAGACCAGAAGCCGGCGAAAGCGAGCGGATAGAAAAGAATCGTGTCGACGCCCTGCCCGACCGCGGTCGAGCCGATCGTCCTTCGCCAGAGATGCTTGCCGCCCGAGGCGATTTTCATTTTCGCCATCACGAATGAATTGGCGAGTTCGCCCGCCCAGATAGCGAAACAGGAAGCGGCGACGATCCGCGGCGCCTGCCCGAAATTGAGCGCGAAAGCGTCCTGTTTCGAGATGCCGCCGACATCGACATTCCAGTCGGGCGCAGGCGGAATCCAGGTGATGAACGCCGCCATGCCGGCGGCGAAGGCGGCCGCGGCGAAGCCCGCCCAGATGACGCGCCGCGCGCGGGCGTAGCCGTATACTTCGGTCAACACGTCGCCCGCGACATAGGACAGCGGAAAGAAAAGAATGCCGGCGCCGAAAGAAACGCCGCCGATCATCGCGACCTTTCCGGCGCCGATGATATTCGAACAGACGATGACGACGCAGGTCGCCGCCATCAGGAAATCGTAATACCGAAAGCGATGCGCCGAGAGCGTCGACGCATGCTCGATCTTTTCGACCGGGCCCACGGACTATTTCGCCTCTTTCCAGCCGGTCCAGCCGGGACCGCGCACGACGCGCCCCGCTTTCGCGCCGGTGTGCTCGCCGTTATCAATCGTCAAAACGCCGTTGACGAATACATGGCTGACGCCGGTCGAAAGCTGATGCGGTTCCTGAAAAGTCGCGTGATCCTGAATTGTCGCCGGGTCGAAAACGACAACATCGGCGAAATAGCCCTCTTGCAGCTTGCCGCGATCTTTGAGTTTCAAATTTGTCGCCGGGAGAAGCGTAAGCTTTCGGACGGCGTCCTCAATGGTGATCGCCTTTTCCTCGCGCACATATTTTGCGAAAATTCGGGCGAAATTGCCGTAGGCGCGCGGATGCGTGCTTTGATTGAGAAACACGCCCTCCGGCGCCATTGAACCGCCGTCCGATCCGAAGCTCATGAACGGCAGCTTGATTTTCTTCGAGATGTTTTCTTCGGACATGACGAAATAGACGACCTGCACGCGCGTGCCGTCCTCGATGACGAGGTCGATTGCGGTTTCCTCAGGCGGCGTTCCGCGCTCGCGCGCAACCTCGCCCAGCGTTTTGCCCTGATATTTGCGCAGCGCCGGGTTCTTGAAGCCGACAAGCAGAACGCCGTCCGGCCCGCCGGCATGTTCGATGCGGTTTTCAAAATCGACATCGGGATTGCGCATTTCGTCCGCAACGCGCGCGCGGATCGCCGGATCCTTCAGCCGTTCGATCCAGGCCTCCGGCCCGCCCTCCTGCACCCAGAGCGGCATCGCGGCGTCAAGCCCGGTTGAACTGGCGGGATAGGCGTACATGTCGGTCGTGACAGCGAGCCCCTCCGCGCGCGCGGCTTCTATCTTCGCAATCGCCTGATCAAGTTTCGCCCAGTTCGGACGGCCGCTCGCCTTGAAGTGATAGATTTCAGCCGGCGCGCCGGTCGCGCGCGCAATCCCGATGAGTTCGTCGACGGCTTCGAGAAACGTCCCCGCTTCCGAACGGATGTGTGAAATATACATGCCGTCAAATTCGGCGGCGGCGGCGACAAGCGCGGTCAATTCCTCCGTCGAAGCGAAATTCGCCGGCGCGTAGATGAGCGACGAGCCGACGCCCATCGCGCCTTCGCGCATCGCCGCGCGAACAAGGTCCTGCATGCGCGCAAGTTCTTCCGGCGTCGCCGGGCGGTTTTCATAGCCGACTTCATGAATGCGCGCGCTCGTCGCGCCGATGAATGAGGCGACATTCGGCGATACGCCTTTCTTCTCAAGAAATTCGAGATATTCGCCGAGCGTCGTCCATTCGACGTCATATTTGACGTCGTTCTGGCGCTCGACCATCGCCTCTTTCATCGCGTCATTAAGCGGCCCCCAGGAAAAGCCCTCGCCGAAAACTTCAAGCGTCACGCCCTGACTGATGTCGCCGAGGCTGCGCCCATCCTCGATGAGATCGTCAACCGCCCAGGAGAGCATGTTGATGAAGCCCGGCGCGACCGCCTTCCCCGATGCGTCGATCTCATGCGCCGCTTTTGCGCTTTTCAGATCGCCGATAGCGGCGATGCGGTCGCCTTCGATCGCAATGTCGGCGACGACGCCCGGCGAGCCCGATCCGTCATAAAGCGTCCCGCCGCGGATGATTGCGTCATAAGAATCCGCGCGCTCGCAAGCGGCGAAGAAAAGCGCCGCTATCGCGGCGTAAAATCCGAGCTTCATTGCCTTGCTCCCAGTCGTTAGCGGCAAGCCTAACGCGCTTTGCGGCCCGGGTCAGGCGCCGTCGTCAGCCCGCTCGCCGCTTCGCACGAGCGCCTTGATGACGCCGCGCATCGTCCTCACCTCGCCCTCGGTGAGGCCCGCCCGCGCAAAGGCCGTCTTGATCTTGCGTTCCAAGGCGGCGCGCTTTTCCGGCGGATGGAAATAGCGAGCCTCGTCCAGGGCGACGAACAGTTGGCTGATGAAGCCCTCAAATTGCGCCTTCGACGCCTGCGGTGCGAGGTCGAGATCGGCGGGCGGCGCTTCAAGGCCCGCCGCAACCGCCCATTCATACGCCATCACGACGAGCGCCTGAGCGACATTCAGCGACGCGAAAGCCGGATTGACCGGAATCGAGATGACGCCGTCCGACCGGTTGACGTCGTCATTGGAAAGGCCGGCGCGCTCCGGCCCCAGGATGATCGAGCATCTCTCGCCGCGCTCGATGCGGGTCTTGAAGGCGCGCGCCGCTTCATGCGGCGTCAGGACCGGCAGGAGCGATTCGCGCGGGCGCGCCGTCATCGCCAGCGCAAAGCTGAAATCGGCGAGACCGGCTGGACTGTCGCGTTCAACGCGCGCCTGTTCGAGGATGACAGCCGCGCCCGACGCCATCGCTTCCGCGCGCTCGTTCGGCCAGCCGTCGCGCGGATTGACGATGACAAGCTCGGACAGGCCGAAATTCATCATCGCGCGCGCGACGGCGCCGATATTCTCGCCCATTTGCGGTTCGATCATCACGACCGCAGGAGCAGGCGCAAAGCCGCTTTCGGCGCGTCCTTTCCTCAACTTCGCTGATTTGTCGGCTTTCGGCATGATCCGCGGCGTTTTTGACGGCTTTACCGCTCAATGCCTCGCTGTCGCGCTCGGGCGCAAGCCCTTGATCCGCTGACGCCGCCAATCTTTGCGCCAAAGGCCCGGAATGCTATAGGCCACGCCGCGCGCGGCGCGGCGGCGCCGTCCCGAAAACCGTCCGAGGAACGAATTCATGAAGAAAATCAAGGTCGATAACCCGGTCGTCGAGATGGACGGCGATGAGATGACGCGGATCATCTGGCAGATGATCAAGGACAAGTTCATCCATCCCTATCTCGATATCGACCTCAAATATTTCGACCTCGGCATCGAGGAGCGCGACAAGACCGACGACCAGGTGACGATTGAGGCGGCCGAGGCGACGAAGCGCTACGGCGTCGCCGTCAAATGCGCGACGATCACGCCTGACGAAGCGCGCGTGAAGGAATTCAACCTGAAGGACATGTGGAAGTCGCCGAACGGCACGATCCGCAACATTCTCGGCGGCGTCGTCTTCCGCGAACCGATCATCATCCAGAACGTGCCGCGGCTCGTTCCCGGCTGGACGCAGCCGATCATCATCGGCCGTCACGCTTTCGGCGACCAGTATCGCGCAACCGACATGCTTTTCCCCGGCAAGGGCAAGCTTTCGCTCAAATGGGAAGGCGAGAACGGCGACGTCATCGAGAAAGACGTCTTCAACGCGCCGTCGGCCGGCATCTACATGGGCATGTACAATCTCGACGAGTCGATCCGCGACTTCGCCCGCGCCTGTTTCAATTACGGCCTCAACCGCAAATATCCCGTCTATCTGTCGACCAAGAACACGATCCTCAAAAAATACGACGGCCGCTTCAAGGACATTTTCCAGGACATCTGGGAGACGGAATTCAAGGACAAATTCGCCGCGTTCAAGGGAACCTATGAACATCGCCTGATCGACGACATGGTCGCTTCATGCCTTAAATGGTCGGGCGGCTATGTCTGGGCGTGCAAGAACTACGACGGCGACGTTCAGTCCGACACGGTCGCGCAGGGCTTCGGCTCGCTCGGGCTGATGACGTCCGTGCTGATGACGCCGGACGGCAAGACGGTCGAAGCCGAAGCCGCGCACGGCACGGTGACGCGCCATTATCGCCAGCACCAGCGCGGGGAAGAAACCTCAACCAATCCGATCGCCTCGATCTACGCTTGGACGCGCGGCCTCGCCCACCGCGGCAAGCTCGACGGAAACGCCGACCTCATCCGTTTCTCGGAAACGCTTGAAAAGACGATCATCAAGACGGTCGAGGCCGGCCATATGACCAAGGACCTCGCGCTCCTGATCGGCGCCGAGCAGAAATGGCTGACGACGACCGGCTTCCTCGACAAGATCGACGATAATTTCAAAAAAGCGATGGCGTAGTGCCGCGGGTTCTTAAAGACGTCGCGTCATTCAAGGCTGACCGAGCGTGGGGAGCGCTCGACATCGCGGAGATAGACGGCGCAAGCGTTCGCATCCACTGGACCGACAAACCCTATCGTTGGCACGTCAATGACGGCGCAGAAGTGTTCACTGTCATCTCCGGCGATGTCGACATGAAATACCGAATTGACGGCGAAGTGCGCGTTGCGCATCTTTCGGCCGGAGACATTTTCATCGCCGATATCGGCGATGAACATGTCGCTGAGCCGATCGGCGAGGCCCGGATACTCGTGATTGAACGAAAAGGATCAGTTTAACGCGCTTTTGGCGCGGCTCGTCGCGACAAGGCGCGCCGGCGCGCGCCCGCTCAATTCTCCTGTCGCGTCGGACGCACGGTCCGCCGCATGCGCGATTGCCCGCCGATCCGCAGTCGGACAGTGTCGGCCTACAGGAAATCAGATGGAAAGGGCGCATCCATGAAAAGACTTCTGATCGCAACAGCCATGTCCGCCGTCCTCGCGACGCCGGCTTTCGCCGAAACCAAATCCTTCGACCTTGCGGGCTTCACACGCGTTTCCGCTTCTGCGGGAACGACGGTGAACGTGACGGTCGGCGGGGATTATTCCGTCGTCGCCGAGAGTTCGGGCGAAGGCCTTGACCGCCTCCGGGTCGAAGTGAAGGGAGACCAACTTGAAATCGGCCGCCGACACAGAACGATGAGCTGGGGCCGCGGCAATCGCGTCGTCGTCAATGTGACGCTTCCAGCGCTTTCAGGCCTTGACGTTTCGTCCGGCGCCTCGCTTGAGGCGTCCGGCGTTGACGCGAGCGATTTCGAAATCGACGCATCCTCAGGCGGCGACCTTGAAGTCACGGGCCGCTGCAACGCGCTCACTGTCGATGTTTCATCCGGCGGCAGCATTGATGCGCGCGGCCTTGAATGCCGCACCGCCGTCGCCGACGCCTCATCCGGCGGCAGCGCGGACATCTTCGCGTCCGAAAGCGTCACCGGCGACGCCTCCTCGGGCGGCAGCATCGACGTCTACGGCCAGCCGAAAAAAATCAGCAAGGACACCTCGTCCGGCGGCAGCGTTTCGATCGAATAGAAAATTGGCCGCTTTACCGTGTAAAGGGCGCCCTTCGGCGCCCTTTTTCGCATCTATTCGGCGCCGAACAGCTTTCTCAAACCCGTTGAAAGCGCGGCGGGAAAGATGCTGGCGTGCGTTTCGTCCTCAAAGACGCGGAAATAGGTTTCTGTTTTCCGCGCGCCGCATGATTTCAGCAGATCATTGAAGCGCGATAGATCGCTGACCATGGCGCGACCGTTTTGCGGCTGCTCTTCATATGCGCCGACCTCAAGAATGAATCGCGCGCCTTTTCCGCTTTTGTTTTCCGCGCAAGTTCGCTCCGTTTCGGCGAGGTATTTTCCCTCCGCATACCACAACGACGGCGAGACAATAATGTAGTCGTCGAAAAGGTGCGGACGCGCGTTCCAGGCGTAAGCGGCGAAGAGGCCGCCATAGGAATGGCCGACCAGCGCGCGCGACGCGACACGCGCTGAAATCGCTGCTTCCGCCGCCGGCAAGATTTGTCTTTCGAGAATTTCAAGAAAATTCGGCCCGCCGCCCGAATGCTTCTGGTATTCCGGCCCGTATCCCCCGGTTGGGAAATCAGCGGGCGTATAGTCGCGCGTCCGGTTCAGCCGATATTGCGTTTTGTCTTGATAGGCGATTGAGATGGCGACGACCGGCTTGATGCGTCCCCGCCCCGACAAATGATCGATCATCGCCGCGGCGAGCGGAAATGAATATTCGGCGTCGAGCAAATAGACGACCGGGCACGAGGCGTTCGCCTCCCGGCATGTCGGCGGCTCGTAGACATAGAGCTCATAGTCCACGCCGTTTGACGCCGTCGGCAATTCGATAACTTTCGTGTCCGGCATCGAATAGGCTTGTTCCTCCGAGGCGCCGCCATGAGAAACCGCTGTCAAAAAAAAGCCGCAGGCGGCTTTCATTCGCATTCGTCCGTTCCTTGTTGCATCGATCCTGCGATATACTACAAATGTCGCACAAAAAGACAAGACGCTGTTTTCGCCTTCCGCCGCAGCGGCGCGCATGAGAAAGTAAGCGCATGAAAACCACTCGCTCGGGATATTCGCCGTCGCGCCGCGCTTTTGTCATCGGCGCCGTCGGCGCAACGCTTGTCGGCTGCGTCACTGCTCAGCAAACCGACGCAGGCGTCGCTGAAATCGAATCCCGCCTCGGCGGTCGAATCGGCGTCGCGGCGATCGACCTTTCGAACGGGCGGCGCATCGCTTATCGCGCGGACGAGCGTTTCGCCATGTGCTCGACATTCAAATGGGCGCTTGCCGCGCTCATCCTGCGCGAGGCGGAAAACGGCCGTCTTCATCTTGGCGAGTCGATCCCGATCAGCCGCGCCGATCTGGTTCCCTATGCGCCGGTCATTGAAAGCCGCCTTAGTGAAGACGGCGCGGCCTCGATGGCCGTTGAAGATTTATGCAAGGCTGCGACGGGGCTCAGCGATAATGTCGCCGCGAATTTGCTGCTCCGGCTTATCGGCGGGCCGGAAGGCTTCACCGCGCGCTTGCGCGGGCTCGGCGATCAAACGACGCGCCTTGATCGTTGGGAAACGGATCTCAATGAAAACGCGCCGGGCGATCCGCGTGACACGACGACGCCGAATGCGATGATCTCGCTCTTGCAGGCATTCCTCATCGGCGACGCGCTCGCGGACGATTCAAAAGAGCGCCTCGCCGCCTGGATGATCGCGGCGACGACCGGCGCAAATCGCCTGCGCGCAGGCCTGCCGCCGGAATGGATCGCCGGCGACAAGACCGGCACCAGCGTCAACGGCGCCTATAATGATGTCGCCTTCGCGGTTCCGACCGGCCGCAAGCCGATCTTCATCGCCTGTTACGTCAACGCGCCGGACGCAAGCGCGGCGGACGCGAACGCCGCGCATGCCGACATTGCGCGACGCATCGCGTCCGCATTCGCTTAGCGCGCGTCAGTCATTCGGACGGGTCGCGACAAACAGCGCGCCGATCGCCATCAAGCCGAAGGTCAGAATTTTCGCCCAGCCGGGCGCCGCGGTCTGCGCAACGATTACGCCGGACAGCGCCATCATCGAGAGTGCAATGACTTTCGACTTCAGCGAAATCGCGCCGCGCTCGCGCCATTTGCGAACGCCGGGGCCGAGCAGCGGGTGATTGAGCAGCCAGGCTTCAAGCCCCGGCGATGATCGCGCGAAACAGGCGGCGGCGAGAATAAGAAACGGAACGCCCGGCAGAAGCGGCAGAAAAACGCCGGCGGCGCCGACAGCGGTCAACAAAAGGCCGAGTGATCGAAAGACGACGCGCTGCGTTTTTCCGGCCGTCGTCACGCCGCCGCGATCGCCGCTTCAATCGCCGCGACCGCCTCGCCCGCTTTCGCGGCGTCAGGGCCGCCCGCTTGCGCCATGTCGGGACGGCCGCCGCCGCCCTGTCCGCCGATCGCTTTCGCGCCGGCGCGAACAAGATCGACGGCGGAAAGCCTGTCTTTGAGATCGTCGGTGACGCCGACGGTGAGCGAGGCCTTGCCGTCGGTCACGCTGACAAAGGCGGCGACGCCAGAGCCGAGTTTTTGTTTCGCCTGATCGACAAGGCCGCGAAGATCGCGCGCCGGCACGCCTTCAATCACCTTGCCGAGGAATTTGACGCCCTTGATATCGGCGACTTCATCCGCAGCCGCGGCGCCGCCCCCGCCGCCGAGCGCCAGTTTCTTTTTCACTTCTGAAAGATCGCGCTCGAGTTTTTTCCGCTCGATCGCCAAGGCTTCAACGCGCTGGGCGAGCTCTGCGACCGGAGCCTTCACCGCATCGGCGGCCGCGCGCGCGATCGCGGCCTGTTCTTCGAGATAAAGCCGCGCCGCCTCGCCGGTCAGCGCCTCAATGCGGCGCACGCCGGCGGCGACAGCGCTTTCTGAAACGACCTTGAAGAGCGCGATATCGCCGAGGCGGCGCACATGCGTCCCGCCGCACAATTCGACCGAATAGGATTTTTCGTCCTCAACGCCCATTGAAAGGACGCGCACGTCCTCGTCGTATTTTTCGCCGAAGAGCGCGATTGCGCCGGACGCGACGGCGTCGTCATAAGGCATAAGGCGCGTCGTGACGTCGCCGTTCTGGCGAATGACCGCATTCACCCGCTTTTCAATCTCGGCGATTTCGGCGGCGCTCACCGCCTTCATATGCGAAAAGTCGAAGCGCAGGCGGTCCGGCGCGACGAGCGAGCCCTTTTGCGCGACATGATCCCCAAGAACATCGCGCAGCGCCTTGTGCAGCAAATGCGTCGCCGAGTGATTGGCGCGCGTCCGGTTGCGGCGCGCGGCGTCGATCGACAGGCGGACGGCGTCGCCCCTGGCGATCGCGCCTTTTATGACGCGGCCGATATGGCCGCTGAGCGCGCCGCCGCGCTTTTTGACATCCGATATCTCGATCGTCACGCCGCCGTCGGACGTGATGCGTCCGGCGTCGCCGACCTGTCCGCCGGATTCGGCGTAGAACGGCGTCTGGTTGACGATGATCTCGACGACATCGCCGGCTTTCGCCCCGGCGACTTCGGCGCCGTCTCTGACGATCGCTTCAACGACGCCCTCCGCCGCCTCATGGACGTAGCCGAGGAAATCGGTCGCGCCGAGGCGGTCTTTCAAATCGAACCAGAGCGCGTCGCTCGCCGCATCGCCCGATCCCGCCCAGGCGGCGCGCGCGGCGGCCTTTTGCGCCTTCATCGCCGCGTCGAAACCCTCAACATCGACGCCGAGCCCCTTTCGGCGCAGCGCATCCTGCGTCAGATCGAGCGGAAAGCCGTAAGTGTCGTAAAGCTTGAACGCCGCATCGCCCGGCAATGTTTTCGCGGCGCCGAGCTTTTCAACCTCTTCGTCGAGCAGTTTGACGCCGCGATCGAGGAGTGAGCGAAACTTGTCTTCCTCCGCGCGCAGCGTTTCGCGGATGAGCGCCGAAGCGCGATGAAGCTCCGGATAGGCGGCGCCCATTTCCGATTCGAGAACCGGCGCCAATCGCGTCATCAAGGGTTCGCGCGCGCCGAGCGCATGCGCGTAGCGCATCGCGCGCCGCATGATGCGCCGAAGAACATAACCGCGCCCTTCATTCGAGGGCGTGACGCCGTCTGCGATCAGGAAACAGGACGCGCGCAAATGATCGGCGATCACGCGATGCGCCGGGGCGTCATCGCCTTTCGCCGGACGCCCCGTAAGGTCGACCGACGCGGCGATCAGCTTCTTGAAGAGATCGGTGTCGTAATTGTCGTGAACGCCCTGCAGCACGGCCGCAATGCGCTCAAGCCCCATGCCGGTGTCGATCGAGGGCTTGGGCAAGGGAACCATTTCGCCGTCCGCCGAGCGATCGAACTGCATGAAGACGAGATTCCAGATCTCGATGAACCGATCGCCGTCCTGATCCGGCGATCCCGGCGGACCGCCCGGAATATGACGTCCGTGATCGAAGAAAATCTCAGAGCACGGCCCGCAGGGGCCGGTGTCGCCCATCGCCCAGAAATTGTCGTTTGTCGGAATGCGGATGATGCGATCGTCGGGAAGGCCGGCGATCTTTTTCCAGAGCGCGGCGGCTTCGTCGTCGGTGTGATAGACCGTGACGGTGAGTTTTTCCCTGGCGAGTCCGAAATCCTTCGTCACCAGGGTCCAGGCGGCGTCGATCGCCTCGTCCTTGAAATAATCGCCGAAGGAGAAATTGCCGAGCATCTCGAAAAACGTGTGATGCCGCGCGGTGTAGCCGACATTGTCGAGATCGTTGTGCTTGCCGCCCGCGCGCACGCATTTCTGCGACGAGGCCGCGCGCAGATAGGGCCGCTTTTCGGCGCCCGTGAAGACGTTCTTGAACGGCACCATGCCGGCGTTAGTGAAAAGGAGCGTCGGATCGTTCTGCGGCACGAGCGGCGCGGACGGCGTCACCGTGTGGCCGCGCGCGCGGAAGAAGTCGAGAAATCCGGTTCTGATGTCGTTCAGGGACGTCATGGCGTTCGTCAGTCCTAGATGGCGGACGCGCCAAAACGCAGGCGCGCAAAAGAGCCGCGCCGGGAAGCCTCCTCGCTCCCCGGCGCGGCCGGTTTACTTAAGATGTCAGCCGGCGCGCGTAAAGCGAACGCCCGGCGGGCTAGCCGCCCATGCAGAAGAAATTGAGCTTGTTGCCGTCCGGATCGCGGAAATAGCCGGCATAGAAATTGTCGCCGCGGGGACCCGCGGGGCCTTCGTCCTTGGCGCCGAGCGCCATCGCCTTTTTATAAAGCTTGTCGACCTTTTCCTTTGAATCGACGACGAGCGCGACCATCGTCCCATTGCCGACACTGGCCGCCTTGCCGTCAAACGGCTTGATGACGCCGAGGCCCGGCCTGTCCATGGCGACGCCCCAGGCGATGAACGTATCGCCTTCCATGATGCGCTTGGCGCCGATCTCGCCCAGAAGCGCGTCGTAAAACTTGGCGGCGCGCGCCATATCGTTGGTGCCGAGCGTCACATATCCGATCATTGGCTGTTCTCCCTTTTGCGAAGCCTCAAAGACTAACGAGCGCGCGGCGCGCGCGCCCGTCAATTACCCGTGAGGGAAGCGTCAGGCCTCCGCGGCCTCGTCCAGATCGTCGTCGCTCTCCTCCCCGGCGAGCATTTCGGTCGCGACGAGGCCGGCGTTCTGGCGGATCGCAACGGCGATCCGTTCAGCGATATCCGGATTGTCCTTGAGGAACTGCTTGGCGTTCTCGCGTCCCTGACCGATGCGCTCGCCCTCATAGGAAAGCCAGGCGCCGGATTTCTCGACGACATTCGCCTTGACGCCGAGATCAATGAGCTCGCCGGTATAGGAAATCCCCTCGCCGTACATGATGTCGAACTCAACCTGCCGGAACGGCGGCGCGACCTTGTTCTTGACGATTTTGACGCGCGTCTGGTTGCCGACGACCTCGTCGCGGTTCTTGATCGCGCCGATGCGGCGGATGTCGAGGCGCACGGAGGAATAGAATTTCAGCGCATTGCCGCCGGTCGTCGTTTCGGGCGAGCCGAACATGACGCCGATCTTCATGCGGATCTGGTTGATGAAAATGACGAGCGTGTTCGATTTCGCGATCGAGCCGGTGAGCTTCCTCAGCGCCTGGCTCATTAGGCGCGCCTGAAGGCCGGGAAGGGAATCGCCCATTTCGCCCTCAAGCTCGGCGCGCGGCGTCAGCGCGGCGACCGAGTCGACGATGAGAACGTCGATCGCGCCCGACCGCACCAGCGTATCGGCGATTTCAAGCGCCTGTTCGCCGGCGTCCGGCTGCGAGATCAAAAGCTCGTCGAGATTGACGCCGAGTTTTTGCGCATAGATCGGATCGAGCGCGTGTTCGGCGTCGACGAAAGCGGCGACGCCGCCTTTTTTCTGCGCTTCAGCGACGACCTGCAGCGCGAGCGTCGTCTTGCCCGAGCTTTCCGGCCCGTAGATTTCAACGACGCGGCCCTTGGGCAGGCCGCCGATGCCGAGCGCGATATCGAGCCCGAGCGAGCCGGTCGAGATCGCCTCGATCTGGACGACCTCGCGGTCGCCGAGGCGCATCAACGAGCCCTTGCCGAATTGCTTGTCGATCTGCGAGATCGCCGCTTCCAGGGCCTTCCGCTTGTCCACGCCGCCAACCTCCACCAACCGCAAACCGGGTTTCGTCATCACCGCCTCCGTGCCCGACGGGCAATGCCCCGTCAATGGCGGCTTTGTACCTCTTTTGTTCTATTTTGGCAATACCAATTATAGCACTGATCCTAAAAGGATATTTCTATCTGTTCCAAAAATGTTCCCTCCCTCCATATCCGAGTATATCCCCTTGGAACAAGCATCGCCGGGCGCGTCTGATTCGGCGAACTTGACGGGCGCGCGCCGCGCGCTGATCCTTCCGCCTACAGGGGAGCGCGGGCGAGGCCGCGCATGTGAAGGGGAATTAGATGTTCAGAAAACTGATGCTCGCCGCCGTTGCGGCGTCAACCGCCGCTCTGTCCGGCGCCGCGGCGCAGACCGTCGACAAATACGCGCTTTATTCGCAATCCGGTTTCGACATCGACAGCGTTTACGCCTTCGCCAGATCGCTCGGCCTTGAAGGCGAAATCAGGACGACGAGCGAAGGAAAGCGCTACGCCCTGTTCGTTTCCCAGTTCGGCGTCAAGTTCAGCGCTTATCCTGATTTCTGCACCGAACAGGGATGTTTGGGTCTTGTCTTCTCCGCCTTTTTCCCCGGCGCCGCGGCGCAGGCGAGCCTTGCCGATCTCAATGAGTTCAACCGCGTCCGCCCGCATGGCAACGCCGCGCATCTCGCCGGCAGTTCCGACATCGTCGTGCAGCGCGTCGTCACCAACATCGCCGGCATCACCAACGGCGCTCTCGCCGCGGAATTCGGCGTCGCCGTCGGTTACAGCAACGCCTTCGTGCAATTCATGAACGCGCGACGGGGAATGGCGGCGGCGCCGGCGGAGACGGACGAAAAACCGCTGCTGCGCGCCGCCTATGCGCCGGCGCCGGAACTTGACGGCCTCGCGCCGCTCGCCTTGACCGCGGATGAAGTGTTCGCCGATCTGAGCGCGAATGTCGGCCGGGAGGCCGCCTATTTCCTGCCGGGCATGGAGTAATTCTTGCGCGCGTTACGCGCGCAAGCACTGCGAGAAGTTAGGCCAACTGCATCAATGCCGAGATAATCTCGCCATTCGCACTAACGCATAACGCTCAAAATCCGCCTATACAGCCCGCATGAGCCTCGACCTTCTGATTGCGCTGTTCGGTTTCGCCTTCGTCTCCTCGATCACGCCGGGGCCGAATAATCTGATGGTCATGGCGTCGGGCGCGAATTTCGGCGTCAAACGCACGCTGCCGCATTTTTTCGGCGTCGTCGTCGGTTTCAACTTCATGATCTGGATGGTCGGCGCCGGATTGATGCAGGTAGTTGAGCGCGCGCCGGCGAGCTTTCTCGTCTTGAAAATCCTGAGCGTCGTATTTCTTCTTTATCTCGCGTTTAAAATCGCGACCGCCGCGCCGCCCGATGAAAACGCGGCGACGACAGGCAAGCCGCTCAGCTTTTTTCAGGCCGCCGCCTTTCAATGGGTGAACCCGAAGGCGTGGGCGCTGTCCTTCGCGGCGATCAGCGCTTACGCCGTCGCCGGGGCGCCGCTGTTGAGCATCGCCGCCGTCGCGGGCGTTTTCATCCTCGCCGGCGCGCCGAGCATCATCCTCTGGCTTATTCTCGGCACGCAGATCCGGCGTTTTTTAATAGACCCGTCCCATTTGAGAGCGTTCAACTGGACCTGTGCGGCCCTTCTCGCGGCGTCGATCTGGCCGATCGTGAGCGCCTTAAACCACTGAAGATCGCCGAAAATCGGAACGCCCCTCGAATGCGCGCGGGCGCGGGGCGCCGCCGCCTTAAAATAAATTATGGAACGCGCCGCTTTCCGTGGCGCCGCCCAGGTGGAATTCGTCAACCAAAGCGGATTAACTGATCCGCCGTCACCGAAGGCGCGCCCTTGCGCGCCGCAGAGCCAATTGAGGAACCGAACCGATCATGGGCCGTTTCATCGCCGCGCTTGTCGCGCTCGCGCTTCTTCTCGCCGCCATCGTCGTGCTGGCGCCCAATCTCATCCCGGCCGGAACCTACAAGGCGCGGCTTGAGGCCGCCGCCTCGAATGCGATCGGGCGCGAGGTGACGATGGGCGACGACATCTCGTTCAAGATTTTTCCGCAGCCCGCTTTCGCGGTCAGCGATCTCGTCATCGCCAACGACGAGGGCTTTGAGGGCGATCATCTGGCGCGCGTTTCGCGCGCCGATATCGGCGTCAATCTTTCGCCGCTGTTCAAGGGGCGCGTTGAAATTTCGCGCTTCGTCCTGACGGGTCCCGATCTCAACCTGCAACGCGCGGCGGACGGGCGCGTCAACTGGAATCTTGCGCGCGGGGAAAGCGCGGCGGGACCGGGCGACGGGCCGATCAAGGATATCAGCCTCGGCGAGGTTGAATTCAAAGACGGACGCGCGATCTATGCCGACGCATCGAGCGGCAAGACCTATCGCGCGGAAAACATCGACGCGACGGCGCGCCTGACAAGTCTCGCCGAACCGCTCGAGGTTGAAGGCGCGATGAAATTCCAGGGCGCGCCGACGACGTTCAACGTCGTCCTCGCCAATCTCGCCGACCTTCTCGCCAAGAAACAATCCAATCTGAAACTCGACGCCAAGATCGACATGGCGACGATCGGCGCCGACCTCAAACTCGCCGAGGGCGAGACGTTCGGCTATGCGGGACCCGTAAGCCTTGACGCGCCGGACCTTCCCGCGCTCGCCGCGCTGTTTGACGTCGCGCTTGAAAACGCGCCCGGGTTCGACAGGCTCACCGTGACCGGCGAGGCGACCGGCTCTGCGACTTCGATCGCGCTCGCCAACGCTGAAATCGCGTTTGACGAAATCGACGCCAATGGCGACATCGAACTCGGCTGGGGCGGCGCGCGCCCGCTCGCGACCGGCGCGCTCGCCGTCGGCTCGCTTGATTTGCGGCCCTATATGCCGCCGCCGGCGAAAAGCGCGGAAGGCTTTCCGGCCTGGTCGACCGAGACGATCAATTTTTCGAGCCTTCGAAATCTCGACGCCGATCTCGACATCAGCGCGGAGAAGGTCTTCCTCAACGAGATTGAAACCGGCCAGTCGCGTCTCAATCTGAAAATTTCGGGCGGGCGCATGACCGCCTCGATCCCGCAGCTCGGCTTTTACGGCGGCGGCGGATCGGGAACGCTTGTCGTCGACGCGCGCGGCGCGACGCCGTCGATCGCCGGCAAATTCTCGATGAATTCCGTCGAGGCGCAGCCCTTCACCATCGACCTGATGAAGATCGACAAGCTTCTGGGTCTTGGCGGCTTTACGATGGAGTTCAGCGCGACCGGCGCCTCGCAGTCGGCGATCATGAGCTCGATCGACGGCAAGGGCGGCTTCGATCTCAATGACGGCGCCATCAAGGGCGTCAACATCGTCAAGCTCGCCAATGCGGTCGCGAAACTTTACGAGGGCGGCCTCACCAATCCGACCGCGATCACCAACGCCGTCGCCGAAGCGCAGCGGCCGGATGAAAAGACGGATTTTTCAAAATTCCTGTCGAGCTTCACCATTACCAACGGCGAGGTGCAGGCGCCGACGATCTCGCTTGAAGGGCCGTATCTTTCGATGACCGGCGCCGGGCGCGTCGATTTGCCGGGGCAGCGGCTTGATTTGAGACTGCTGCCGAAAGCGACGACCGCGCTCGATGACGCGCCGGCCCGCGTCCTGACGATCCCGGTGCGCGTCAGCGGCACCTTCTCCAAGCCGACGATGTCGATCGACATGGAGGCGCTGTTGCGCGGGCGGGCGGAAGATTCGCTGAAGGGTCTTCTCAACAAGGCGCTCAATCCGAAAGGCGACGCGGCCGCCGACGGCGACGCCGCGGGCGAGCCCGATCCCGCGCGCGATTTGTTGCGCGGCATTCTCGGCGGCGGCAAACCCGCGCCGGCGGCGCCGGAAGACGGCGCGACGCAAGGCTCGACCCAAGGCTCGACCCAGGGCGCGAATGGGGCGGCGACGGAACCGGCGGCGGAGGAAGCCGCGCCGGCGCCGGCCGATCCTGCGGAAACGATCGTCCGCGAAGGTCTCGGCGCGCTCTTCGGCAAGAAGAAACCGGCCGAGCCCGCGCCCGAAGCCGAGGAAAGCCCTGAGTAGGGGCCGCGAAAACTGTTGAAAATTCGCCCGCGGATCGACGCGATTCGCCGACCTCGCCCCTAGCCCTTGCGGGCGAACACGGTACATATTGCGACCCTTGGCGCGTCTTGTAACCAGATGTGGTTTGGCTCTGTCCGGCTGTCCGGTCGGACAGCTGGAGGGTTTTCAGGGGTCCGGATGAAGCGTGGGGCGATAGATCGACGGACGCTGAAAACGCTCCTCCGCCATTCGGCGGCGGGCGTAGCGCTCGGTCTTGCGCCGGCTTTCGCTCAAGAATCCGAAGCCGCCGCCAGCGCCGTCGCCGATCCCATCCTGATCGGGCTTCTCGCCGCCGGCGCGCTTTCCGTCGCCGCGATCGCCTGGGCGCTGCGCGTTTCCTCCGCCTCGCGCAACGCATCGGTCGTGTGGACGAAAAAGCTCGCCGAGCTTGAGGCGCAGCTTGAAAAATCGGACGCCGTCCTCTCCGCGCATCCCGGCCTCGTCCTTGTCTGGGAGGACGATTACGAGTCGCTCGAACAGGGCTGGGGGGCGCCGAAAATTCTCGGCGGGCCGGCCGCCCTCGCCTCGCTGATGTCCTTCGCCAAGGAGATCGACGATCGCTCGGCGACGCCGGTGACGCGGCTTTTGAACACGCTTGGCGATCTGCCGCTCGAAGACGACGGTCCGCCGGAAGAGTTCAGGCATCTGAAAGAAAAGGTCGCCGAACTGCGCCAGCACGGCATCGCGTTTTCCGGCTCCGTCATGACGAATGAGGGACGCGCGATTGAAGCCGACGGCCGCGTCGCCGGCGGACAGGTCGCGCTCTGGCTGACCGATCCCGCCGTCCGCATGGCCGAAGACAGCGGCATCATGGGCAAGGTGCGCGAGAAAACCGCCGACCTTCACGGCGCGCTCGCCCAGCTTGAACGCGCGCCGATCCCGGCATGGCGTCGCACGGCGGACTTGTCGCTCGCCTGGGTCAACCAGGCCTATGTCGACGCGGTCGAGGCGACGAGCGTCGGCGTCGTCATCAAGGACCAGATTGAACTCGACGCCGCGGCGCGCAAGATCGCCGAGCGCGCGGCGGCGGAACGGCGCGCCGTCGACGGGCGCGTTCTCGTCAACATCAAGGGCGCGCGGCGCGCGCTGAAAATCACCGAAACGCCGGTGCACGCGGCCGGCGACGCCGCGATCGCCGGCTTCGCCGTCGACATCACCGATCTTGAAAAGGCGCGCGCCGACTTGACGCGCCATATCGATTCGAACCGCGCGACGCTCGACCAGATCCCCGCTGCGGTCGCGATGTTCGGGGCGGCGCAAAATCTCGTCTATTCGAACGCCGCCTTCCAGAAGCTCTGGTCGCTTGAAGACGCCGACATCGCGCAACAGCCGAACCATGGCGAAATTCTCGACAGACTGCGTCAGTCGGGACGGCTTCCGGAACAGGCGGATTACGCCGGCTGGAAACGCCGTCAGCTTGCTCTTTATACGGAAGGAATGGCGGCCCCCGGCGAGGAGCGCACCGGGCGCGAGCCCGATGAAATCTGGCATCTGCCGGACGGACGCACGCTCCGCGTTTCGCGCAGCCGCCATCCGCTCGGCGGCGTTCTGACCGTCTTCGACGACATCACCGAAAAGATGGCGCTCGAAGCGCGGTACAACACGCAGATCAACGTCCAGCGCGCGACGCTCAACAATCTTTCGGAAGGCGTCGCCGTCTTCGGCGCCGACGGCAGGCTTCGCCTCTACAACACCGCCTTCCAGAAGATGTGGCGGCTTGACGCGGCGACGCTGGCGAGCCGGCCGCATGTCGACGCGACATTCGCCGCGATGACGGAGCGCGTGACCAACGGCGGCGATCTTCTGATCCTCGCCAAGCGCCGCGCGACATCGATGTCGCCGGAAGACCGCCAGCCGATCCGCGAGGAAATCCTCACCCTCTCCGACGGGCGCACGCTTGCGCTCGGCGCCGAGCCGCTGCCCGACGGCGCGACGCTCGTCTATTTCCTTGACGTCACCGACAGCCGCGAGCGTGAAAAGGAATTGAAGGAGCGCAACGCGCTGCTTGAAGACATCGATCGCCAGAAATCGAAATTCGTCGATCACGTCTCCTATCATTTGCGCACGCCGCTCTCATCGATCATCGGCTTTGCTGAAATGATCGACGGACAGATGTTCGGCGTCCTTAATGACCGACAGAAGGATTACATCGCCTCGATCCTGTCCGCCTCCTATCACTTACGCGATCTCATCACCGACATTATCGATCTCGCCGCCGTCGACGCGGGACAGGTCTCGCTCGACGTCGCCGATGTCGACATTCGCGAATTGCTGACGAGCGCGGCGACCTATTCCGCGCTCAAGGCCGAGGACACGCAGGTCGCGCTCGCCGTCGAATGCGACAGGGATATCGGATCGATCCGCGCCGATCCGCGCCGATTGAAGCAGATCCTCTTCAATCTGTTGTCGAACGCTTTCGCCTATACGGGCGCCGGCGGGACCGTCACGATCGGGGCCGATCGCGCGCCGGGCCTTATCCGCCTGTGGGTCGGCGATTCAGGACGCGGCGTTTCAACGACCGACCAGGCGCGCGTTTTCGAGCCGTTCGAGTCGAGCGGGCCGTCGGCGGGCGCGGGGCTCGGCCTGGCGCTCGTTCAACGGCTCGTCAGCCTGCATGGCGGCTGGGTCAGGATGGAATCGGCGCCGAGCGAGGGAACGCGCGTCACCTGCTTCCTGCCCGCCGAGCCGCGTTCGCTCGAAGCGCCGCCGGAATCCTCCGGCAATATCATCATCACCAATCCGGCCGACCGCGGAAAACCAACGGCCGGCGGCGGCGAGAGACGGCCGAGGCGATCGGCCCGCCGGCGCGCGCCGCGCGCCGACGCGGCGGAATAGATCGCCCCTTTTCCGCCGCATCTCTCGGTTCTAGGCTGAGCCGATGAAAATGTTGCTCGCCCTCGCCCTGCTGCTGACCCCGGAAGCGCCCTATCTTCCCGCCTATCTCGATCGCATTGAAGGAACGACGGAGCGCTACGCGGATTGCGTGAGGCTCCTCGCCGACGATGTCGAAATCGGACGGCGGGCGGCCGAGCGCTGGGCGAGCGAAGGCGGCGGCGCGCCGGCGCTGCATTGCCTCGCCGTCGCCGATCTCGCTGCGGGATATCCGAAACTCGCCGCCGCGCGCCTCACCGAAATTTCCGAACGCGCCGACGCCGGCGACAGCCGCGCGCGGGCGCGCCTGCTCGCCGAAGCCGCGCTCGCCTGGCTTGACGCCGCCGATCACGCGCAGGCGGAAGGATCGATCCTCGCCGCAAAACGGTTGACGCCCGATCTTCCCGAACTCGATTTCGTCGCGGCGAAAGTCTACGTCGCCGCCGGCAAATGGCAGGCGGCGGCCGACGCCGTCAGCGCGGCGGAAGACGCAGGGCTTCAAATCGTCGAGGCCTATCTGATCCGCGCACGCGCCGCGCGCGCGCTCGGCCGCGACATGGACGCTGCCAACGACGTCGTCGCCGCCCTGACGATCGATCCTTACAATATCGACGCGCTGACCTTGCGCGGCGAACTCAGGCAGGCCGGCGTCGAAATCGAAGCCTATTACGGCGAGGATGACGAAGAGGAATAGGCGTTGATTTCGCCCGACGACATAATCGAACGGCTCGGCATGACGCCGCATCCGGAGGGCGGGCATTATGTCGAAACCTTTCGCGACGCGCGCAAGATCGGCGGGCGCGCCGCGTCAACGGCGATCTATTTTCTTCTCAAACGCGGCGAACGTTCTCACTGGCACCGGATCGACGCCGTCGAGATCTGGCATTTTCACGCCGGCGATCCCTTGAAACTTTCGATCGCTGACAACGAGGGATCCGCCGAGATCATTCTCGGCGCCGACATTAAGCGCGGACAAGCCCCGCAAGGCGTCATTCCCGCCGGCGCATGGCAGGCGGCGGAGCCGCTTGGCGCGTGGACGCTTGTCGGCTGCACCGTCGCGCCTGGATTTCAATTCGACAAATTCGAGCTTGCGCCCGCAGGCTGGTCGCCGCCCCATCAATGAACATGACGCCGCAAGAATTGCTGCAATCAGGGCAGGATGCGCTCAATCGCGGCGACTTTGACAAAGCCGTCGCTGATTTCACGCAACTGACCCGGATCGCGCCGCAGGCCGCGACAGCCTGGCTTGGGCGTTCGGCCGCCTATTACGGCGCCGGCGACTATCCCAGAGCGCTCGCGGCGGCGAAACGCGGGCGCGAGCTGGCGCCGCAGGATCATCGCGCGCTGCTCGTTCTCGGCCCTGCGGCGTTCGTCAACGCCGACGCCCAAACGATCGACGATTGCCGCGGCGCGCTTTCCGGCCTGCCGCGCGAAACGGCGCTGTCAATCGCACAATTCTGGGTGAAGCGGCTGACCGAAAAAGACTATTTCAATGAAGCCGCGCTCGGTTTTGAGGCGTTCGCGCATCATTATCTCGACGATGTCGTCGTCGCGCTCGACCTTGCTCATTGCTATCTGAACGCTTTTAGGATTGACGAGGCGGTCGCCGTCCTGGACGGGCTTGTCGCCGGCGGCGTTGCGGATGCGCGCATCGATGCGCTTTACGCCCGCGTTTTCGTGACGAAAGGCGAGATCGCCAAAGCGAAAGCCGCCGCCCTGCGCGCTGTCGCGCTGGATGAGAATTGCATCGCCGGTTATGTGATGCTCGGCGAGATCGCGCCGGAAGAAATCAGCGCGGACGCCGACGCGCGCATTTCGGCGCTGATCGAAAACGGGCGCTTTTCGTCCGAGAACATGGTCGTCGGCCTTATCGCGCTCGGCCGCGCGCGCGAAAGCCGCAAAGATTTCGCCGGCGCCTTCGCCGCCTT
>CALAZI010000199.1 GCA_937895955.1 uncultured Alphaproteobacteria bacterium | reverse complement strand
AAAGCGCGCAGAAAAGGCGGATGGATCGCCGGCGGCGGGGCCCTATCAGGCCTCGGGGCGTTCATCGGCGCGTCGTGTTGCATATTGCCGCTCATCCTGATCAATCTTGGCGTAAGCGCGGCTCTTATCGGCAAGCTCGCGTTCTTTGCACGTTTTCAACATTATTTTATGGGCGCGGCGATCGTTCTGCTTGCCGCAGCGATTGTCGCGGCGTTCTGGAGGGGGCGGCGGCCTGGCAAGCGCGTTGTGATCACGCTCGCCCTTGCGGCGGCGCTTATAGTCGCCGCCTACACTATGCCGTTCTATGAACCGCAATTGCTTCGCTGGGTGAATCAATGAGCGACGTCATCGCAAAATCGACTATCACCTGTCCTGAATGCGGGCATCAGTCTACTGACGAAATGCCGATTGATGCATGTCAGTGGTTTTATGATTGCAAGGGATGCGGCGCCGTCCTGAAACCGAAGCCGGGCGATTGCTGCGTTTACTGCTCCTATGGCGATGTGAAGTGTCCGCCCATACAAGCTGGGAGGGCGTGTTGTGGTTGATCGGCTTGCACAGACGCACACGATGCAGTGAAATCGGGTCAAATAGCGCTGGCGTCAGCCCTTCCGCTTGTTTCTAACGCGTTGGGTCGCGAGGACCAGGACGCCCGCGAGCGCCGCGAAACCGGCACCCGCGAAAAAGGTCGCTCGCGGACCGATCATCGTCCACAGCAGTCCGGCGAGGACGCTCGCGAAAAGCATCGCCGCCCCCGTGACCAGATTGAAGACGCCGAAAGCCGAGCCTCGCAAATTCGCTGGCGCATGGTCGGCGACGAGTTTGGCGAAAAGTCCTTGAGTCATGGCCATATGGGCGCCCCAGAGAACGATCCCCAAAAACGCGCCGCCGAGGCCAGTTGAGAGCGCGAGCGCGAGATCGGCGCCGATCAGCAAAATCACGCCGAAGAGCAAAAGGGCGCCGGGCGGCGCCCGGTCGGAAAGCGCGCCCGCCGGATACGCGCCGAGGGCGTAGACGACGTTCATGACCACAAGAACCAGCGGCGCCCACATAAGGGGCAAACCACCGGCGTTGGCTTTCAGGATCAGGAATGCTTCGCTGAACCGCGCCAGGGTGAATACGAAACCGACGCTGGCAATGATCCAGAACGGGCGCTCAAATTTCGATATGTCCATCATTCGTATCGGCGGGCGCGCTTTACCCTGATCCGGTTCGGGCGTGCGATCCTCAACGCCGAACGCGACGCACAACACCGCAATCACTGCCGGGATCGCCGCGATCCAGAAAACGGCCCGGATATCGTTTGCAAGCAAAGCCATGAAAGCGATCGCCAGCAATGGTCCGGTAAAGGCGCCGGCCGTATCGAGCGCCTGGCGAACGCCAAACGCCTTGCCGCGAACTTCGTATGGCGTGACATCAGCGACAAGCGCGTCGCGGGGCGCGCCTCTCAATCCCTTGCCGATGCGATCCGCAAAACGCGCGGCGAAGACGATCGATGGGATGGCGGCGACGGCGAAAACCGGCTTGGTCAGCGCGGCAAGCCCATAGCCGGCCAGAAGAAGCGGTTTTCGGCGACCGATCTTGTCCGAAATATATCCGGAAAAAACTTTCGTGATCGCGGCGGTCGACTCGGCGACGCCGTCGATAAGACCGACAATCGCGACGCTGGCGCCAAGCGTCGTCGTGAGGAACAGGGGCAAAAGCGCGTGCACGATCTCGGATGAGACATCCATGAAGAAGCTCACCAACCCAAGCATCCAGACTGTCCGGGAAATTGCCGGCGTCGCGGGCAGGCTTTCTGTGGAGGGTGAAGTCATCGGTCGTTTGGTCCCGCGCAAAAACCAGATCGCTGCATCCAATCATTGAATACTGGAACTTTTACTGCGACAGGAAACGATTATAGGCTGCGACTCCAGAATTTCTGATCGCTTGATCCATTCGGGCGGCCGCCGCTTTGCGGCGCCGGGCTCTAGGCGCGCCAATCTGGGTGATTGGCGGCCCGAAGCCGGCTAATTCATGATTGAATTTCCCGTCTTCGCCGTCCGGTGACGATCCCTGCCGCAGCTCGCGCCTGCGCACGAGGTAATGGCGCGCGCTGAAGCGCGCGACTTTTCAATTGATTCCCCTCTGACTGGCGGTTGCGGCGGAAGAGAAGCGGGGGCTGGCGCCGGGCGGCCGCCCGGCAACCGCTTTGGCACTTGTCCGTCTATGTCGTTTGAATTCGTCCTACCAAAACGGATTGCCGTCCGTCCTGATACCCGTCGCCGGATCGCCCCGCTTCCGCCGCCCCCGCCAGTCCGGGGGAATTGCGGCGGGAGGGAAAGGACGGACGGCGATGACGGAACTTCAACCAGAAACGACACGGCGCGCGGCGAGCGCGCGGGGCGCGCATGGACCGCAGGCAGCGGGCGCAATCGCGGCGCGCAGCGCGGAGGCGCGCGGACTAACGACGCGTCGCACGACGATACCGGCGAACAATAAAGCGCTCACCGCTGAAGCGGCTGCTACAAAAGATAAAGGCTCGAATGCGGGGGCTCGCGCGAACCGCCGACGCTTTGCGAGCAAGCGCCAAGGCGCAGGAACGACGAAACGCGATTTATACGCCGACGTGACGACGAAGATCGTGAAAGAGCTTGAAGCAGGGCGCTTTCCTTGGGCGCAGCCATGGGCCGCGAGAGGGTCGTTGAGTAGCAACGACGCGGCGACCATCGCCGCGGGTCTTCCTAAAAACGCTGCGACGGGCGCCGCCTATTCCGGGATCAATATCCTGTTGCTGTGGGGCGCCGCGATTGAGAACGGGTTTTCCTCCCAAGTCTGGCTGACTTTCAAACAGGCGCTTTTGCTTGGCGGCGCCGTGATGAAAGGCGAGCGCGGCTCGATGGTCGTTTACGCCGACAAATTCGTTCCGAAGGATGAGCAGGAACGCGTCAGACAGGAAGGCGGCGAGGCGAGCTTTGTTCCTTTCCTGAAGCGCTACACCGTCTTCAACGCCGCGCAATGTGAAGGCCTGCCCGAGGGGATTGCGCTAGGCGCGGAAGCATCGCCCGAATGCGAAACCATCGAGCGCGCCGAAAAGCTGATCTCGGCGACCGGCGCCGATTTCCGGATCGGCGGCGACCGCGCATTTTATGTGCCGAGCCAGGACTTCATTCGCGTTCCGCCGCAACCGGCGTTCTTCGAACAGATCAATTATTATCGCACATGCTTTCACGAGCTCGGCCACTGGACCGGTCACGCGACGCGATTGAACCGCGAATTCAGGGGCCGTTACGGGAGCCACGCTTACGCGCGAGAAGAACTGGTCGCCGAATTGGCGAGCGCTTTCGTCTGCGCGTCGCTTTCGATCGCGCCGACCGTTCGCCACGCCGATTATCTCGGTTCATGGCTCGAGGTCCTGAAAGAGGACAATCGCGCGATTTTCAATGCGGCCTCGCTCGCCTCGAAAGCGGCGGACTTCATTCTGGCGTTCGAGCATGCGCCCGCCGCGCCTTCCCAATCCATTCAACCGCAAACCTGAAAAGGAGCCTGAGCCATGGACCTGCAGACCATCCCCCTTGCAAACCTCAAAGTCTCAAAGTTGAATATGAGAGCGGGGCGACGGGCGCCCGTTCTCGATGACATCCTCCCATCGATTCGGGAGCGCGGCGTTCTCGTCCCGCTGCTTGTTCGCTCCAATGGCGAGGAGGGCATATTCGAAATCGTCGCTGGGCGGCGGCGCTTTCTCGCGTCCAAGACCATCGAGAAGGAAACTGGCGAGGCGCGAGCGCTCCCCTGCCGAATCCTCGCCGATGCCGATGACGCCGCCGCGATAGAAGCCTCCATCCTTGAAAATGTCGCGCGTCTTGAGCCTGACGAAATGCAGGAATATGAAGCCTACAATGCCTTGCATGACAAAGGCCGCTCGATTGACGATATCGCGCGCATCTTCGGCGTCACCGAATTATCGGTTCGCCGCCGTCTCGCCCTCGCCAATCTCTTGCCCGCGATCCGCAAGGCTTACGCTGAGGACGAGATCGACGGCGCGACGGCGGCGGCGCTGACGCTCGCGAGCGCGGCCAAGCAAAAAGAATGGCTCGCCCTGTTCCAATCCGATGACGCCCACGCGCCGCGCGGCGGTGCGCTGAAACGTTGGTTATTGGGCGGCGGTGAGATCGCGACCAGCGCGGCGCTCTTTGCGCTTGATTCCTATGACGGCGAGATTGCCGAGGATTTGTTCGGCGAGCGTTCGGTCTTCGCCGACGCGGAGCAGTTCTGGAAGCATCAGGACGCCGCCATTGCAGCCGAGCGCGAGAGGCTTCTCGCCTCGGGCTGGCAAAGGGTGACGATTTTGAAGCGCGGCGAGTTTTTCTCGCGCTGGGATTACGATCAGGCGGGGAAGAAACAAGGCGGCGAGGTCTTTATCGAGGTTCGCCATTCCGGCGAAGTCGCCTTCCACAAAGGCTATGCGCCGCGCCGAAGGGCGAAAGCCAAAGCGAAAGACGGCGAGGGCGAAAAAGCGGAATCACCGGCGCGGCCCGAATTTTCGGCGCCCATGGAGAACTATGTCGATCTTCATCGCCTCGCGGCGGCGCGCGCCGTCCTGCTCGGTAATCAAGGCGTTGCGCTCAGATTGCTCGCCGCGCATCTGATCGTCGGCGCCCCGAATATCCGCGTCGCACCCGAACCGATGCGCGCCCGCAAAGAGGAGATCGCGGAGAGCCTCGCCGCCTCGCGCGGACAGGAAGCGTTCGAAAAAGAGCGCGCCAAGATCGGCAAGCTTTTGGGACTGGATGACGACGCTCCGGCGATCACGGGCGGCAATGGCGACGGCTGGCGCCTCGCCGAAACCCTCGCGCGCCTCATCAAACTCGGCGACGATGAAGTCCTGCGCATCCTTACCTTCATCATGGCGGAGGCGCTCGCTCCCGGCCATGAAGGCGTCGATTGCCTCGCCGCAATCCTCAAAATCGACATCAGCGACTGGATGGCGCCTGACGACGCGTTCTTTGATCTTCTACGCGACAAGAAGATCGCCAACGCCATGCTTGGCGAGATCGCCGGAAGCGAGGTCGCGGCGGCGAACGCCGATAGCCCCGCAAAGGTTCAAAAAGCGGTCATTCGCGACTGTCTCGAAGGCCGGAACGGGCGCGAGAAAACGCCGAACTGGCGTCCCCGCTGGCTGCAATTTCCGGCGCTCTCATATTCAGTCACCGGAAAACCCGGCGCGGTCCGCCGCGCCGAGATGATCGCGCCCCTCTTTGCGCGATGAAGAAGAACAGGCGAGGCGGTTCGCCGCCTCGCTTGGCATCGCGATGGAGACGCCGATCCATTCAGATCGGGGATTACGCGACCACAGAACCTTCGCCGCCTTTGCAGACGCATTATCGGCCCGGCATCGATTTGCGCGTTTCGTTTCCTTTTCATGCAATGCGCCGTGAAAACTCATTCCCGGCCTGATCATGACGCGGACCCTGAACGCCGCCGCCGCCGCGC
>CALAZI010000198.1 GCA_937895955.1 uncultured Alphaproteobacteria bacterium | reverse complement strand
TGGCGACGACGAATGTCGGTCTTGTGACATCGCAGGGCGATCGCTCCATGCGCACGGACGAAGTGCGCAACAATCTCGGCTTCACCGGCCAAGGTTTGACGATCGGCGTTCTCTCTGACAGCTTCGCCTGCGATCCCGGCACGCTCGCCGGCGGACCCTACACGACGCCTGCGGAAGACGTCGCCAATGGCGACCTTCCGGCGAACGTCACCATCTTGAGCGACTTCCTTGATCAGTCGAACTGCATTGACGAAGGACGCGGGATGGCGCAGCTCATTCATGACGTTCTTCCCGACGCCGCGATTGCGTTCCACACCGCGTTCAACGGCCAGGCGGATTTCGCCGACGGGATCGTCGAACTCGCCAAGGCGGGCGCCGACGTCATCGTCGACGACGTCATCTATTTCGCCGAACCGATGTTCCAGGACGGCATTATCGCGCAGGCGGCGGACGAAGCGGCGCGTCTCGGCGTTCCGTATTATTCGTCGAACGGCAACAGGGCGCGCGATGCGTTCCAGGATACTTATCGCGCCGCCAACACGCCGGACGGTCTTTTCCACGACTTTGATCCGGGGCCTGGCGTTGATCATCTCAACACCGTCACGCTCAACGGCGCCTTGCAAACCAATCTCGCCTTCAACTGGGACAGTCCGAACTTTTCCGTCTCGGGCGCGCCCGGCGCGCAGAATGACGTCGACGTCATCATGTTCGACCAGGCGGGCGTCCGCGTCGCCGATTGCTTCCCCGGCGGCGTCTTCGTCTTCCCGGCGAACGGGCTTTGCCAGTTCCAGTTCACCGACGGCGGCGTGCCGATCGACGGCGGCATGGGCGGCGACGCGATCGAACTCGTGTCGCTCGTCGACTTTATCGGCGGATCGACGGTTCAGATCGGCTTTGAAACGCAATCGGGCGCGGCGCCCGGCTTCGTGAAATTCGTCGTTTTCGGCGGCGGATTCGCGGCGGCGGAATACGCCATCAACGCGCCGTCCGGTTACGGACATAACAATGCGCAAGGCGCTGAAGGCGTCGGCGCTGCGGCGTTCTATTTCACCGAAGAATTCATCGGCGATCCGAACACCTTGCAGCTTCGCGCCCAGGCGGGCGAACCGGAATGCGTGCCCGCTTGCCTGAATGACTTCTCGTCGGCCGGCGGCACGCCGATCTTCTTCGACACGGCCGGCAATCGCCTGAGACGGCCGGACATTCGCAAGAAGCCCGGCCTGACGGCGCCGGACGGAACGAACACTTCGTTCTTCTTCAACGACACGAGCCGTGACGACGATGACGGCGACGGCGTGTTCCAGACGGGCGAGCCCGGCGAATTCCCGAACTTCTTCGGCACCTCGGCGGCGGCGCCTCATGCGGCGGCCGTGGCGGCGATGATGATCGATTCGGAAGATTCCGAAATTCTGCAAAACGGCGAGTATCGGATGTGCAAGCCGAAACGCCGCCAGGGCAACACCAAGAACCTGCGCAAGAACGGCAGTGACCTTTCGGTTCCCGCCGCGCAGGTTGACGCGATGATCGCGCAGGGCGCGCTGCTCGGGCCTTGCAGCCGGACGGAACCGGCCGAGATCTACAAGGTGATGCGCAAGACCGCGCAGAACATGACGGTCAGGGCCAGCAACGGAACCGGCGCGACGATCCAGACGTTCAACGAGCTTGGAAACGGTTTCGATTTCGATTCCGGCTACGGCTTCATTGACGCTGTCGCGGCGCTGAAGAAGTTCGGCGCCCTGAACGATGACGACGACGATTGATCATCATCGCGCCGCCGCGCATCGCGGACGCGCATAAGGCGGATCAGTTAAGGAGCGGCGGGACGCAAGTCCCGCCGTTTTCCTTTTGCGGCGATGCTATTTCAGCCTTGCGCGGGCGTAGTCGGCGAGAGCGGCGCCGAAATCGGCGTTTTGCAGGCCGAGATCGACATTCGCCTGCAGCCAGCCGAGTTTCGAGCCGCAATCGTGAATGACGCCTTCGCAGATGCAGGCGTGAAAGGTCTGCTTCGCGTTCAGCTTGTTCATGGAATCGGTGAGCTGAATTTCGCCGCCGGCGCCTTTTTCTTGGCGTTCCAGCAGCGCGAAAATATCCGGCTGCAGGATATAGCGGCCGATGATGCGGAAATTCGACGGCGCGTCTTCCGGTTTCGGCTTTTCGACCATGCCGGTCATCTCGATGAGATTGTCCTTGCGCGCCTTCGGGGCGATGACGCCGTATTTGCTCGTCTCTTTATTCGGCACTTCCTCGACGGCGACGAGATTGCCGCCGACCTTTTGATAGGCGTCGACCATCTGTTTTAGGAAGCCGGGCCGGTGCGGAACGATTTCATCAGGGAGAGACACGGCGAAGGGCTCATCGC
>CALAZI010000197.1 GCA_937895955.1 uncultured Alphaproteobacteria bacterium | reverse complement strand
GCGGCGACTGGAGCGGGTAGCGGGAATCGAACCCGCGTCTTTAGCTTGGAAGGCTTTTTCAACCCAGATTTCTGAACGCGACGCATGCGCGTCAAAAAGCGAAAACGCGTTGATTTTATAGCGTAATATCGGCCTTTTTTACATTTCCCGCGTGAGACCGCGTTTTCCCAAATTGGCCCTGATTTCGCTCCAAGTGCTAGCGATTTGCTAGCGGGGAATTCTCCGCTAGCATGTGGCGGCGTACCCCGAAATCCGGTTTGGACTTCCGAATTGCCTCAATGTGAAAATGAAGCTCAAAGCGAAAATTACGAAACGATCAGTGGATGCTCTCGAGCCGACAGATGGCAAAGAGACGCGTCTTTGGGACACTGAGCTGAACGGCTTTTGCGTTCGTGGTTATCCTACCGGGCGAAAGGTCTACTCCGTCACGTACCGAATTAGGGGCCGGTTCCGGTGGTATACCATCGGAAAGCATGGCGATCCCTGGACTGCAGATTCTGCTCGCAAAAAGGCGCAGGAAGTGATTGGCGAGATCGCAAAAGGAATCGACCCAGGCGCCCAAAAAGCGGCGGCCGGTTCGAAGGCAATCACCGTTACCAAACTGATTGACATGTATCTGGAGGAAGGTCCGCGCGATCGACCCGACAAGCGAGCTTCAAGCTGGGCCAACGACAAATGCTATCTCAATAACCATGTGCGCGTTCTACTCGGCAGGCGCGTTGTCGATGAGCTCAAACCAAAGGATATTTCTCAGTTTCAAAATGATGTGCTGAACGGGAAGTCAGCCCGCGGTAAGGTTGCTGGTCGTGGCAAGCCAGTTAAAGGCGGCCCAGGCGCTGCCGCTCATGCAGTTCGTTCACTTTCCGCGGCTCTCGGCTGGGCAGTGGAGCGCGAAGTTATTCCGACCAATCCATGCGACCGAATCCGAAAGATGCAGGATGGCGTGCGCCAGCGGTATTTGAGTGAGAGCGAAGCAAGAAAGCTATTTGCTGCGATCAAAGCATTGCTTGAAGAAGAAGCGATTTCGCAGGATCAAGTCGATTGCGTCGAGCTCATATCCTACACGGCGGCGCGCCGCGGCGAAATTCAAGGATTGCGCTGGCGAGAGGTCGATTTTGAAAGGCGGTTTCTCATACTGCCGCCGCTGCGCCACAAGACGGGTGGAACCAGCCAGCCCAAAGTAATTCCGCTCTCTGGACGGTGTATCGAGATATTGAGGCGTCGGCGGTCGACTGCCGCCAAGGACGCAGAATTTGTATTTGCCTCGGACCAGAGCAAGCTTGGGCATACCACGAATATCCGGCATACTTGGACGCAAATACAAAAACGCGCTGGGCTCGAAGACTTCAGGGTGCATGATTTCCGACACGCTTATGCGTCATTTGCGATAAATTCTGGCCAATCGTTGAAAATCATAGGAGCGAATCTTGGCCACAAGAAATCGTCAACCACAGAGCGCTATGCTCATTTATTGATCGAAGCCCGCCGACCTGTCGCTGACGACGTCGAAAGGATCTACAACAAGCTGCGAGCGAAAAGCTCAGCTTAATTTGGCGGCCGCCTCTGCCGTCGAACGAACAAGGCGACCCGCGAGATAGGCGTCTAGGTCTGACTTGCGATAGCGAATGAGGCGTCCGACCTTTAAAAACGGAGGTCCTGCTCCGTAGACGCGCCACTTGTTCAGTGTCGCCGCTTTAAGCCCAAGGTATTCTGCCGCTTCAGCATTGCTTAATCGTTCGGGATTTCGCCGGGACAACCCTGTAGCAACATCGATGTGGGCCATCGCTCTACTCCTACAAATTTGCCTCCGCGTTCAAGGAAGCACCTATCAGTCTTCACGACGTGACCGATTCCACACCAACGCCTCCTTCCCGTCCTCGCCGCTTTCGAACAGCGCGGCGCGGACGGGGCTTGCAAAACTCGGGTCGTCGAGCTCGACCCGCAGGAACGGCTTGCCGCCCTCGCCTTTCGCTTTGGCGCGCCAGGCGGCGCCGAATTCCTTCTCCCCAACTATGAGCTTGAAGTCCGGCGCCTTGTCATTGCCGTTCTTGTCGTTGGCGACGAAGGCGGCCTTGACGTTGATGGTCATGGTGCGGATGGTCCCGGCGTATCCGTCCGCAGTTTTCGAGAATTTTCCTATGACAGCCATGGTCTACTCCTTTGCTTTGGCGGTTTGATGAAGGGTCTTTCGAGCGCGACGGAAGCCCGCGTCCGTCTCGAGGAATTTCTCGATCATGAGCGCGGCGAGCTCGGCGACAGACGTATCGCGCCCATGCTCGGCGGCGTGGATCGCCGCGTAATCGGCGAGCGCCGCCATGAATTCGGGCGCGAGCGATAAGGTAAGCTTCGCCGGCGCACGATCTGGGATGGGGCCGATCTTCAGACTCATCGCCGCGCCTCAGGGTCAAAGGGGCGCAAGACGAGGTCCTTGTGAACGATGACGCGGAGCGGCCAGCCGGGCCGAACCTTGATGGTCGGCTGGATGTCGAGATTTCGCTGGACGATTTTCTGGCCGGCCTGGTTTGCCGAATTCTGCGTTGACTCGCGCAGCGCCCGGACGAGATCGGTCTCGTCGTCGCCGAAGGAAAGTTCCGTGCCGACGCCGAGCAAGGTCGAAAGCACGACGCCTTTCAAGATGCGGAACGTGTGGAAGTCGACCTGGTCGGCAAGGCCTGAATAGCCCGCGACATCGCTCGCCGGCATGTTGTCGATAATGATCGATGCGCCGTCGGGATACATGATGCGCGACCAGACCAGCAGCGCGCGGCTCTGGCCGAACGCGATGACGCTGTCATAACGGCCGATCAGCTTCGCGCCTTGCGGGATCAGCACATAGTGACCGGTGACGCTGTCATAAACATTCTGCGTCACCTGCGCGATCACGGTTCCCGGCAAATCCGAATTGATCCCAGTAATGAGACTTGCAGGGATGACGGTCCCCGCCATCACTTCGAACGGCGTTGCGGGCTCCTCGATGCGGTGCGGATTATCGGTCGAAGTTTCGTTCGCGCCTTCGAGAAACGACAGTTTCCGGAATTGCCGGTTCGGGTCTTCATCGCGTTCGGCGCCGAAAGGCGCGGGCCTCGCGCCGGGGATATCGCCGAACGGCGCTTCGCTGAATGAGAGCGGAGCGGCGTCCGAATTCTGATGCGCGTTCCGCTGTGACAGCTGGAAGAAGACGCCCGCTTCGCGCGCCGCCTGGCCGATCTGCGCTTCTTTGAGCGCCGCTTGCCTTTCGGCGTCTGCCTCCGGCGAATTCCGAAACGGCGTCGGCGACAGCGCCGCATAGTCCGGCCGGTCGAGATAGCCTTCCTCGCCGGATACCGCGAGCGATTGTTCGGCATGATGGAGGGCGAGCCCGAGATCACCCGGCAGCGGCGCGCCAAGCTTCGGCGGCGTCTTCACGTCGGCGTACGATTTAGGGAGCGTTTCGAGCCCTTCGGCGGTCGGCTTGGTCTCGACATTGTAGAGCTCCTTGTGTTGAGCCTCGCCGATCGCCCGCGGCGGCCGCAACGCAACGCTCATCGCAGCGAAGATCAGGAGCGCCGCGCCGCCGGCGGCGACCATCAGCGCCCGCTTGTTGAGGCGCGTGACTGCGCGCGGGCGGCCGCGCAATTGCAGCGCATCTTCTGCAACGTCCGGCGCCTGTTTGATGGTCGCGGCGGCGGTCATTTCAGCGCGCGCCTCCGAGGTCCGTGCGGCGAATGCGGACGATCGCCTGGCGTTTCTCGCCAAGGCGGAGCTCCGCGGCAGCGAAGAGCCGGTCGACGACATAATAAGTCCCGCGCATGCGGTAATTGACGAGCTCCGGCTTGCCGTCGCGCGACAACACGAAGAGCGGCGGCGCCTCGCCCTGGGCGATCGCTTCCGGGAACTGGATGAAGACCTGCCGGCCGTCATCGAAAGCGCGAACGGGCCGCCAATGGGGCTTGTCGCCCTCGATTTCGTAGCGGAACTGCAGGTCTTTGGGGTCGACGCCGGTTTCAACGACGGAGGCCGCCTTCTCGGCGACGCGCGCATTCTCTTCGCGGCGCTTCGAAAGCTCGGGCTGCGGATAGGTCCAGGAGATCGCCGCCATATAGGTTTCGCGGAACGAGCGCATTTCGAGGTGATAGGCGCGCTTATTCGTTGCGATGACGAGATTGGTCGAGAGGCCCGGCGCGATCGGCTTGACGAGGATGTGCGTTCGTTCGGCATTACTTGCGCCGCTTGCGGTGTCGCCGATCACCCAGCGCACAGTGTCGCCGGCGGAAACCGAGTTCAAACGCTCGCCGGGCTCCAATGCGATGTCGGTCACCTGTTCGGGCGCTGCGTAGAGCCGGTAGAGCGCGCCCTCCATGAAGGGATAGATTTGCACGGCGTTGACGAAGCGATCGGCGTCCGGCTCGATCGTCGCGAGGCTATTCGCGGCGTCGATGCGCTCGAAGGGTTTCAAATCGAGGCCAAGCGCCGTCGGCGTCTCGACCGGTTTCAATTGCCCCGGCAGAGGGTAAGGCGTCGGCGTTTCGACGAATTCCTTCACCGGTTTCATGTCGTCGAAGCTCACGACTTTCGCCGGTCGCATCGGGGCCGCGTCGAGCGCGATGTCGGGATATTGGGTTGCGCAAGCGCCGAGCAGGATCGGAGCGGCGAGCGCGAGGCTTGGCGCGGTAACTCTCATGACGGTTCTCCGGGGCTGAGGTCCTTCGACCAGTTGATGGCGTGAACGAAGAGGCCGAGCGGGTTCTTCGAGAGGGCTTCCGCCGTGCGAGGCGGCGAGACGATGACGGTCAAATGCGCCGTGTAGCGGTCGGCGCGTTCGAACTGGCCGCCCTGATAGGTCTTTTCGGTCCAGCGAAGCTCGAAGGAATCGTCCGACGCGCGGACGACGCTCGCGACCTCGACCGTGACGCTGCGGCGGCCGACTTCAGCGAAAGGATCGTTTTCGCGCGCGTAGTCATTAAGCGCCATCGCGCCGCGATCGGTCGCGTAGTCATAGGCCTTGAGCCAGTTCTCGCGGACGATGACGGGATCGATCGAGACCGAGCGCACATCGCGAATGAAGTTCGCAAGCGTCTGCGCAATGATCGCGTCCGACGGCTTGTAGCTTTCATTCGCCAGACCGACTGCGCGCACCGTTCCTTTATCATCGACCTCGACCACATAGGGCGTGACGATGGAACGTGAGGATTGCCAGATGAGGCCGGCGACGGCGCCGCCGGCGATGACGAGCGAAGCAAAGGCGGCATAGCGCCAATTGGCGGCTTGCGCCCGCGCCGAGCCGATGCGCTCGTCCCAGGCTTGCCCCGCGCGCATGTAAGGCGTCTCCGCGGCTGGCGCTTCGCCATAATGAACCGATGACCGTCGAAAACGCATCACTCGCGATCCTCTCTCAATTTTGGGGCCTCGCCGCTGCCGCCGCGATCGCCGGACGCGATCACATGCGTCGCGGTCATCCCCGCGTCGCGGAGGCCTTGCTCTCGGCGCAGGCGCTCCGCCCATTGCGGCGCGCCCCCGATCGATGCCGATGCGGATGAACCTGCTGCTGATGCCGCTGACGGGCCGGCGATCTTGCCGCCGGTCGCGGTGAAGGCGGCGCGCGCGCCAGAATCGAAGGCTTGTCCCGGATCGCCAAACGCGCGCGAAACGGTTGAGCGCACGCCTTGCATGACAGACGCGGCGCCGGCGGTCGCAACGCTTGCGGCGCCTGCCGCCGCGCCGCTTTTGCCCGACGCGCCGGACGCCGCCTTGCCGAGGGTCCAGGCTGTGTTGGCGCCGCCCGCCAACGACGCGCCGGCGCGCACGGCCGATTGTCCTGCAGCTGCAGTCGCGCGCGCCCCGCCTGCGGCCAAGGCGCCGGCGCCGAGCACGGCGGCGCCGGTTCCGGCCGCAGTCGCGACCGCGGCGCCTGCGCCCAGTTGGGGCGCGCCGGAGATGAGCCCCGTCGCAATGCCCGGCCCGAACAGGCCGAGCGCGAGCAGCGAGAGCGACGCGAGAATCGTCGCGGCGGCGTCTTCGAGGGTGATGGCGCCCGGCGTGAAGCTCGCGGTGACTGAGGAGAAAATCGTCGAGCCGATGCCGACAATGATGGCGAGCACCATGAGCTTGACGCCCGAGGCCATCACATTGCCGAGAACGCGTTCGGCGAGGAAGGAGGTCTTGTTCCAGAGCGCGAAGGGAACGAGGACGAAGCCGGCGAGGGTCGTCAGCTTGAATTCGATGATGGTGACGAAGAGCTGGATCGCGAGGATGAAGAAGGCGAAGAGGACGATCGCCCAAGCGAGCAGGATGATCGCGATGGTCACGAAATTCGAGAAGAAGCTCGGGAATCCAAGCAGCGCATTCGCCTCGCCCAATAACGGATAGGCCGCCTGGTAGCCGGTGTCGGCGACAAAGCCCGGCTGCATCAATTGCGCCGCGGTGATGGTCGACCCGGTTGCGACGAGCCCCAAGCCGGCGAAACTCGCAAAGATGATATCCGACAGCAGCCGGAAATTGTTGATGATGAAAGCGAAGGCCCCGACATAGAGGACCTTCTTGACAAACTGGCCCAGCACATTGTCGACGCCGTTCATCGACCAGAAGAGCCCCGCGAGGACGACGTCGATGCCGATCAATATCGCGGTCAGGAATCCGACATCGCCCTGCAGGAGGCCGAAGCCGGAATCGATATAGGCGACGAATATCGCAAGGAACTGGTCGATCACATTCAAATTGTTCATGACCGCGTCTCCTCAATGCTCGCTTACGGGTACATGATCCCGTCGCCGATGAAGCGGGCATTGGCGATGCGCGCGCGTTCTTCGGTCTGCAATTGCCTTGCGCGGTCCAAGGCGTCGGCGCGGGAGGCGACAGCGAAAAGCTCCGCCGACTGCATCGCCTGTTTGACTTGCAGCGCGAGAAGCTGGTTGCCGGCCTGTTCGACTTGCAAATTGCCGACGGCGCGTTCGCTCTCTGTGACGATCTCGTCGAGCGAGGCCATGTCGGCGGAGATCGTCTCGGCGATCTTGGCTTGCATGATCATCGCGTCATGGAAAGCGCGCGAGGCTTCTTGCCAATGGGTGCGCGCGTCGTTCGCCATCGCAGCGTTTGTGAAGGCGGAATAATCTTCCGGAAACAGCGCGCGGAAGGAGGCGTCGATCGAGGCGACATCATAGGCGAGCCCGTTCGCGGTCCGGATCAATGTCTCGATCTCGGTAAGACGGGCATTGAGCGCCGCACGCGCCGTATAGGGAAGGTTTGCGAGCTCCTTCGCCTCATTGACCAGCATCTGCGCTTCATTGGTCAATTGCTTCACCTGGTTGTTGATCATGGTGAGCGTCCGCGTCGCGGTCAGCAGGTTCTGCGCGTAATTGGTCGGGTCGTAGACGATGCCGCCGAAGAACTGCGCATTGGCCGCGGACGGGAGCGCGAGCGATGCCGTCAAAGCCGTGACGCTGGCGGCGGCGAGGTTCTTCATTCGGCGGCGCATAGGAATTCTCCTTCGGTTGACGGGTTTTCGGATTGGTATCGGCGGATGAGGTCGCCGGCCCAGGAAAGGCCGCGCGCGGTGAGGAACGCCGACGCGAATTCCCCCGGCGACTCCTTCACGATCTTGTCGATGAGCTTCTGGGTCTCAGGGTCCGACGCGCCGCATAATGCGAGGGCAACGGGACCAAGGCCCAGTTCGAACAAGCGGTCGCCGAGCGCGGACTGGTAATAGTAATGCCGCTTGGGCGTCGCTCGGGCGATGATGTCGATCTGCCGCGCATTCAATCCGAAGGCCTCATAGGCGCGGCGGATCGCGGCTTCGCCGGCGCGGGCGTTAGGGAGGAATATCCGCGAGGCGCAGCTTTCGATGATTGCCGGCGCGATCTTTGTCTCTTCGATATCAGAGAGACTTTGCGTCGCGAAGACCACTGAAACGTTTTTCTTCCTGAGCGTCTTTAACCAATCGCGCAGGCGCGCCGCGAAAAGCGGATGATCGAGGAACACCCAGGCTTCGTCGATGATGAGCAATGTCGGACTGCCGTCGAACCGCGTCTCTAGCTGGTTGAAGAGATGGAGGAGCGCGGGCGCGACGGCGCTCGGCTGTCGCATCAGCGCTTCCATTTCGAAGAGGACGGCAGAGCGCAGGTCGAGAGTCTCGTCTTCGGCGTCGAAGAGCGCGCCATGGGCGCCGTCAATAGTGAACGGCTTTAACGCGTCGCGGAGATCGGCGCGCTGCAGCAAGAGCGTCAGGCCTGTAAGAGTCCGCTCTGTTGCCGGCGATTGCGCGAGGCTCTGAAGCGCCGACCACAGCGCGTCGCGCACCGATGGATCGACGGCGACGCCTTCTTGCGCGAGCAAGGCGAGAAGCCAGGCTTGCGCCTTGGCGCGGCCGTCTTCCCTAACGATGTCTTTCAGCGGCTGGAACGCCGGCGCATTCGCGCTCCCGAGATCATGATATGCGCCGCCGAGCGCCAGGAACGCAGCGCGTAATGAGCGACCTTTGTCGAAGGCGAAGATTTGCGCATTGCCGTATCGCTTGAACTGCAAGGCGACGAGCGCGAGCAGGACCGATTTCCCCGCCCCGGTCGGCCCGACAATAAACGAGTGTCCAACATCGCCGACATGGAGCGAGAGGCGGAAGGGCGTCGTCTCATGCGTCACCGCCTGGATGAGCGGCGGCGCATCCAGATGCGCGTTCCATGCTTCGCCCGCCCAGACCGCCGACAAGGGCGCAAGATGCGCGAGGTTCAATGTGTGAACGAGAGGCTGGCGGAGATTGGCGTAGAGATGGCCCGGCAAGGACCCGAGCCAGGCGTCGACCGCGTTGACGCTTTCGCGGACGGTCGCAAAGCCGAGGCCGCCCAGCACGCGCTCGATTTCCTTCGCTTTCGCGTCGGCATGGTCGCGATTCAAATCGGAAACGACGACGGTCGTGGTGAGGTACCCGAAGGCGACGTCGTCGGCTCCCAATTCTTGTAATGCCGCGTCAGCGTCGGCGGCCTTGTTGTCGGCGTCGGCGTCGACAAGGACGCTTTGCTCGTTGAACAATGTCTCCTTGATGATCGCGCCGATCGACTTCCGCTTCGAAAACCATTGCCGCCGGACTTTCGCGATCTCTTTTGATGCGGCGGCCTTGTCGAGCGCGATGAAGCGCGTCGTCCAGCGATAGGCGAAGCCGAGGCGATTGAGCGCGTCGAGGAAGGCGGGTTCCGAGGCCGGCGGAAAGCCGAGCACCGAGACGATGCGGAGATGCTCGTCGCCGAGCATCGGTTCGAGCCCGCCAGTGAGCGCCGAATCTGCGAGCAACGCATCAAGGAATATCGGCGTCTCGGGGACGCCGATCGGATGCGCCTTGGTCGAGATGCAGGCGTGGAGATAAGAGAGCGTTCCCGCATCATCGAACGCCGCGCATTCCGGCAGCAAAGTCTCGAGCAGATCAATGGCGCGGTCGGTCTCGCGGATGAAGAATTCAAGATGATCGCGCCAGGAAAGGGACTTCGCTTCCTCGCCGCGATCGAGGAACAAGGCTTCGCTTTGCCGCGTCGAATCCTTCGGCGGCAGCCAAGCGAAGGAAAGATAATAGTCGCTCTCGAAGAGCCGCCCCGCCGCTTCGAAGCTCGCGCGCCGTTCTTCATCGACAAGGAACGTCGCGGCATTTTCGAATTCAGAGTGCGGATAATCGGCCGCCTGGCGCCGCGCCGCTTCGAAGAACAGCGCCCAGCCGGATGAGAAACGCTTCAGGACATTGTTGACGCGCGCCGTGAAGGCGACGAGTTCTTCCTCGCCCGCGCTCGCCTGGTCGGGCCCGCGATAGCGGATCGTCCTCAGGAAACTCCCGTCCTTGCCCAGAACGATTCCGGGCGCGGCGAGCATCGCCCACGGCAAATAGTCGGCGATGCGTTTCGGGCGCTGCTGGTATTCCTTGAGGTTCAACATGAGAGATACGCTTTGTGTTTGAGGTGCCTGAGGCCGACCTCGATGAAGGCGGGGTCTTTCTTCGCGGCGTAGACGGCGGCGGCGTGACCGAGGATTCCGATAACGATCCCGGCGATCCACATCTGGAGGCCGAGGCCGACCGAAGCGGCGATCGTGCCGTTGAGGATCGCGATGCCGCGCGGCGCGCCCGCCATCAGGATGGGCTCGGCGACGCTACGCCGGAACGGAATAGAATAGCCTTCGGTCACTTTTTTCTCCTTCCGTCAGACCAGCGCGCCGCCGCCAAACGAAAAGAAGGCGAGGAAGAAGCTCGTCGCCGCGAAGGCGATCGACAGCCCGAAGACGATCTGAATCAACCGCCGGAAGCCGCCCGACGTGTCGCCGAAAGCGAGCGACAATCCGGTGATGATGATGATGATGACGGCGACGATGCGCGCGACCGGCCCTTCGATCGAAGCGAGGATCGAAGCCAACGGCGCCTCCCAGGGCATGCCGGACCCGGCGGCGAATGCCGGGCTCGCAATGATGGCGGCGCCCGCGACGATCGAGGCCGCGAGCAACAACCGGCGTTGTTGAATGTTAGTGGTCATGGATGGGCTCCTTCGGTGAGTTTCAGGGAATCGGTTGGAATGGCGGGCCTCGTTGCGTAACCGCCGATCTCGTCGAGGCCGTCGACGCGGAGGATTTCGGTGACGCGGCGCTGGCCGTTTTTCTTGGCGATGAAGAGGACGAGATCGACGGCGTCGGCGATGAGCTGGCAGGGGATGTGGTTCGTCCGCTCGCCAATCAATTGCTCGATGCGCGTCAGCGCGGCGGCTGCGGAATTCGCATGCACCGTCGCGACGCCGCCGGGATGGCCGGTGTTCCAGGCCTTCAGAAGATCGAACGCCTCCCCGCCCCTGACCTCGCCGACAATGATGCGGTCCGGGCGAAGCCGCATGGTCGATCGGACGAGCGCTTCGAGGGGGACGGTCGCGGAACTGCGCAAACAGACCGAATCTTCCGCCGCGCAGAAAAGCTCGCGCGTGTCTTCGAGAATGACGATGCGCTCTTCGCATCTCGCGATCTCGGCGAGGAGCGCATTGGCAAGCGTCGTCTTCCCCGACGACGTTCCTCCGGCGATCAGAATATTGCGGCGTTCGACAATCGCGGCGCGGAGGACCAGCGCATCGGCGCCGGAGAGGACGCCGTCGGCGACATAGGTCTCAAGATCAATGACGCGCCCGGCGGGCTTTCGGATCGCGAAGGTGGGCGCGGTCGAGACCGGCGGCAACACGCCCTCGAAGCGCTCGCCGCTTCCGGGGAGCTCTGCGGAAACCACCGGATGATCGCGCCCGCAATCGACGCCGACATGGCTGGCGACCAAGCGGATGATGCGTTCGGCGTCGCCGGCGCGGATATCCTCGCTCGCGCGTTCTCGCCCGGTGCGATGCCGTTCGATCCAGAGCGCGCCGTCGGGGTTCGCCATAATCTCGATGACGCTGGCGTCCTCGAGCGCCGCGCCGATGACCGGGCCAAACGCCGTCTTCAGCATGGCGGCGCGCCGGAGGTTGGTCGCGGAGTTGCCTCTATCGCCGCTCACGAGACCGCCTCCAACCTTGGCTTTTCGGCGCGCACGAGATCGATGCGGGCGAGGATTTCGTCGGTGTAGCTTGTCCGCCCGAGGAGTTTTTCGCTGACCTGGCCGATGAAGCGGTCGAAGCGCTTTTGCCCGAGCGCTTCGGCGGCGGCGCGTGACGACTCAGGCAGCGGCGGCGTGATGCAGAGATAATAGAGGATGAAGAGCGCGAGCGACTCCGTCTGCGCCGTCGTCTCGTCGGCGATCTTCTCGGCGGCGCGCGCGAGCTTCTGCAAGCGACCGCTCAATAGCCCGAGCTCGGACAGCTGCGCGTCCTCGTCGAGCATCGCCTTGATCGCGGCCTCGACGACGCCACTCATGCTGGCGCCGCGGTCTTCGATGGCGCGGGTCAGGAGCCGCTCGGCGTCGGGCGAGAGATAGATCGAGATGCGGCGCTTGATGGTGCTCATGACATGGCCCTGTCGAGCATGCCGTCATGGCGATCGAGCACGGCGCGCTTCGCCGGGTCAGACCCGAGCCGTTCCAGCTTCCGCGCCGCGGCGAAGTCGCCGCCGTCATCGCGCGCATCCTCGTTTGGATCGGCGGTGATGCCGGGCGCTGCCGGTTTCGGATCGAGCGCCGGGACCTGCTGCAAGCCGCTTTCGTCGTCAGCGATGGCGGCAGCGAATTCGTCTTCATCATCGAGTGCGAGCAGCGGATCAACGCGCGCGACCATCCCCGTCCAGTCGTCGGCACGCGACGGCGGCGCATCGGGATATTGGGCTTGTCCTTCGCCGATCGTCATCGCTGGCAGGCGGCGCGCGAGGAAATTCCGGTCGTTGTAATATTGGAGCTTCTTCGCGCGGATCGGCGGGGACCCGGCGATCATGACGATCGCGTCATCGGCGGGAAGCTGCATCGCCTCGCCGGGAGTCAGCAGCGGGCGCGCGGTTTCCTGGCGCGAGACCATGACATGGGCGAGCCAGGGCGCGAGACGATGGCCGGCATAGTTGCGCTGTGCGCGGAGTTCCGTCGCCGTGCCGAGCGCGTCGGAAATCCGTTTCGCGGTGCGCTCGTCATTCGCCGCGAAGGCGACGCGCACATGGCAATTATCGAGGATCGAATTGTTCGGCCCGTAGGCCTTCTCGATCTGGTTCAGGGACTGCGCGATCAGATAGGCGCGAACGCCATAACCGGCCATGAAGGCGAGCGCCGATTCGAAGAAATCGAGCCGCCCGAGCGCCGGGAACTCGTCGAGCATCATCAGGAGCTTGTGGCGCTTGGGCGTCGTCGCCGTTTCAAGTTCTTCCGTGAGGCGCCGCCCGATCTGGTTGAGGACGAGGCGGATCAGCGGCTTGGTGCGCGAGATGTCCGACGGCGGGACGACGAGATAGAGCGAGACGGGATGGGCGGCATCAATGAGATCGCGAATGCGCCAGTCGCATGCGCTCGTGACATTAGCGATTGTCGGATCGCGATAGAGGCTGAAAAAACTCATCGCGGTTGAAAGGACGCCCGAGCGCTCGTTCTGCGACTTGTTGAGGAGCTCGCGTGCGACCTGCGCGACCACGGGGTGGACCATCGGCGATTCTTTCGTGCCGAGGTGATTGGTCGCCTTCATCCGGCCGAGGGTTTTTTCGAAAGTCCACGAGGGGTCAGAGAGGAACGAGGCGACACGCGCGAGGGTCTTTTCTTCCTCGGCATAGAGGACATGCAGAATAACGCCGACAAGGAGCGCGTGGCCGGTCTTCTCCCAGTGGGAGCGGCGCTCGAGCGAGCCTTCAGGATCGACGAGGATGTCGGCGATATTCTGGACATCGCGAACCTCCCCCTCGCCTTTCCGGACTTCCAATAACGGATTGTACCGGGCCGACTTCGGATTGGTCGGATCGAAAAGGAGGCAATGCGAGAAGCGCGACCGCCAGCCGGAGGTCAGCGTCCAGTTCTCGCCCTTGATATCGTGGATGACTGCGCTTCCCGTCCAGGAGAGCAGCGTCGGAATAACGAGCCCGACGCCCTTGCCCGACCGCGTCGGGGCGAACGCCATGACATGTTCGGGACCGTCATGGCGGAGATAGGCATTGCGCCAGCGTCCGAGGAAAATGCCCTCGGGGCGGAACAGCCCGGACGCCGCAATATCGCGGGCCCTCGCCCAGCGCGCCGAACCATAGGTCGTGACATTGCGCTGTTGCCGCGCGCGCCACAGAGACCCTGCGACCGCGGCGACAGCGCCGAGCATGCCGCCGGCGGCGGCGATCGCCCCGCCAGCCATGAAGATGTCCGGCGCATAGGCCTCATAGGCGTACCACCATTCAAAAAGGCGCCATGGATAATAGACCGGCGTCTCGCCTAACTCCGACCACGGAGCACCGAGCGCTCGATCGTAGCCGAACGCCGCGGCGACATATTGCGTCGCCGCCTGAAGCGCCGCCGCAATGATCGCCATCACGACGAAGGCCTGTCCGATAAGGATTCGGGTCGGGGTCATGATCGACTTCAGCCTCGCGAATGATCGCTCGTTCCAAAGTCGATGATCGGCTCACGGAGCGCCGAAAGTCACTGGAGGAAATTTGGGGTTATTTGGGGTGAATTGGGGCGGAGCGCGATGCGGCAAAGACGACGAAAAGAGAGGGAATTCAGCAACAAATCAGTGTTGAAGGCTAAGCGAAAGCGGGCATTGCGCAAACCTGCGCCAATGCCAACAACATCGCACTTTCGGTGAAAGCGGGCGGTCTTAAGGCCTCCGAATATGGGCGCGAAAGCGGGCTCGTTAGATCTGCAGCCCAAGAGAAAGATGTAACTCAAAGTGGGATCGATCCTTGGCGCTCGGGGACCCCTTAGTCCTTCTTCCTTCGCTCCGCCTCGCGCGCTTTTCGGAGGAGGCGACGGACATAGCCTTCAGCATGGAGTGATCCGAAGATTGGGGAATCCGGCAGCCCGAGAGTCGTTTTTTCACCAAGCTCGGCGAGCTTCCAGTCTCCACCATCGATGATTCGATTGAGGTGCAGAAATACGAGCGGCCGGTCGGAGCGTTCCAGCGCCTCACGGCTTCGCCGGCCCGCTGAGCGGCGGCGAAACTCCCGGAGCGCTTGTTGGGCGTCATGCGCCGTCTTGCGGTCGGCATTTTTCGTCAGAATTTTGATCGTTCTCTCAATCTGCTCACCTTCAAGCCAGGCGAGAATGGCGACGGCGAGGCGTGTTGTTTCCGGATCATTGTCGAGGCATCTCTTGCAGACTTTTTCTATCAGCCCGTCCTGGTTCGGAGAATTGAGGTTCAGTTTTCGTCCGATCATGCGAACGATGCTTGGCTTCGTCTCGATTTCAGTCTGGTCAAATAGAAGATCTAGCGCCCGTTCCGGGTTCAGCGACCACAAACGCTCCGCGTTATCCGCCGTAGGCTGAAAAAAATACCGGTTCGCAGCGATGTCGAAGGCGGTGTCCGGTTTAAGCTGGGCGAGAGAGCGTAAAGCGTAAGCAGGTTTATCGCGACCGAAAAAACCTCGCGCCGGCGATAGCGCTAGGTCTTCAAGTTCCGCGGCGACGCTCTCATCTCCCTGCTTGGCTTTGGCGTTGCGAGTGACGCTCTGCAGTTCCTCCTGGACGAAGCGCGTCGAGTTTTCCGCGAGAATATCTTCAAGCGTATTCAAATCGACGTCATTGATCAGCCAACCGAGGAGCTGGCTTTCTGTGCTGCTGAATGAACCTTCAGTCTTGGTCCTGAAATATTGTCTGACGACGTCCTTCGCCTCTCGATCGTCCAATCTGAGGCATAGATCTGCCGCCGCTTCGAAAAGAGGTTTGTTCTTTTCGGTAGATTTCAGGACGGAGCCGGCCAGTGTCCCGAGGCCGGATTGATCGCTGCCGAGAGCAAGGAGACTTTTGGCTGCGGCGAGGCGCATCGAATCGTCCGTCAGCTCATCGCTCATAATGGCGCGGAGTCGGCCTTCCCCTTCCTTGATCCTGAGGAGATCAATCAGGCCGATCATGCGCCTGCGACGTTCATCGTCGCTGGCATGATCCAATTCGTCTAAAACCTGCTGGCGCTCCCTCTCGTCAATCTGATCCGCACAGTCCGCCAAATGGTCGGGCAGGATGACGCCCTCAGCGATCCAGGACACTTGGTCGGCGTTCATCAGCAAAGAGAAGAGTTCTCGAAAGCGCCCTTGCGCGACAAGCGGGATAGCGACGATACCAAGGGGCCCGCTTTCATTGCTCCATTGATCCGCTATTCTGACGACGGCCTCGCCAAGACGGTCATCCTTCACAAGGGATGCGGCTTGCAACATATCCCATGAATTGCGCGGTTCGGCGACATCGAGCAAGGAGGCGACGAAGCCGGCGAAGATGTCCGGCCCGGCTGCGAATGCTGTGAGCACGGCGTTGTCGACGTCATGGCGAAAATGGGGCCAAGCCGTCTCGTCTTCGCCGCTCAGGAAATAAGCGAGATGGTCGAATAGACAGTCCGCATCGATATTCGTGAGCGCGTGTTGCAGCGCGTCCGGATCGGCGCCTGCGAACAGGTTGAGCGCATCCATCATCGGGCGCGAATTGCGGGAGCGATCGGCGCGAAGCGCATTGAGGCGTGCCAGCGTGTCACGTGCTATAAAGCTCAGTGTCGCCTCGTTCGCCAGATGCGGCGCGTGCTGAAAACATCTGTTGAGATTCCAGCTGCCGTTTTCCTCCTTTTCGGCGAGCTTTACGAGTCGGGCTTGGCCTTCATCTCCCGTCGCGTCGAGAAGATCATCGAGCCACCAGTTCGATGCCGGTTCGACCTGTCTGAGGCCGAGGCGGCCTAACAGATCAAAGGCGGCTTCCGGATTGCGGCGAGCTTGTGCGCCCAAGTGATAAGGATGGGCCCAATCGTCGCGGCTTTGTTCGAGCAGGGCGGCGGCGCGATCGAGCGATAGCGCGTCATCAAAGACGTCCGCCAAGACCGCGAGAAGACGGCCTTCATGCGGCAGACGTGCAAACACCGTCGCTTTATGCTTGGACCATATGGGCTCGCCTTGATGATGAGGAATATTGACCAGCCGCCACAGAGCCGCGACGAGCTCATCATCGGATAGAGTCGTCCCGAGTAGGGTGGCGAGAAAATCCGGGCGTGGCGCGACGGCGCGGTCAAAGGCTTTGCCGCTTGTCTCCAGATCATGAAATCTTCCTGCGCCGCTGGCGCGGTCGCTGGCGATCTCGGCATGGCGCCGCCAGACCAGCCCCAGATGCTCCGTGAGGGGAAATTTCACGCCGACCCGGAGTGCGGTCAGAACCGCATCGTCCTTTTCGGAAGACAAGAGGCGGCCGCACAATTGAGTGACGGCCTCCGGTTCGGATTGGCTGATAGCGATGAGACCTTCGGCCAGTTCAAAGGGGAGGGGCCGCTCCCTTTCTGTCCTCTCCTCAAGAACGGTCTCATAAAATGGCAGCGCCGCTGCGCCAAGAGTCGGCAGGAGGGAGGTGTAGAATGACGTATCTACGTCATGCTGGCGACGATCCTCGGCCATGATGCGCAATAAAGCCAGCGCGTCTGCATGCGAACATGTTTTAAGGGCGATGGCGAAGAGATCCATGAGGAGGTAGCCGAGACGCCAGCTCACAGTTCCGGAAGCGGCGTCATGGTTGCGCAGCTTGGCAAATCGCTCCGCCACCGTTTCGATCGGCGCCGGACCGCCATGTTCGGTCTTGAACAGTGCTTGCGCCACAGCCCAGTTGAGCACACGGTCATGCTCCATGAACCATCCGCTTGAGCCTGCCTGCAGTACGCCGGCTGTCGTGAGTCGTGTGCGAACGGCGTCTTCCGGGATGCGTTGATGTACGAGCGTGAAGGGCCAGGGATAAAGCTTCGGATCGCCCGGCAAGGCGAGAATGAGGCCGTCCAGATAGTGCGGATCGCCAGGGTGAAGTGCCGGTCGGTTAAGCAAGGATCGCCAATAGGCTTCCATGAGGTCATATTCGGTGCGCGGCTCGAAAGTCTGGCGCCGGGCGGTCTCGCGATAGAGAAAGGCGGTCATGGGCCGCCGCATCAAACGCATCATGTCCGAAGGCAGAGCGCGCCACCCGGTTTCGCTTAAGGGGCCGGACGTCACAAGGAGGGATTTCACTTCATCCAAAGTGAAGAGCGGGGTCTGGATCGCCGAAACTGACCCGAAAGACCGGCGGATCCGTTCTTCATCAATACGTGTGGAGGCGATGACAATCCTTATTCCGGTTGAAGCGAGTTCCAGACGCGCGAGTGGTTCGAGACAGGCGGCTTCCGGATCGTCCAGAAAAATCGTGAGCCAGTATGCGACTTCAGGGGAGTAAGCATCCCGAATTCGCGCGGCGATTGTGTGAATGTCGGCAGGACGTTCAAACCTTGCGGGTATCCAGATCACCTGGTTGAGTGCCGCGGAGATCTCGTCCGTGCTAGCGAGGTTGCGCAGGACAACAGCGGACAAGCCGCGATTACGCAATTCATCCGCCCACCGTGCAACTAGCCAGGATTTCCCTGCGCCGCTCTCGCCTTTCAGGAGGATGACGCCGGTTTCGGGAAGCGGCGGCGGCGCCTTTCGGACATCGGCGCTACGGTCATACCCCATCCGACTGAGGGTCTTCGTCAGTTTTTCGGAACACCGCGCTTGCGCCGCGACACCGACTGACATTCGTTCGATAGGCAGGCGGCACTCTTCAAGCAGGGCCACTGTGGAGATGACGCCGCCTTCCGAACCGAGCCGAAAGAGCCTTCCGATGAGTTCGTAGCGCTTGCTCGCAATCTCACTGACGTCTTCGATCAGATCGCGGAGAAAGCCGTCAATCGTCGCCTCGGCGCGCACGCGGCTGGCGCGGGCGACAATCTCCAGGTTCCGCAAGACAAAGTGAAGGCGCTGACGTTGTTCTGGTCCTACGCCGAGCCTTGTCGCGATGCGATCAAAAAGGGCGCGATGGCTGAGCTGCGTGCTAAACGCTTGCACCATAGCGTCCGGCTCATCGGAGAGGTCATCTGGTTGGCTGACCGCTCCACACGCCTTTAGAAAATCAAGGAAAGGGTCTGTCGGGCCGCGGCCGTCGGTCACGAATGCATAGCGCACACCTGATTTGTGCCGAAGGTCGTTCTCGGCGGCCCAGAGGTCGGGCAGAACCTGACTAATGATTTCGGTTGCGTTCCATCGGATTTGCGTGGAGCGAGATTTGTGTTGTTCGACATAAGCGGTTTGCGCCGTTTCAAACCGCGCATCGCCGCCGCTTGGCGGCTCCAGAATTAGCGTGGCGTTCCCGTCCGTCATATTTCCAGCCCGGATGGCGACGCTATGTTCCAGCGCTTGGGAGAGGGTTCGCGTAATCTGGAAGAGAAATCCGGTAAGGGCGGCCTGACCGCCGGGGGGGATTGAATTTGTCAGTGTCCGCCTCTCCGGATACCTGTATCAGCGCTCACAATGCGCCTTCTCAGTTCTTCCCCTGCGGGTACACCGCTTTCTACGATTGCGTCCGAGATTGAAGACCATATTCGCTCAGACGAAAAAGTCTCCGCCTTTTGGGCAATCGCACATACCCGCGCGCCGACGCCAAGCTCTCCCCAGAAACGTCCCGTTGCGCTCGCCGCCCAGCGCGCCGCAGGGCCCACAAGAAATGGTTCCGCGTTCCGCGGGTCAATTTTTTCAAGCAAATCGAGAAGAAAATAGGCGATCGTCGGGCAGCTGGGCGCCTCGCTGGCAATTTCCGACAGCAGCGGCAAAAACGGCGTTAACTCCGATCCCGATATCCCCTTTGTGTAGGACTGACCATCCCCAAAGCCATAGCTCAAACGCATGTAGAATGCGCTGATGAGCTCCTTCAGGTGAATCTCCATTCCGTCTCTCGACGACCACAAATGGCGGCGCCAATGCTTTGTCTGCTTGAGGCGCGGCCAGAACATTTGTCGAATGGATAACAAATAGGCCCGATCCTTCGCATCGCCTTCAATTAGGCGAAGATCGCTTTGCACAATGAACGCCGCTGCGGCGTCGATGAAAGCTTCATCGGAAAAGGCTTTGATTACGTCGACGATAAGCTCCTGGCGCTGTCCTTTCGGCCAGCACCGAGCATGTGTGGCGGCATAATCCATCAGACCGCGCGTCCATACGCGCTCAATATCGCCGTCGTCGTCACCGTCCTTCCCCGGCCCGTTCGTCTCCAAAAGCCAATTGCGATTGGCGCGTACCAACGCCTGCGAGGTAGATACGCCGTGGGAGCCTTGATGTTCGAGAATTCGTAGCCAGGCCGTCCCAGTTCCCTCATCGTAATAATAGTCTGGCCATTCCGGCTCGCGTGGTGCGCGTCTTTCGACGTTGCTTTCTCCGCCGATCATGAGGGTCCGTTTCGAACGGCGCGGCCGCCGCATCGGCGGCGTCGGCCAATCCGGCTCTACACCGCCTTCTCGCCATCGCCGCTCAGCATCAATCCTGTTGGCAATACGCGAACTCAGGTCAACGCGGCGTTGGGCGTAAACTGCTTCGTCCTCGTCAAAATGCGCTCGCCGTGGGATCATGCAAGCGAGTAGCGCTACGCGGGATAGCGAGATCAAGAGCTTTTCGTCGATTCTGTCGACAGCGCTGCGATGTCGCAGGAACGCCGGTGCGGCGCTTGCCGGAAAGGCCGCCACGGATTGCAGGAGGTTTTCCGTATCTGATTCTTCCCCGGAGGCGGCCGCAAGATAAAGACGCCCTGCAATAGCCATGGCTTGAACGTCGAACATGACGTCACCGCGCGGCAAGGCTCTTGACCGATCTTGAGGCAGGAGCGCCTGATCGAAAATCGACATGATGTCTGATCGGCGCCGCGCCAGCGCTTCTGGCGAAGCGAAGCGGGCAAGAAACGCTGCCGCTGAAACACGCGCAAGCCAAGGATCATTTGGATCGTATGATGCTTCCTCGTTTTCTTTCGGGACAGCGGAGGCTGTTTCATCCAGGATCGCTTCCGCATCTGTCGAACTGCCATTTGCAGAGTTCTTTTCATCGTCCATTGCAGTTCGGACCGCTAACGACCGAGTGAAAGCCAGGTGCTCCGCATTTGACGTCGCCGCCCCCTCTTCCAACCATTTTTTCTGTCCGGGCGGCCATCGATAGGCCCATCCTTCGCGTTCCTCCCCCTCAGCGTCTGTTTGTTTGACACGCTCATAGTTGTCGCGCGAGGCAAGTCGGAGTGCGTGAGACGCCATGAATTCCGGCGATGCCCAATCAACCTTATCTTTGGTCCAGGGCCCAAGCCGGGTTGCCGCCGCCTCTAACTGCTCGCGCAGCGCACCCAACTCCTCCTTGGACAAATTGAAGACAAGTTGCGGGAAGACGTCGTGCAGCGCGACGTTTCGAGACAAGCGGCTCGTTAAATCGTCCATAACTTCTCGGTCGGCCGCTGATACCGCCCGCCATGTGCGTCCCAGAAAGCCCCCGCCCATACGATCTACGGCGTCCAGATTGGCGCGGCCAGCGTCAAGCGTCAGGCTTTCTGGCGACGCGAGAAGATCTTGCAGCATCGTTTCATTCAGGGATGAATGAGACAAGACGAGATCAACTATGACTAACCACAACGCGCCCGGGACTGACCCATCGCCTAAAATGTCGCTTATTACCGCTTCAAGCGTCTCGCCGTCGTCAAGCCTGCGATGCGCCCAATGCTCCAGCGCCGATAGCGCCTTTGTGAGCATGGCTGACGGTCCGCGTCCCCGCGACCAGCCATAGCTGAAGAGAGAATTGATCCTGCGCGTCTTTTCCAAGAGTTGAACTGAAAAATCAGGATCCCCCAACTCCGACGAACATGCATGCTCGGTCAGCGTTCTGACAAACGTCACACCTGCTCCTGGCGCCGCCTGAAGAATTTCCGTGAATACGCCAATGCCGCACCGACCGAGCACGAAAGGACGGTCGATCCGAGATAATGCATAAGAGCGGCGACGCCCCGGCCTCCTAGAGTAATGTTCATCCTCCTCGTCGGCGTCGTCGAGCGCGCCCAGAATAGCGCCCGCAAACTCCTCCGGAGCCGCACCAGGCAACTTTCCGGGAAATTCAAGAATTTGACTCATCGCCTCTTCCGGCCGCTTCGACTCCTTTACGGCGTTCAGATATCGCGCCGCTGCTTGCGGAGAAGACGCCGCCCAAAGCGCAAGATGAAGCCGGGCCGTTTCAAGCGCATCGCCGCTTACCGCGTATTTGATATCCGGGAGTGGGTCTCCGTAGCGCGGGAGTGGACGGTCCCTGTGTTCCATATCGGCTATCAGAATATCGGCGTAGCGATCGAGCAAGACCGGCGTCACCGTCTTTTCGCCAAACGCCGCAAGAGCAAGCCAGTTCCTGAAGAGATCGACGGCAGCGGACAACGCCTTTGCTCCCAAATGATCGAAGCGCTGCAAGCACCAGACGATCATGCGCATCCATTCCGGACCCGATGGGATGGTCATCCCTTCTGGTGCGGCGATCCCCTCGGGCAGTACTTCCTTGAACAGGGGCGTCGCTGACTGGGTGTGCGAGGCGACGAAGCGCCTGATTAACCGCGCCGCCCGGCGACCGTGGTCTTCAAGTAATAGAGCGCCGAATCGCACGAGCAGCGTGTCCGCACGTTCGGACCGCACGAGCGCCAGCAAGGCGAATCCTGCCCATCCGGGAGCAACGCCCTTCGTTTCCAGAAGCTCCAGCAATCCCCGCCACGCTTCGTAGTCATCGCTTTCAGCGACCATCCGGCACGCCAATTCAAACCCACGCGCCATCCAAAAAGGCGGCGGCGCGTCCAGCGCCAGCCGGTTGATCGCGTCCGGATCATCGACAAGAACACAGGCGACCGCCCAGTCCGTAAACAGATCATGCCGGAATCGGACCCGATCTGAATGGATCTCGACAAGCACCTCGTCGGCGATCAATTCCGCTACAGCCTGCGCGTCCTGTCCGGAGACATCGACGAGACCCGCATTGTCGATGAGGCCGTTGGAGACAGCATGAAGCACGCGCTTGCGGGAATGGATCTCGCCTTTTGTGCGCTCGCCAATCCCAGCACCTGCTGCAAGCCAGTCCTTGGCCAGCGCCGCTTCGCTTACCGCTTCAGCCGTATCCAGTCGCGCACTGACCAATAGCCGCAATTTCAGAGGATTCCTGGCGAGCGCTTTCGCCGGATGATCAGGCCTGAGAAGAGACGCAAGCTGCGGAGCCGCCTTCGCGAGCGCTTCGGCTTCCTCATCATAGAGTCCTTCGACTCTCATGCGACCGCGAGTAGACATTTGCGTGAAAAGCTCTTCGCCGATCCAGAGGGCGCCTTCCTCCTCCCATCCTGGCTGCGCGGTGAACAGCACCGTGACGCCCGGGCAATGCAACGCCGCCCGCAACATGTCGATCACTGTCTTTCGCTGCGCGCTGTCGCGAAACCTGTCGAGACCGTCAATACAGAGATAGCCGCCGCCGTCGCAGGCGAGATCGCTCAGTAATTCCTCGGCGGTCGCTTCGATGCCAAATTGGGCCCGCATCGCTGGCCATCCGCCAGCCGGCGTCCGGTCTGGCGCCAGCACCATAATGCGCGACACCGCCTCACGTGCCTCTATTGCAATCCTCAATAGGCCGGATTTGCCTGCGCCGCTGGGGCCCGAGATTTCAACCACGCCGCCGTGCGCTTCCGCAGCCAGAAGCAGCGCCTCCAATTCACGCCTGGGCTTTTCCCGTACAAGCCGGTGTCCGCTCACCGTCAGCCCGATGTCATCGAGCGCGCGGCGGCTCAGCTCCTGGATATGACGACGCGCGCCGGCGAGTGCAGGCGCGTACCCGATGTTCACGCCAAGATCGTTCAGCTTACGAACAAGTTCATTCCGGTTCAGCTCTCCGCCGATTGCGTCAGCGCGGAGAACAAGTCCGAACAGTGCGTCATAAGGATCGCCGCCTATTTTCTCAGAGGCCAATTGTCGCGCCCGCATGCGGTCATGATGCTCGGCTATGGAGTTCGGGCGCGCATAATCGAAAGTCAGTACCGAGAATGACCGCAACGCATCATGGAGAACATTATCCCCGGTCACGCCTTGCGCTGCGAGATGCGTTTTGAATGCAGCCACGAACGCCCGCATATCCTTGTTGCCGCGCCCCGGCGTCTCGAGAAGCCTCAGGAATGAAGCGGCGTCGATGGTCTGCTGCGACAGCTCGAGCGCTTCCTGAACGCCGCTCTCGATCGCACCCGTCGTGCGCTCTATGGCAACGGCGAAGCGTCGATTCGGTTCGATCTTTCGGGCCCTGACAATCCCATCCACGATTGAAGCGAAATTTGCGTCCTTCTGCGTGAACGCGATCGATCGTTTGACCTGAACCTCAAGACATCGACGCTCGCCCTGAGGGGTCACGCCCTTCACGATAACGTCGTCAAGGGGATGTCCTTGTCCCCCTCTTTGAAATTCAATGCGGTCCGCTATCGTGCCCGGGAGTCCGAGCGGCTCAGTCGTTGCCAGCAAGGCGAGCGCGTAATGAGCGGCGACTTTCGCTTCGAATTGCCCGCCCGCCGGTCCCGTCGCTCTTGGACTCGGATCCTCGACGTTGAGTTTTGCGCTCATGATCTTCGCGTCGCGCCTACTGCGACCTCAAGCATATGTGCATTCTCCGCAAACCTGCTCCCACCATCTCAATTTTCTACGTCTCCAAACAATCTAGAGCATATCTTGGAAACCTACGCTACCTCGTCGATTGCAGCCCCCTCACTCCGGAACTTTGGCCTTCCACTAACCATGACGGCGTTTAGCCGAATATAACATCTCAGATTGTTTCACGGCCATATTACGACCCTGCTGGTGAGGTCTCGAATTCCTTATAGCCGATCAGCGGCATTGTTTATCGCGGTTAAGATGTCGGAGAACGAAGGCATGTCACGATAATAAAGCGCTCGCGTCGCCAGATAGGCGTCTTCATATAATTTGCGTGTTTCCACGTCCCGCAGGAAGAACGCTTCATTCTTCGCGATTTCCTTCTCGTCGCCTTGCCGAAAACGGACGTCTTTGTGCGATCGGTATTCTGGCGTGCCGATGAACGCCTGAACATCGCCGGACTTCAAAAGGCAGTAGACATCGTAATAATGCCGCATGAAATTCTGCGGAAGCGCGCCGGTCTCCTGCTGCTTTCGAAACTTCGTTGAGATCGTTTGGAGTTTTTCAACGAAAGTATAGCCTGGCTCGTAGCAGGCGACAGCGCGGGCTCGGTTGTCGGCGAATTCGCCAGCGTTGACGTTCAACGCATGATCAAGTGCCCAGGAAGAAATGTCGCATGGCTTGTTCGGTGCCGTTACATCGAAGCCGGCTTCAAGGAGAATGCCGTCTTTGACGCCGGCGGGGACGGCGTTTTTTGAATCATAGCGCAGCCGAATGCCGGCGTTTCGCATCTTGTCGTCGTCGAAGGCCTTGTCGCGCTCGACGCTGACGATGCCTGGGATTTTGATTTCGCTGGCAAGATCGTCAAAATAACGCCGGCGCGCTTCAACGTGCGCCGGGTTCATTTGATTTTTGCCGATCGGCAAGTCGTCCGGCGGAATGATTTTGATGTCAATGTCTTCAGAAAAGCGATGGATCAGCCGATAACCTTTCGACAGGGAAGTGCCGCCCTTCATTTCAAAGGTGTATCCGGCCTTTTGCAGACCAAAAAGACAATGCATGATCCAATAGTCTTTTTCGACAAGGGCAGGATCGACGCTGATGTCGCGCCCGACAATGGCGAGTAGGTCGGCGAAGTCCGGCGCTTCGTGAAGATACATCATGCTGCCATGCGCAAGTCGGGATCTCCGACCAACGGTTCAAAGACGCGCTTCGCGCGCCGCCCGCCATAATCGCGAACGGCTCTTTCGAGCGCTTTTGAATCCATTTCCGAGGCACGCGCCATAACGCCTTCGAGAAGCGCGTCGCGATCTTCCGCAAGGCGATCAAGACTGTCGACTAAATCGACCAGCAGAAACTCTTCGCTCGCCTTCGCCGGAAAATGCGGCTTGAAGCGAAAGTCGAACCAGCGTCCGTCAAGTTCCAAACGGCCGCGGCGTTTGGCGTTATAGACCGTGGTTTCGTTGTAGAGTTGCGTGGTGCCGACGCCGAGAGCGTTATAGGCGTTCGGCGAGACCAACAGGAACCGATCGTCTTTCAGGAAGCGCTCGACGAGCTTCGCCGGATCGGCCGGTGCCTCGCCAAAGCGGGTCCTCTTCGGCGTCCGGTAAAGGCCGCCGGAAACCTTGACGAGCCGTCCCTCTTCCAAAAGTTCGCGCAGATGACGGTCAACAGCATTCGACCAGCGCGCAAGATCGGCGCGCCGATAGACCTGCCCTGGGCGCAGCTTTTTCTTCAATTCATTCAGGGCTGCCATGATGCCGCTCCTTTCCGACGCCTAATTAGGCGCTCCGATCACAAAATGCAAGTTTTTTTTCGAAAAAATCATGCAATTATGTGCTTTTATGACGACCTCTAATAGATTGTTATTCATATATTTTTCTGCTCCCATCATTAGGGAATAAAGCCAACGTCAAAATCAAACTAGCGAGACAAGCCAAGCGCGCGTCTGTCGAAATCCCAACTGATCCCGCCCCGCCGCACAATCCCGGATATCTCCAGTCCCCGCCGGGCCTCCAGCGCCGCGCGCCACGGGACCAGCGAGAATTCCTTCGACTTTTCGACGACGGCGAACCGTCCTGCCGGCAAATCGACCGATCGCCGGTAGATACCGCCGAGGCGCTCGCCTTCGACGGGCGACGCGAAGGCCTTGCCGAGTTCAGACGAAAGCCGAGCGCCCTCGGCTGCAACCGTGTCACGCTCCACCAGCGCCAGGCGTTTGCGATCAATGACAAAACGATCCCCGTCCTCGCTTGCGAGACCTTGCGCCAGGAGCCAGCGCCGCCGCGCCGCGAGCGCGCCTTGAACTTCCGCGCCGAAGCCCGCGCTCACCGTTTCGAAATCTCCACGCTTTTCGAGGGCGTCGTCGAGCAACGTTCGCGCCGGCGCTTCGCTGAGGTTTTCGAGCGAGACCCAGGACAGCACCCGAACATTGGCGGCGGACTTGACGCGCTCGAATTCAGCGGCGCGTTGCAGGTAATCCTCCGGGATGCGCCAACTGCCGTCAGCTTCGCGCTCAACAATCCCGGCGCGCCGCAACGCCTCCAGCCGTCGCTTGTGCGCCAGCCGGTATTCGGGCGTCGATCGCGGATCGGCGATCTCGTGCAAGTCACTCGAATAGGCGCCGCCATTGCGTTCCGCGATCGCGGCGATGGTGCGATCGGATTTGCGCGGGCTCCCCTCGCCTTTCGCGATTTCGACGATCGCCCCCTCCGGCGGCATGGCGCCAGGCTTTGGATCGATCTTGACATGCCATTGGTTGCCGTCAGCGCCGTCTATGGCGAGGAAGCGCTTTTCGTGGAGGTCATCAGCGGCGCCGGAACTGATCACGCGGCCGATAAGCCTCAAAGGCGCTGTGTCGCCTCCAAAATCGCGCAGATTGTGCAGCGACAGCCGGTCGCCAACCGCATGATCCATCGAGCGGATGATGTCGCCGCGCCTTCCGGCGGCGCGCAAGGTCTCTTCCATCGCCGGCGACAGGCGCCAGCCGTCACGGTCGCGGCGCGCGAGCTGCATCGTTTCGAGGGTCTTCAAACGCGCCATGAAGAGCTTCGTCCGGAAGCGGTCGTAAACGGTCTTCGGGCGCCCCAGATCGACGACGCCATCCGAGGCCAATTCCTTCAGATCGCGATCGATGGAAGTGAAGCGCTCTTGCGTCGTGTCCTGCATGCGGCTCCGTGCAATATCGAGATCGCGCCGCTGACCGAGTTCGAGGGTGGCCAATTCTTCGGCGCGGCCGCGGAATCCGTGCGTGATGTAATTGCGGGCGATGACGAGGTCTCTGCCGTCCTCAGCGCGCCCGCGCAGCACGACATGAACGTGCGGGTGATCGGTGTCGTGATGATTGACCGCGACCCAGTCGAGCCTCGTCCCAAGATCGCGCTCCGCGGCGGCCATGACGTCGCGCGTGAACTTGTTGAGATCTTCGAGCTCGCCCGCCTCTTCCGGCGACAGGATGATCCGGAACTGGTGGCGGTCGGCTTTTCCCTCTTCCAGGAACGCCTCTTCATCAACGCCGTCCCGGGTCGGCCCATAGAGCCTGCCGGGCGTTCCGTCCTTCTCAGCGCCGTCGCGCTGGATATATCTCATATGCGCCCGCGCCTTCGCGAGACCGTTCTTGCCCAGCCGAACCGAGCGGATCTTCACCGCGACGCGACGCGACCGAAATCGCGCAAAAGGATGGCCGCGAGATTTTAAACCGGCGGCGACGCCCGATCCGCGCCCGATCCGCGTCCCCGAAAACCGGGTCGCCGAACGCTTCGCGAAGACGCCGGGCCGCGCCTTTTCCATGCGGGCGTAAAGCTTGCCCAAATAGCGTTTCGCTACGCGCCCGCCTGACGAGCGAATGCGGCCGAGCTTCGGGCGGAATTCGTCTTCGGCGGTCATGAAACGAAATGGCGCCAAATGGCGCTGCCGAAAACATCAATGACTCCACCCAATGAGACGTGCAGACTGGCTTTGCGCGCCGAGTGGCGCCAAAGCTTTAATCTTGCTATGCTTCCCCTTCCTTCTTTCTGCCTGCTCATCCCTCAGATTCCTTCGTCCACAGAGGAATCGCGACGCCGATCAAATGATCGGATTTCGTTGCGCCGAAATATCGTCCGTCGAGCGATTTTTCGTGGTCATTGAGGAGGAAAAGCTCGTGTTTTCCGAGCACGAAACAGCTGCTCCAGTGCGGCAATTTTCGACCCGCTGAATCGAAAATCCCCGCCTCGGCGACATATGTTCCGTTGATGAATATCGCCTCGGATTTGCGGCAGATTTTGTCGCCAGCAAGCGCCGCGACGCGCTTGAGGAGCGGCACGCCTTCCGGCAAATAGCCGCGTGCGGCTATTAATTTTTCGAGCTCGGGGTCGGGCTTGACCAACAAGAAATCGCCAAGTTGGGGCGCGCGATCTTCGATTTGGTACAGGCCAATGGGCGCGCTCGCCGACGCGTTCCAAACGAACCGCGGCGAAAAATTAACGACGCTTGCAATCGCCATCGCGCCAATCGCCGCCACCGACAGGGCGAGAATTTTCTTCGCGCTGCGCCTCATGACTCGGCTTTCTCCGCAGTCGACTTGTAGCGCCGAAGGGCCGACCATCGATCGAGATCGCGCTTGTGATAGACAATGGAGCCGCCATGTTTGCGGTAATCGGGACCGCCGCCCTCGCCCCTGAAATGCTCCAGCGCGCGGGCCGTGACGCGAAGGTAGAGCGCCGCCTCGTCGATGCTGAGGAATGGCGTTGATTGCCGGCGAACTCGCGCACGCGCCTTGAGGTCTTTCTTGGCGCCTGGCGGTTTCGCTCGCTCGGCTTTACGTTTGGTCAACTTCGCCATTGAACACCCCTCCGCACCGGAATTCTGGGCGATCGTGGCGCAGGCTGACTGAATTCGGGAACTCGTCCCTATTCAAAAATCGAGGGTCCTATTCGTTTTTCGGGGGGTCATATTCGCTTGGCGAATAGTCTATTCGCCCACAGAATAATTCGCCTGCTGGTTGCGCGATTCGTCATTTAAGGGTGCTGAAATTTTCCACTTTTTGTTGCGCTTTTTGCCTTCGCGGCGCAGAATTTCCATGAAGTCCGGAGGCTCAAATCCGTGCTCGAATTCGGCTCGTTGTTGCGTGTGTTCCGGTCTGAATGGCGCCTGACCCAGACCGAAATGGCCGAGCTTTTGTGCATCAGCCAGCCGGTCTATTCGCGCGTCGAAGCAGGATTAAGACCAATCCCCATGCGCGCGCTGAAGCGCGTCGCCGACCGCTGCGAAACAACGATCCAGACGCTCATTCTAGCGCACCTCCTGCTCGACGAAAACATCGCGGCGATTGCGAAAGACCCGCCCGACGGCGCCTCAAGAGCATTGCTGAAAATGGCCGAACAATACCGCGCCGCTTATCCACAAGGCGTCAGGGATTCAGCGGCGCTTGGGCTCCTCTATGATGGCGCGCGAAAATGAGAAGATGAAGCAATTTCACACAGGATGAAGGCCCGCGTGACAAAGTTTGATGCAAGCAGTATTGACCTATCCGCCCTTATTTCCGGCGGCGATGATCTCATGAAGCTTGATCCCTTTGAGGGCGCGTTGTGGAAGCAAAGACTTGCTGAGAGCAGCGGCTGCAAGACGGTGACCGTGACGTTGTCGACGGGCAAGACGGTGACCGTCAATTCGCGGCTTCTGGGGCTTCTCCGCGTTCTCGCCGACGAACTCGCAAAAGCCGAAACCGGCGTTCACTGATCAGCGACTTTTGGAAGAAAAAGGCCGGGGCGCTGCAAGCGGTCCCGGCCGAAGTCGACGTTCGTAAAGAGCGGTCAGGCTAAGGCGAGTCTCGCCGTGAGGCAAGGGCGCTCAAAGCCTTGGCAGGCAGGAATTATTCGGCAGACGCTTTGTGCGCGTGATTGCAGCCCGACGTGAAAGCTGTTCCCTAGGCCGCAACGAAACGGACGCGCCAGTCGGTGATCGGCTCTTTGGAAATCTTCTGCAGGTGCAGGATATGGAGGCGGAAGAGCGAACAACCGGCAAGATAGAGAAGCGTCAGCTCGAAGCCGCGATTGAGAACGAACATGGTCATGAAATTCGACAGGCCGACGCTCTGCGCGAAGACGATGAAGGCGATGTCGAGCATCTGAAAATAGAAGAGCGGCACGGCAAAGAGCGAGACCTTGCCCATCCGCCAGAACTGATAGGCGAGGATTGTGTCGAGCATGACGGCGACGAGGTAATAGCTGGCGACGCCGAGATAGAGATAAGCGAAGAGGCCGAACACCCAGCAGATGCCGACAAGGCTTGCGGCGGTGCGCACCATTCTCGAATTGGCGCGATAGGCGAGGCCGAGCGTCGCGAGGACCGCCGTCAGGTAATAGAAAATGACGAGAAGATTGGCAGTCGGCTGGCCGCTGCAATAGTTAAGGATGCACGTCATCGACGCCCCCTGGGGCGCGCATGCGCCCATTCCCCTCATCCGTTCGGTGCATGTTTTGTGCCGCCGGAGGCGGGCGCCGGCGGCGAAATGAACATGGAAAAAGCGCCCCGCCTCGCGGCGGGGCGCTGGTGGTAACGGCGTTTACTCGCCGGTGCGGCGGCGGTTCGGGCGCGACCAGATCAAGTCGAATTCGCCGTTCTCCATTTCGCAGAGATTGGCGAGGATCGGCGCGGCGAGCGAGGGATCGTCGAGGCGGACCGAGAGATAGTCGCGCTTCTCGTTCGAGGTCTTTTTCCACGCAGCGCCGATTTCGGCGCGGCCGGCGAAGAGGCGGAAGTCAGGGGCCTTGTCGCTGGTCTTTTCTGCGGGACGCACCTGCACGTTGGCGTCGAGAGTCAAGGTTGCAACGCTGCCCGTGAAGCCGTCGCCCGATTTGGTGAATGTTCCGATGGTCGCCATGTCGTAGTCTCCTTCATGTTTGAGCCCGCGCCTGTCGCGGCCTCGATGGCGATCAAGAAGCCGCGGGCGATCGCCGGCGCACTCGTCTTCGAGCCGCAGCGAAGCGGAGGATGGCGCGCCCCGTGACTTTTTTGACTTCCCGCGAGGACTGGCGGCCCCTCTTCTCTTTGGGGCCGCCAGGGGAAAAAAGTCTCGGGCGCGCCGTTGCGCTGAAGGCGATCGAGGCGAAGCCGGCCTGCGGCGAGATCAGGCCATCAGAGCCGCGATGGGCGATGGATCAAAAGATAGGAGACGAATATTGGCGACAGGAGACATTTGGCGTCGGGCGTATGCAGGGGTGGGCTGCAATCGTGCTGCCGATGCATGGAAAGCGCCGCATAAGACACGACCGGCAAGCCCTTGATTTTTTCCCTTCTTCGCGCGCTGACGATCGGCGCGGGTGGAATCTCGAACGACGCTGACGGTCCTGGTCCTTTCGTCCATCCCGCGTCTTTCCCGTGCTGGCCATTGCCTTGAGAATAAGGCGATGTGCACCTTGTCGCGGCCGGTGCGCCTCTCGTGCGCGCGTTGACAGTGTGCAACCGCGCCATGCCGCGGCGGCGCGCGGGACGTGACGCGAAAGTATGCGCTGGTAGGTCGATAGGAGTTGTGCGCGCGCCTAAGGGGCACGCTTGCGATGATCCATGAGCGGGACGCCAAGGCGCTTCGCCTTGTCGGCGAGATTGTCGGTGACCCCGGCGCCCGGGAAGACAATAACACCGATTGGGAGAGCCTCCAGCAAATCGTCATTGCGTCGGAAGGGCGCGGCCTTGGCGTGGCGCGTCCAGTCGGGCTTGAAGACGATCTGCGCGATTTTGCGCTTTTCGGCCCAACAGGCGGCGATCTTCTCGGCGCCGCGGGGCGTGCCGCCATGGAGGAGGACCATGTCCGGGTGCTTTGCGTGAACGCGATCGAGCGCTGTCCAGATCGCGGCGACATCGTTGAAGTCGGGGCCGCCGGCGAAGGCGATCTTCGCGCCAGACGGCGTCAGCGGTTCGATTTCGGCGCGGCGCTTGGCGGCGATGAAATCGCGGCTGTCGATGATCGCCGACGTGAGCCTCGTCGCAGAGATGTTGCGGCTGACGCGCGAGCCGCTCCGCGGCTTCCAGGCGTGGCCGGTCGCCGTTTCGAAGTGACGCGCAGCTTCATCCCGCAGGAACTCGTAGGCATTGCGGCGTTCGACGAGCGAAAGGCCCTCGGCGATTAGCTTTTCGAGTTCGACCGATCGGATCTCGGAGCCATCCTGATCGCGCTGGCTCTCTCGCTGGCGCTGTTCATTGCGGTCGAGCGTGCGTTCGACGGCGCCAATCTGCCGATGAAAGAGATAAGCGAGCGACCAGAGCAGCGTTTCGAGATCGTCTTCAAGGCGCGTATCGGAAAACGTCGCGATGAGCGCGTCCGCCATGTCGGCGACGGCGCCTTGCGCGGTGTTCGCATCGGGCAAGGGTCGCGGATCGGGTTCGTCGCCATTCGGCTTCCAGCCAAAGAGCTGCAATTCGTCGAGGAGATGCGCGGTCGGCGACAGCGCGGCGGGTTCGGCGAAGCTGGTATCGATGTCGTTCAGCATGAGAGTCTCCGCTTCTTTGAGGCCGCGCGCCGTCGCGCGGCCCTTCATGGGCGAGCTCGTCGCCGGAAGCGGCGCGCCGCCGCACCCGTCCGAACAGATCGAGCAACCGCAGCGCGCGCTCTTCGTGCGCGATATGCAGCGGGCCGCAGCAAAGCGAAGGAGGCCGGCCGGCGCGGTTTCTTGCCTCGCGAGGAATGGCGTTAGGATGAGATGGGAATGATGCAGCGACGATGCGCCGCCAGGGGAAGAAACCGCGGCGGCCGGCCTTGGCGAGCGGCGCACCGCTTCCGGCCGCCTCGCCCAATCTCAAGGCCGCGCGTCGGCGCCGCTGGTGTGAAAGGCAAGGACAGCCTCTGCGGACATTCGCATGCATGCCGATGCGAAACATTCAGCGACCGGGCATGACCAATGTGCGATCTTCCGGCGCCAACTGGCGCTCGACCCGCTCGCGAAGCGCGTCTGCGCCGTCGATCATCAGGTCGTCGTTGAAGTCCTTGCGCTCGGGCAAGAGCCATCGCGCGTCGACGCCCGATTGACGCGCGCGGTTCCGGAGCGTGTCAGCAGCGGCGATTCCAGCGGCGTCGCGATCAACGGTGATGTAAAGTCGCCGGATCGATCGCGGAACCCTGATCGCGCCAAGATGCGCGGCTGACAGCGCGGCGGCGAATGCTTGTGAAGGCATGATTGTCCGCAGCGAAAGCACCGTCTCGATACCTTCACCGATCATGAGGCAGCCTTTCGGTTCGCCGAACCGCACCGCATTGCCGGCGAGCGCGCCGAGCGCCTTGCGCGGGGACGCGACCGGCGCCTTGGCGTTTGCGTCGCACGCGAGATAAGTGCGCATGACGCCCGTAACCTCGCCGGCCTCATTCGCAGCGGCGGCGATTAGCGCCGGCCAATACTGGACGGGCGCATCAACGCCATCGCGATAGTAGCAGCGCGGATGAAACCGGAGCGCGTCCAGATCATGGACGCCGACAATGCCGCGCGATGCGAGATAGCGCTCGGCGAGCGTGCCCATGATTGGAACGGAGGCAGCAAACAGGCGTTGCGCCTGCAGCACTGAGTTTGAGCGCCGGAACTTTACGCGCATCGGATCGCGGTAAGGCAGGTCTCCAAGAAAACGCTGCGCCTCTGCGCACGCATCGCGATGGCTGGCGAAGCGACAGGACGCAGCGATGATATCGAGAAGATCGCCATGTTCGCCGGTCGCGGCGTCCGTCCATTTGCCGGCGGCGCCCTTGCCGGAATGCGGCCCCGCCAGCCGGACATAAAGGCTCTTGCCCCTCGCCCCGCGCGCATCGCCCACGATCCAGTAAGCGCCCACCTTGCGGCCGTTCGGCAGATGATGGCGGCAGACGTCGAGGGCCCGCGCCGCAAGGCGCCGCGCGAGGTCGCCGCTGGACTCATTCATGGGTGACCTCCATGCAAAGAGGCCCGCCTTTCGGGCGGGCCTCTCGACTGTTCAGGACTGCGGCCTATTCCGCTGCGATCGCGGCGGAAGGCGATTCATCCGCCGACGCGTCTGCATCGGAGGCTTCCTCCGCAAGCGGTGCAATCGCATCGGGAGTTGCCTCATCTATTGATGCGCTGCCGCTTTCGGTTCGAAAGATCGCCGGGGTCCAACCAGTCGGCGCGATCAGCTCCTCCGCGGCTTTCGCCATGTCGGCTTTCTTGAGGTCGACGAGGCGATCGGCGGCGTCAGCGCCTTTCGCCTCGCGCACGGCGTCGAGGATCTGCGCCTTGGTGATCCGCCCGAAATACCCTTCGGCCGTCGGCGTCCAGCCTGCGGCGCGAAGATCGAGCGCGACGGCGCGCGCAATATGATCCGCCTCAATGGCCGTATTGCTGCGGCGGTCAAAAGGCTTGTAGACCGCATCGATCGACTGGCCGACGCAATGGGCGAAGAGCGCCTTGCGCGTCGCCGCGTCCATCGTCTCCAGCGCTCCCCAAAGATCAACAGGCTGCTCTGGAAGCTTGTCGCTGAAAGCCTGATGCCGCGCATCGATCGATGCAGCGGCGGCGCAGTCGGCGAGGCCTGCCGCGCCGCTCCTAAGCGGGACCTGACGCGCGTTAATCGAAATGCAGCGCGGCGCGCCTTGCATGTAGAAAAGATCGAGACACAATGCGTGCAGCGCCGCGAGGAAAGCGACGTCCGGATCCTTCGCGACGGCGTCACGCAACGCCAGCGTCCGCCATTCGGTGAGATCGATCATCAGCCGATCGGGGATGGCGCAAGCGCCATCGTCGTCATCGGCTTCATCATCGGCCAATTCAGTCGAATTAGCGGGGTCGCCGTCGCATTCGGCGGTTGCGCCCTCCACATTGCTTACATCGTGCGTTGACGCCGCCTCCTCAACCGGCGGTTCATCCTCAGGCCTTACGAATCCGCGTTCGATGCGGAGCGCGCCTGAAGGATCGATGCTGACGAAGACGCCGGCGCGGGCGATCTCCTCCGGCGGATATTGAAAGGGGCGCTCCTCGAAGGCTTCGATGGTCGTTTCGAGCTCGCCGAGCCGCGCGTCGACGTCTTCGGGGAGTTCTTCGGACCCATCATGCGCCTCCTGCAGCGCATCGAATTCCTCTTTCGCCGCGGCGAGAGCTTGTTGCTCTTCATCCGTTAACGGGACGCGCTCGCCATCGATGCGGCGCAGGTCGTAGCTGTAGCCGTAGGAAAAGTCGGTCGCGGCCTCGACCCACTTCCAGCCCTCGGCTTTAACAATGGTCGCATCCGCTTCGAGCTTCTCTGCGACGAGGCGATTGACGAGCGCGGCGTCCTGCAGCCAGCCGTCGCCGTCTTCCGCGAATAGATCGCGGAGAACAACGCCGCCTGCCGCTTCATAGGCGTCGACGCCGATGAAGCGCACGCGCTTGTCGCCGGCGCGGATGGCGCCTTCTGTCAGCATTCGCCGGATGTGATACGGTTCGCGATTGTAGCTGCGCTTTATGCTTTCCCAGACTTCGACCTGGCGCTGATGATCGGGATTGACGGTGAACGCCATCAACTGGTCGAGCGTAAGTTCGTCCTCGGCGTAGAGATCGAACAGCGCCGGCGCGACGGCGGCGAGCTTCAGGCGCTGCCTGACGACATTCACCGAGACGAAGAACGCCGCGGCGATCTCTTCTTCGCTCTTGCCCTTCTCGCGCAGGGTCTGGAAGGCGCGGAACTGGTCGAGCGGATGGAGGGGCGCGCGCTGGATGTTCTCGGCGAGGCTGTCTTCCTCGGCGAGGCCTTCGGTGCGGATGACGCAGGGGATCGGCGCATCCGCAGCGAGACGTCTCTGGGTGACGAGCAATTGCAGCGCGCGGAAGCGCCTTCCGCCGGCGGGGATCTCAAAGAAGCCGGTCTCGGCGCCGGCGTCGTCGAGAACGGGGCGAACGTTGAGGCTCTGCAACAAGGTCCGCCGCGCAATGTCTTCGGCGAGTTCCTCGATCGAGACGCCGGCCTTCACCTGGCGGACATTCGATTGCGACAGCACCAGCCTGTCGAACGGAATGTCGCGCGAGGCGCTCAAGCTGAGCGTCGGGATCGGTTTCGTTTTGGTTCTCATATTCCTTTTGGCCTTGGCCATGGCTCTTCTCCACGACGGGCCGGCCCGAGACTCTCTCGCAGCCTCCAAAACCCGTCACGGAAAAACCCGCCCGGCTCTGACGCGCGAGCCCGGCGGGAACGATGGTCGGAATTTGCGGAGCGACCGCGTGGTCAGGCCGCTTCGAGGAGACGCTTCGCGCGTCCCTCGTAATCGAGCCTTGCATCCTGATGCGCCTTGCCGCGCGCGAAGGCGGTGATGCCTTGGACGAAGTCGAAGACCGAGGATGGCGGGCGTCCTTCTTCCGCAAGGACCGTATCAATGACGGCCTGTGTCTCCGCCTTCGAAAAGCCGCGCTTGCGCAGGAAATCGCTGCGGTCATCGTCGTCTCGTGCGACTATCTTCTCGCGCGCCGAGCGGATCGAATTGACGAAGGGCGCGGGCGAGGAATTCGCGAACCGCGTCAGCGCGGGCGCCGCCTCGCGCGCGAAGCGGTCGGCGGCGTATTTCGAGTGGCGGATGACGATCTCCTGAAAGTCTTCGACGCCCCAGAGATTGCGGTTCTGGCAGACGGCGCGGAGATAGAAGGAGGCGAGCCCCAGCGTCTTCGCCCCGACCTCCGAGTTCCAGCAATAAAAGCCGCGGAAAAAGAGATCGGGTGAGCCGTCGGGGAGCCTTCCCGCCTCGATGGGGTTCAAATCATCGACCAGGAACAGGAAGACATCGCGGTCGGAGGCGTAGAGCGTGGTCGATTCGCGGCTGACTTCGGCGTTCGGGTTGTAGACGCCCGTCGACCAGTCGAGGACGCCGGGGATCTTCCAGCGCGTGTCGCCGACGCCGTCGCCGGCGATCCTTTGGACCGCCGAGACAAGCTCGTGGTCGTAGATGCGGCCATAGTCGGGTCCGGTAACGGCTCGAAGCTCCGTGCGGCCGTCCTCCGTCTCGAGCGTCTTCACCTGTTCGACGCGGTGCGACGTCAGCCCGTATTGCAGGTTGATCGCCGCCAGCGGCGCCGGCAATTGGCGAAGATAGGCCGCCGGCGCGCCGACGAGCGAAGCGAGCTGGCCGAAGCTCCAGTGCGTCGGCACGAGCGGCGCCTCGCCGCCTGGCAGGGCAAGGGTCAGCGCTTCCGAATCCTCGCGCGCCGCCTCGACGCGGATCGCAGCGCTCTCGACGGTGCGCGTTCGTGAGCGCTCGGCCCGTGGGCGGACCGACGCCTGCAAATCGGACAAGGACAAGAACCGCTCGTCATCGGGCCGCGAAAACCACTCGGACGAGACGCGCCCAATTCGTTCGCCGCGCGATACATCGACCTTATAACCGCCCGACGCGTCCCGCCGGGCCTCAAGGGTAGCAGCTTCCATGGGAGTTCTCCGCGACGGGCGACGGAAACTCTCTCTCCGCCTCCAAACCCGTCACGGAAACAACGCCCTACCCCTGCTTCGAGCGATGAAAATGAGCCACGCGATATAGATGATCGGGGAACGCCGATGCTTCCATCCATTTGAATGGATGCCGATCTAACGGGTTCTATCCGCAGGAAACTAAATCTTGCTTCTACTGCCTTCGGTAAAATACAGATTTCAATTTCTTCGGCAGCCACACGGCGCGTCGATGCAATTGCGATCTACTTAGCTCTTCAATCAGGCCGCTTCATGCTCGACGCAGATCATCTCGCTGTCGGTCGCCGAGAGCGGTTCTTCGAGCAGACCGCATTTGTGCGGCGCGCCGCCGGATGCGTTCTTTTGGAAATAGCGGCAGGTCTTGCAGGCTCCGAAAGGGCGTCCGTCTCTTTGACGTAACGTCGCCCGCAGGAAATCGCCCAGATTGTCTTTCAGCTCCTGACGCTGGCTTGCCGGCAATCTGGAGAGCGAGGACGCCAGTGCTTCAAGAGGGTCACGATTGAGGAGCTTTTGACCCTTCGCCGTCACCTCGATCTGGATCTGCCTCCGATCTGCGTCGGCACCGGCCTTTTCAACAAGGCCCTTTCTCTCGAGCGCGCTGACTGTCTGGGAAACGGTGCCTTTTGTCATGCCGAGATAGGCGGTCACGGCCGAGTTCGAACGCGAGAATCGGTTCGCTCGCGCGAGGTAGCGCAAGGCTTCCCACTGTGTGGGTTTCAGCCCTTGCGAATGACCGTCGTTCTGGAGAACCCGGCCGATCCGTTCCAGCAAGATCAGAATGTCGTCAACGCTCGCCATTTCATAATAGTATCGACAAAAAACCTTCTTGACAAGTTCTCCGGCGGGTAGATAGATATCTCGTATCGAGTCGAAACCTCTTGGAGACTGAAGTGAAAAGTTTACTACTGACCGCTCTTGCGATAGCAGCCGGGGCCCAGGGGGCCGCCGCACACGAGATCAAGAGCAAAACCGAAGCGGACAAGACGCCGGCCTTCGATATCACCCGTGCGGGCGCGACGACTGACGGCCGCCTCACCACTTTCATGATGGAGCTTGCCGGCGTCGCCGGAAGCGCGAAGCCCGTACCCGTCGGTCAGCTTACGGGCGCAAAAGTCGAGTCCTATGTCTGGCCGACCAATCTCGATCCTTCCGTTGTCGGCTTCGACAAGGAATCGGGAATTCTCTCGCTCGCCATCACGGCGCATCCCGATTTCGACGACACGCCGCTTTATGACGAGGATCAGGACGGCGATCCGGCCAATGACGGCGCGGACTGGCATTCGCACTGGGTCGTGCTGGTCGAGGACAAAGCCTGCGGCGCAGGTCTCAAGGTCCGCGATGTGTCGCCCGGCGTCGATCTGCTCCCGGCGACGGCCCCCTATCTTCCCATTGCGCTTGACAGCCCGGGCATGAGCCCGATCCTCGACGGCAAGATCGCGAAGATCACGGTTCCGGTCAGCAAGACCGAGAAAACGTCCTTCGATGCGGTGACGGCGGAATTGCAGGTCAACCAGAACGGCGAAGCGCCGCTTCTGTGCGTGACCGGCGTGCATGACGTCGCCTCCGGCGATCTTTCCCTTCCCGGCCGCGTGACGGCGCAGAAATGACGCGCGCGCCTCTCTTGCTCGCCGGCATGGCCTGCCTTGCAAGCGTCCTCGCTTGCGGGCGGGCCCCCGCCGCGGACGAAAGCGCGGCCGCGCCAGAGGCCGCGCGGGCCGTCACGGCGAATTCGGGGCAGTCTGCTTACGGCGCAAGAGCCAAAGCCAAGCTGATCGGAGGGAAAGGCGAGCGCATCGGGGATGTCCTGGCCTGGCAAGGGGTTCAGGGCGTCGTGATTCAGCTACGGGCGAACAACTTGCCGTCCGGCTGGCACGGCGTCCATTTACATATGACGGGCGATTGTTCCGATACCGGCGTCTTCAAGGCTTCGGGCGGACATGTCGAGGGCGAAGGCGGTCCGCATGGCTTCCTGCACCCGGGCGGCGCCCATGGCGGCGACCTGCCCAATGTATATGCGTATGCGGACGGAAGCGCGCGCGCAGATTTTTTCACGTCTTCGGTCGCATTAAGCGACCTTACAGATTCAGACGGGGCGGCGCTGATTATTCACGCCGCGCCGGATGATTACCAGACGCAGCCCATCGGAGGCGCTGGCGCGAGAATCGCCTGCGCAGCGTTTGGCCCACGCAACCCCAACCCACCCAAGTAAGGAGAAATATCATGAGCACTACAGCAACATTCTATCATGCCGGATGCACCGTCTGCGTCGATGCCGAAAAGCAGTTCGCGGAAAGCCTCGACCGCTCGAAATACAATGTCGAGATCGTGCATCTCGGCGAAAAACCGAATCGGATCGCGGAAGCAGAAAAAGCCGGCGTCAAATCCGTGCCGGCCTTCGTGATCGGCGGGCAGCCGTATCACATAAATTTCGGTGCAAGCATCGCCGATCTGAAATAGCCCGGTCCAAAACCGGGCTTGCCCGCAGTTTCGGCTTTCGCATCTCTCTCCCATGGCGAAACGCGGAACTGCGGGCGTTCCGGCGCAGCGACAGCGGCGCCGTCCAGACTGCGTCCGATCCGACCACTTTGTAGGGTACGCGAAATAAAACGAAGGATAATGAGCAATGAGACTGCAACAGGCTCCCGAACTGCAGGCCACGCACTGGTTCAACACGAAAGCGCCGGTGACACTTCAGTCGCTGCGCGGGCGCGTGGTGCTGATCGAGGCGTTTCAGATGCTGTGTCCGGGATGCGTCTCGCACGGGCTGCCGCAAGCACAACGCGTCGCGGCGACGTTCAACGAAAAAGATGTCGCTGTCATCGGGCTGCATACGGTGTTTGAACATCATGCCGGCCAGGGAAAAAAGGAAGCGCTCGAAGCCTTCCTGCATGAATACAGGATTACCTTCCCGGTCGGGATCGATGCGCCTTCGGACGGCGGAAGCCTGCCGAGGACAATGACGGAATACAATATGCAGGGAACGCCGACCCTGCTCTTGATCGACCGCGAAGGAAGGCTCCGCAAGCACAAATTCGGCATGGAGCAGGATCTGACGCTCGGCGCGGAAATCATGGCGCTGATGCGGGAGAGCGAGGACAGACAGCCTGAGACAGTTGTTGAGATGGCTGCAGGGCCGGCATCAGATGAAAGTGGCTGCTCGATATTGCCGGGACCTTGAATTGACAACGCCGACCAGGGATAAAAAGGGCCGCCAGCTTAAGAAGGCGTAGATGAAATTGTGACCGCACCGGTTTGGGCGTTTGATGCATGCACAACGCATGCCTGTGACAAAAAATGAGCGCACCGCCACTCAATAGCTTCGATGTTTCCGACGAGGAAGCGCAAGCCATTCGGCAAGCGGTGCGGGAGGCCGATGTCAGCCTTCTTGGATCATCTTATCGCCTTGCTAATGCGGAGCACGTGATGGGCTTGGTCGAACTGCTGACCGATGCCGCCGTCTCCGACCCGATCTATGACCTGCCTCGGCCTCTCACGCGAGAGAACATCGGTAACTGGGTAGAGGTCGCAGCGCATCGCCGAATGGAGGGCACCGCATTGCTGTGCGTCATGCTCGACGAGGGCGATGCTGTTTCAGCTTATTCCTATTTCACCATCTGGCCCGAACGCTCAGCCGCCGAGATTGCCGGCGCCTACAGAGCAGATGCTCAGGGAAGAGGCGTCGGCAAAACCGGCGCCGCCCGCAGTTTCGGCTGGATGTTCGAACATCTGGGAGTGCGGCTGATCGGTTTGACAGCAGCGCTGGACAATTTCGCGTCGGCAAAGGTAATCGAGGCGGCAGGTTTTGTGCCGATGGGCACGCGGACGAGCATACGCCCCGACGGCACGACCCGTGACTCAAATTATTGGGAAATGACGCGCGATGCTTGGCGCATACTACACGGCCTACCGGGCAGCGCGGGCCGGACAGATTGCGCCCCACTCTGAAAACTCCGGTTTCGGGGACAATGTTTCTGATAAATGCTGGACGAGCTCGCAGATATGATTCCGCTGCGGCTCGGTTCGATTGTTTCGTCGTCCCAGGATTAGTCAGCGTTTTGCTTTCAAATGAACAACGCCGCATTCCCGATAGCCGCATCATCCGCCGACATTGAGCGCAATATCTGCGCCGTTCGGTCGCGTATAGACGCCGCGTGCTTCCGAGCGGGCCGCGTCCCCGAAAGCGTCGAGCTGCTGCCTGTCACGAAAACTGTGGACGATGCGCGCATCCGCTTCGCCCGCGCGGCGGGATGCGGACGGTTCGGCGAAAACAAAGTGCAGGAGCTGCAAGGCAAGGCGGAGCGCCTCGCCGATTTGACAGCGCGCTGGTCGCTTATCGGCCGTCTGCAGACCAACAAGGTGAAACATGTCGCGCGGCTTGCCGATGAGTTTCAGGCACTGGGAAGTACGAAACTCGCCGAAGCGCTGCAGCGCCGCCTAGAGATCGAAGATCGCATGCTTGATGTCTATGTGCAGGTTAACAGTTCGGGCGAGGCGAACAAATACGGTCTTGATCCAACCGATATCCTGCCCTTTGTGAGAGAGCTTCCTGCATTCGACCGACTGCGCGTTAAGGGTCTGATGACGCTCGCCGTGTTTTCGGCCGATAAACAGCGCGTGCGCCAGTGTTTCCGGCTGATGAGTGTTCTGCAGAACATGCTGCGCAACCGCGCGCCGCAGGGAATGAGTTTCGACGGGCTCTCGATGGGCATGTCGGGAGATTTCGAGATTGCTGTCGAGGAAGGCGCAACGCTGGTGCGCGTCGGTCAGGCGATATTCGGCGCTCGGCCTCTGCCGGATAGTCACTACTGGCCGGACAATTCTCCGGCTTTATCGCGGTAAAACTCAACCTTGAAGCGCACCGAGCCATTCAGTTCGACGCGGTGCGGCACGGCGGGTTCGATGACGCTGTAATTCCATGGCGTGATGCGCTGGCGGGCTGGCGGCGGCCCGGGCACGACGTAATCGAGTTCGCCTTCGAGTACGACGAGCTTGCCCCAGACGCCCAGCTTCGTGTCGTGCACGGAAGTAAGCTTCGGCGGCACGGTCTCCTGTGTGAAAACCGGCGTTTCGGAATATTTTGAGAGGAAGGCGGGAAAGTCCTTGCGAATTGGCATCGCTCAGCGCCGCGCATCAGCGGACAGGCCTGCCCAGGCAATGACAAACAGTGCGATCACCTTGATGACCTCCATAACGATAAAGACGATATGAAGATGGCTTTCGCCAGCGCTTTCCCCGGCGATGATCTGCAGCGTTCGCGCATCGAGGGGTGGCATGATAATGAAGCGCTGCACGAGAAGCAGGAAGAACGGGACCGCGGCGAGCTTCCAGTTGACGCCGCCCGCGAAACTCTGCGCCAGAAGAAACGCCGCGCAGAGGGCGCCTTCGGCGATTCCGATCCATAGGAATTGCGCGCTCCCGACATCAAGGGCAACAGGGAGACTCAAGGTCTGCGCCTGAAATATCGCGGGTGCGGCGATCAGCGAGCCGCCGAGCACAAGCCCCGCCCACAAAAGCGACAGCGCCGGAGCGATCGCCCGCCCGCTCATTCGCGCCCCGGCGGAATGCCGGGCACGCCGAACATCGCAAGCTGCAGGCTCTGCGCGATACGTTCGGCGCGCTCCATGAAATAGGCGATGGCCTCGCGGCTCGGAGCGGTGTCTTCGAGGGTCTGACGGAAGAGCGCGAGCCAGATGTTGAAATGCCATGGCTGCGCGCGGGAGAGCTTCTGGTGCGCGGGTACGGGCTTGCCGGAATAAACCCCGGTATTGAGGGCGACGGAGCTCCAGAACTGCTTCATCTTGGCGAGATGCGGCGGCCAATTATCGCCGATCGCCTCGTCGAATATTGGCCCGATCAGCTCATGGCCGCGGATGCGCTCGTAAAACGTATCGACGAGCATTGATATATAATCTTCAGTGATCCCCATCGCATGGGCGTGGGCCTGGATTTCGGCGCGGCGTTCCTCGGCGCTGGCGTAATATTGCCGCTCCATCAGGCGGCCTCGGAGGCAAGCAGGGTCTTGAGGCCGGGATTGCGCGCCGTCAGATCATGAATGCTGTATTGATCAAGCGTCGCGATGAAGGCAGCCATCGCTTCGTGCAATACACCCTTAAGCTTGCAAGCCCGGGTGATCAGGCATTCGCCCTTGCCGTCCTGAAAACATTCGACAAGCGCGAAATCGCCTTCCATGCTCCGGATGACATCGCCGACGCCGATTTCCCGCGCCGGCCTTGCGAGCCGCAGGCCGCCTGAGCGGCCCCGCACTGTTTCAACGAATCCCTCCCGCCCGAGAATGTAGGCGACTTTCATGAGGTGATTGCGGGAAATCCGATAGCGGTCGGCCGTCTCCGCAATAGTTACGAGCGCATCCTTGTTGACGGCGAGATGCATCAACAGCCGCAGCGCATAATCGGTCTGCACATTCAGGCGCATGGGCCCTCCTATAAGGTGCATATAATATATTGCTTTTTCTCGCATCCTGCAATATAAAACATGTATCTGTTATGCATGTTTTAGGAATCGTCATGTCAGAAACGCTTATCCGCCCGCAGCACAAGACAAAACCGCCGGATTCTCAAAGTTTTTCGCCGTCCGCTCCGGATGGGGAGTCGAAGGCTGCGCCGGCAGAGGAGCCTCTGGTTCATCCAGGAGTCGTCAAATCCTACATCGCCATTCACGCTGTAGCGTTTGCGGCGCTTTTTCTCACCTTCAGCGTCGATGGCGAGGCGCTGTTCATGGTGGCGATCTCGGCGTTCTACTTCCTCATGTATGTCGGAACGCCCTACGCCATGGCGCGCGTCGGAAAGAAGCGGCTCGATACAAAGAGCTCATGGTCGAAATTCCTGGAGGAGCCGCATGACACGTTTACGGGTGCCATCAGCGGCCGCGAAGCGTGGATACAGATTTGCCTGATCCCTGCCTGCGTCATGTCGGCCCTGACGCTGTTTTGCGTGATGATCATATTTGTCCGCGGCGGATGAGCCGTTAAAACCCAGGATGAGCCAGATCCTTCGCTCGCTGCGTATTCTCCCCAACGCAACAGCGCAAGGATCGCGGAGGCATGGTTGGCGACCGCTTGCGGGCGCCGCCCCCTTGCGCAAGTTCGATAGTTACTAAGCGTCCGTTAGCCGTATTGAATACGCTGACTGTTGAAAAAATGCCGATGGTCAGGCAAGCGCATGCCGCATGCCGCGACGGTGAACTCCCTCGGCGTACTCGTCCAGGCGGCCCTAGCCGTTCAGGGGCCAGCGGCGACCGCCTTCAGCTTTTCCGGATTGCGCACCATGAAAACGGCAATGATCTTCTCGCCGTCGGTTTCGACCGAGAGAATCTGGTCGAGCGCGCCATTCCAGTCGATGAGAAACGCCGCCGCGCCATTGATCTCGGCGAGCCGGAAGGAGGGCGTGACGCCAAGGCGCGCGGCTTTCGAAGCAAGCCCGTTCAGGAACCGCGCGATCCTTCCCGCCCCAAAAATCGGATTGAGCGCGGCAATCTTGACGCCGCCGCCGTCCGAATAGGCGACGGCGTCCGCGGCAAGCAGCGCCTCAAGCTTCTTTGCATCGCCTGACGCGACCGCTTCCGCGAATTTCATGAGCAGCGCCTGATGCGATTCAGGCGAGACCTTCCGCGCCGGTCTTGCTTCGCGCACCGCTTTTCGAGCCCTTGAGGCGAGCTGCCGGCAAGCAGCTTCAGACTTGCCAAGCATCGACGCGACGTCAGGGAAAGGCGTGTCGAACACGTCGTGGAGGAGGAACGCGGCGCGCTCCGGCGGCGACAGCCTTTCAAGCGTCAAGAGGAGCGCGAAGGAAAGGTCATCGGCGTGTTCGACGGCGGTCTCCGGCGTCATGCCATCGACGCTGGCGATCGGCTCCGGGCGCCACACGCCAACGTAGGATTCTCGCTTCTTTTTCGCCGATTTCAATTCATCAAGGCAGAGGCGCGTCGCAATCGTGACGAAAAACGCCTCAGGCGAGCGGAGTTCATCCGCCGCCGTCGTCCGTGCGCGAACGAAGGTCTCCTGCACAATGTCTTCGGCGTCCGCCGCCGAGCCGAGCATGCGATAGGCGAGGCCGAACAGGCGTAGCCGGCATTTCTCGAATTCCTCCGCAGTATCGCTCATGCGGCCTTCACGACGGCGACGGGCTTGTCGCCCACTTTGACGCGCACGCATTCCCTGGCGTAGCCCATGCCCGCCTTCACCATCGGATAAAGGCGTGACGCCTGGAGCGCAAAGGTGAGGTCGAGGACCCCTTTGTCGCCCCATTTCGCCCGCACTTCCTCCCGGATCGCGTCGGCGTCGTCGCGGCGAGCGACGCGATCGGCGAAAAGAAAGCCGATCCTCGCGTTCTCGCTCATTATGTCGATGTCGCGCGACAGGACAGCGGCAACGTCGCCGTCGGCGACGCCCGCCGCGCGCCATGTCGACGACGATCTGGACGCACGGCCCGCAATCTTCCGTCATCACGCCGACAAGGCGCGCCGCGAACAGCGCTTGCTTCGGCGCCGCCTCCGCGTGGCGCGAGAGCTTCGTCACGGCGATGAACTTGAAAAAGGCAGCGGGGGATGTCGCCAGCATCGCGCGCATATAGCTGACGTCGAAATCGTACCGCGCGCCGAAGCCGTCGATCATTCGGCGGGCGAGCCAACTACGCATTGCGCGCTCCTTTCGCAGGGATGGCGGACCAGAGCGACAGCACCGCGGGAAGGACGACCAGCGCCCATTCAAAGCCGGCGTGGTGCGAGTGACCGTCGAGAAGGGTGATAACGTGTATCGCCGCGTGCGCGCAAAAGAATGCCGCACCCGCGGCCGCGGCCGGCCAAAATTGCGGCCGCCACGCTCGGGCGATGAGCGCGAGGCCGGCGACGAGATAGGCCGCCCCGACGTCAGCGACGAAGTGCGGATTGAAGGGCCCCGTATCGGCGACGCCCGGCGTCGTCTCAAACCAATGTCTCGCTCCGCTGAGCATTGCGGCTCCGTTGAGGACGGCTATGAGCCCCAACAGCGCGGAAAGAGCACGCTTCAACATAGGCATTCTCCAATTCCTCAACGACAGACGATTCTCCGCGGCGCTTTGTGACAGCGCGCCTCGCGCTCCGGGCGCAACTGCGCAAGTTAGCCTTGGCTGTCGCAGCATCTCGAAGCAGCGGGGAGTGTTCAGGGCGAAGAAGCGTTCAGTCAGCGGAGACGGCAACGCTGATGTAGGCGCAACCAATCGCCAAGACCAGACAGAGCGGCGAGTAAACCGCAGTGTCCAGACGCGCGAAGCGCGTGCGGCGGGCGCGCTTGAAGAATCCGACCAATCGGAAGTCTCCAATCGCGCGCAGGAACAATACGGCGCTTAGCGCCCGGATCAGCCATCGACCAGCCGATCGAAGAAGGGGCATAGGGAATAGGCCCGCGGCGTCGGCGACCACGGCGGCGCACAGGGCAAGTCCGATCGCAACCGCGAAAGTCGCCAAAGCCGAGGGCTGAAAAGCCGGCTTGCCGTCAATTTCCGGGATTGCGGCGTCGATCCACGCCCGGCCGCCCAAGCCCCAGTAGATATGGAGTATCGAAAGACAGACGAATACGACGGACAGCGCCACGGCAATTATTTGATGGATCGCCAACCGCGTCGCTCCTCGGACCTGATTAGATGTTTCATGAAGCCGCCAGACAATCTCGCTTTTCGATTTTGAGCAACGCGAAAGCTGAACAACGGCGCCGAGGCGGCAAATTACACACTTGGCATAAAGCCAGCAACAGAAATGGCGAGAGGGCGTCACGACGTGGCCGTCGTCTGATCAGTGCGGTCGGCGGCGGCTCGCGAGGCTCGGATAGATTGCAGATTTCCAAGTCATGCAACGGCGAGAAAGCTCGCGATCGTCAGGCGCCCGCGCAGCGGATCGTTTGACAGTTCGCGGCCGGCCGAAATTGCGCCGCTATGCAAGAGGCGGCCGCGATAAATCAGCGCGCGATTGAAAGCAGCGCCGAAACGTGCTGTTTGCTCAAACAATTCGGTATCGCCGCAGATATAGGCGGGCGGCGGCGCGCCGAGCCGGCGCATGTCGTCGTTCAGCGAGGCGAAATAGGCGTCGCTTCGCTCAGCGTTGAGCGTTTCAAATCCTGTCGACCGATGTCGGTAAAATGCGGTGCCGTCGCCGTCGTCGGGGGAGAGGTAATGAAGAATCGCCATCCTGCCTGCTTCAATAGAATCGACATGCGGAATTCGTTGCTCGATCGATAGCAGATGAGGCGGCGTCGTCACGATGGAATAGCTCGCGCGAATAACGTCAGCCCCTCTCTCCATGTCGAATATTTCGCGCAAGACGGATGCAAGGGTGGCGCGCGTTTCCTGGAAGTACTCGGCGGTGATTGGCGCCTTGACGCCCGGATAATAAAGATCGTGCGGCAGATATTCCGCGCCGGCGGCGAGGCCGCGCAAACGCTCCGGATCAGGCGAAAAACCCTCAATGACGACGACCGGTTCGCGCTCGTTGCCGACATGCCGAACGTCAATCGTCGGACCGCTCACTGCAAAGCGTGGCCGCCGACGCGACCTGGGCCCGCCGCCGGTTCCGCGCCGGCGACGATCGACGACAGGATCGCTTCATGGATCGGCAAGGTCGGCACGCTTCGCGTGATGACCTGCTCGATCTGCGCGAGCTGCGCCGCGTTCAGATCGGAATCAAGCGTATCCGCGAGCGGATGATAGCCGCTCGCCTCAATCCCCTGCCCCTGCAGCACCGCGATCCAGCTTGTCTCCTGAAAAAGATCGTTCGGGCCGAGCATCAAGCGGCCGGAGCCGCGAAAATCCTCAATCCGCCCGGCGAGGCTGTCAGGTATCGGCATGTTCCGGCAATATTCCCACAAGGGTTCCGTTCGGCCTTCATTGGCGTGGTAGTGGAGGATCAGGAAATCCTTGATGTTGTCCATGTCCGCCGCAAACAGCCGGTTGAATTCGGCTGCAAGGCGCTGATCGCAATTGCGATCAGGAAATAACGATAGCATTTTCGCGATGCCGCTCTGAATGAGATGAATGCTGGTCGATTCAAGGGGCTCTAGAAATCCCGACGAGAGGCCGATTGCGACGACATTCTTCTCCCAGCATTTGGCTCGCCGCCCTGCTTTGAACCGGATGATGCGCGGATCCGCAAGAGGCTTGCCATCGAGATTTTCCAGCAGCGTTCGCGCCGCGGCGACGTCATCCGTGAAATTGCTGCTGTAGACGTAGCCGTTGCCAGTCCGATGCTGCAATGGGATGCGCCACTGCCAGCCGGCGGCCCGAGTTGTCGATCGCGTGTAGGGCGTGATGCCGTCGACCTTCTCCGACGGCAGCGCGACCGCGCGATCGCATGGAAGCCAGTGCGACCAGTCATCGAATCCGGAGCCGACGGCACCCTCGATGAGAAGTGCGCGAAAGCCGGAGCAATCGATGAAAAGGTCGCCTTCCAGCCGTACATCGCGCTCGGTTGTCAGGGCCCGGATGAACCCGGTCGCGTCATCCCGAATGACGTCGCGAAGTTTTCCCTCATGACGCGTGACGCCGCCCGCCTCGGCGATCCGGCGTAAATGTTGTCCGTAGAGGCCTGCATCAAAGTGATAGGCGTAGCCGAGCGTCGACAGAATCGATTTCGTGTCGTCGGCTGGAAAAGCGAACCGACCGGCGAGCGCCAATTCCGTCGCCATCGAATAACGAGAAATCTCGCTTGCGCGGCCTTCGCGCCTTGCTTTCGCCCAGCGCTGAAAAAAAGCCACGCCAGGCATCGTCGCCCCGTAATAGCCGAACGGGTGAAAATATCGATGACCCGGTCGCCGCCAGTCGACGAACTCAATGCCGAGCTTGAAGCTCGCCTTCGTCGCGCGCAGAAACTCGGCCTCATCAAGACTGACAAGCTGATTGAACCAGTGGATGGTCGGGATCGTCGCTTCGCCGACGCCAATCGCGCCGATTTCATCGGACTCAAGCAGTGAAATATCAAGGCGTTTCCCGAAGGACTTTGACAGCGCCGCCGCCGTCATCCAGCCGGCCGTGCCCCCGCCGAGAATGACCACCCGCGAAATTCTGCGATCTTGTTCGTATTTCTTGCCCATCATTTCCGGCTTTGGTCGCTCTTAAGCGGCAACTGGCGCGCGAGACCGCAATGACCCGCAAGCCGCGTTGAGAAACTGCCTTATTCATGTACTCGTCTTAAAGTCATTTTGAGACGACATGCGGCTTTGTGCAAGGCGGTGCGGCCGTCGAAACCCAAACTCCGTGCGCGTGATGACGCCAAGCAACCTTCACCTAAGGTGGCGCCAATAAACACGCCGCCGCCTCCGCATCATAGATCAAAAAAGGGGGAGCTTCCTGAGAAGCCCCCCGTCCCCGCCGGCCCCTGCCCGTCACAATGTTCGCAGGGGGCGTCGTCGAAGGTAGTGCGGATCGCGCTCTCGGGAGGAAGTGCGACGATCCGAATTACCTCCTAGAATCTCATCGTCACCGACGCAAAGTAGGTGGCGCCGACGATGCCCCGCGCGAAGAAGAAAGTCCCCGGTGGCGGCGAGTCCTGGGCCTGGCCTTGCCGCGGGTTGCCCTCGGTGAGGCCGGTGACGCCGAAGATGTTATCGGCGTTAAGCGACAACTGGACATTGTCGGTGACGTTCAAGATAGCGCCGATGCTGGTTACGCCGTAGCCAGGCAATCTGTGCCCATTGCCAGAGTCGGCGAATATATCGCCGATGTATTTGTAACGCCCGTAGATCTCGCCAATGTCGTTTGGCAAATGGAAACTTGGCGTGATCGTATAGAGCGTTTTCGGCGTGCGTTCCGGCCTATTCCCGTCAAACGCCGGCGTTGGAACGTCGGTGAGGGTGACATCCTTCAGATTTGGATCCTGGAATACGCTAATAAAATCCAGGCTGAAGAAGTCGGTCGGGCGCAGATTGAGATCGAACTCGACGCCTTTCGTACGCAAGTCGCCGTTGAACACGCCCTGAACGCTTGGATTGTCCGGATCGACGAAGAAGTAATTGTTATTGTCGAACTCGGTTTTGAAGGCTGTCGCCTGCGCAGTGACATACTCGTTGTTGAATCGGACGCCCGCTTCGTACAATTTGACGCCGATGAGCGGATTGTTGTTGTTCGTCTGGAACCCATCCGCATATCGACCGTAAACTGCGATGTTGTCAGTGAACATGTAGTTCACGCCGACCGTCCAAGCGGTGTCGTCGAAGTCCGCCTCCACAGTCGTGAACGTCCCGTCCCACGCCCCGCCGACCGTTTGCGTAAGGCCGGGGATGCCCGCCGGAATCGGCAGCGAGCCAGGCGTGTCGTTGCCGTTGAGGCGCGTCGCATCCAGCCACTCATGCCGAATGCCGAAGTCGATGTGCAAGCGATCGCCGATCGCCATTTCGTTGTTGGCGTAAAGGGAGACCGACTTGTTCTTGACGGTGTTGATGCCGGTGCCCCATGCGCCATACCGGACGAGGCCGTTATTCGTCAGCGTGCCAATGACGTTGTTCGATCCGTCGAGCGCCACGATGTCATACAATTGAGAATTGTTTCTGACGTCATTGATTACGAGGGTTGTCGCCGACTGATTCTGCGACCGCCTCGTATCGTAATACATCACGCCAGCCGTCAGAGAGTTCGTGATCCCTCCAGCCGTATGCTCCCACCTGCCGCCGACGTTTGCTCCGAAATCCCTGCCGTCCTGCTGATCGTGATTGAGCCAGGACTGCTGAAGGAGGCCGTTGCCGTTGATGGCGTTGAGCGCAGCCGGGTTATCCGATCCGATGACCTGCCCAGTATTCGTGTTCCGGACGCCGAAGCGAACCGTGCCGGGGAAGGCGAGAAGGCCAGGCTGCAGCAGGCTAGCGTCAATCGGCGAAGTCGCGCCGGGAGTAACGTAATCGAGAGCTGGCCTGATGCTTGGATTGCCGCCGCCGAAAACGCCATTGAAATCCCATTTGAGGTCGAGATAGCGCGCCTTACCGAAAATATCGAAATTGTCGCTCAGCGGCTTTTCGAAGTCGATCCGGACTTGCTTGGTTTTAGATTCGAGACCCTTTGAGCTCCGGAAAGCCCGGAAGCCGTCCGATTCGACGAAAGGCGATACGGGTATCTCGATCTCGCCGAAGTCGGCGCCGACAAAGTTGCCGAATTTGGAGTCAAGCCCCGGGACGCTGGTAGGTTCGCCGTTCGGGCCGACTAGCCAAGCCTGTGGCGCATAATAGGGATCGCTCTGGTCCGCGACCTTGCCGGTCAAGCGCACATACCCGCCATCGTCAAACTGCTTTTCGATGGCCGCCTTGACGCGATAGGTCGAGTAGGTGAACGGGTTCTTTCGAACGCCGCGGCTGGATCCGACAAGGGCGCCGACATTAAAGGCGAGGCCATCCGAAATCGGCGCTGAAAAATACATCTCACCGCGATATTCTTCATAGGAAGTCGCGCTGACGCGGGCGATGCCTTCGGCTTCCTCGAAATTCGGCCGTCTTGAAACGAAATTGATCGACGCCGCAGCCGCATTGACGCTGAGGATGCCGGAGGTGCCGCCGCGAACCGCTTCGACGCGTTCGATTGTGATGTCGTCGGAGAAGAACAAGTCGTCGGCGCCGACATAAACGATCGGCATGCCGTCTTCTTCAAGCTTGATGAAGCGCTGTCCGCCGCCATTCAGGCCGCGAACCGAATAGTTGTTGGATTGCCGGCCAGCCGTGCCTTCGACAAAAATGCCTGGGACGAGTTCGAGAATATCCACGACCGAACGCGGACTTTTGCGGATGATATCGATTTCCGTCGCGTAGGTCGCATCGACCGAAGCAGAAAGCAGGCTCCGATTTTTCGAGGTTGTCCCGAAGACAACAATTTCATCGTCCTTGTCGTCCTCATTCGACGCCGCCGGCCCCTGAGCGAGAGCCGCTCCTGAAACCGTCAAGGCGAGAATCGACGTCGACATCGCCAATCTCTTCGCGGCCAATTTCCGATTAATCATATCGCAAGTCTCCTCCTCTGGCGTTTCTGGCGATTCAGCGCGCCCCACCTGATCATTGGAGCAAATTGCCGCCTCTCAAAGCCTTTTCTACAATTATTTCTACTTTTCGTGAGTGAATGGTGCGGAGTAGCAACACAAATTGCGCGATTTTGCGCAAGAAAGTGACATTATCTTGCGCAACAGGACTGGCGAACAATCAGCTCGGTCGGCAACAGCACGTCAGCCGGCAAATCGCCGGCGAGGATAGCGAACATCGATTCGACCAATGCGCGCCCGCCAGCCGCCGTATCCTGGCGGACCGTCGTCAGGCCGGGCGTCAGATAGGATGCGAGCGCGATGTCGTCATAACCGACAACCGCCACATCGTCTGGCACACGAATACCGAGATCCGCGAGCGCGCGCATGGCCGCGATCGCCATGAGATCGCTCGCCGCGAAAATCGCATCATGATGCACGCCCGACCTGAACAGCTGCTTCGTCGCCTCATAAGCGGAGGCCGGATCAAACGGCATCGACAGCATCAGGGTCTGATCGGACGCCACGCTCGCCCCTTGCATAACAGAGATTAGGCCCGCGTGCCGCAGGCCGACTTCCGCATGATTGACGTCGCCGAGGAAGACAAGCCGACGGCGACCGTTCTTCAATAGATGCTTGCCGGCAAGCGCGCCGCCAAGAAAATTGTCGGTGCCGACGACAGAATAGGAGCGCCCTGGAATTCTGGCGCCCCAGACAACGACATTTCGGTTACGCTGCGCATAGCGATTGAGAGAAACGGGGTCGCGCCCTTGACCGATTATTATAACGCCGTCGGCGCGCTTGACAGCGATCGCATCGGCGAGCCCCTCCTCCGCCCATGGATTGTAGCGCGACAGCAGGAGGTCATATCCCCTCTCAGAAAGCGCATCGCCGATCGAGGTGATGATCTGGCTGAAAAACGGGTCTGAAAAATGCTGCCTGTTGGCGTCGGAAATGCCAACAACGACTTCTATCGTTCGCGTTTCCTGCGCCCTCAAATTGCGCGCGCGGCTGTTTATGCGATAGCCCGTCTCTTCGACCAGGTCGAAAATTCGCTTCTTCGTCTCGACGGAAACGCGGTGGCTGCCGGCAAGCGCACGCGAAACTGTCGACTCGGCGACCCCCGCGATTTCCGCGATCTCCGCCATTGTCCGGGGGCGTTCCATCGCTTTACGCCCCTCTCCTGTCGTGATCCGTTTCATTCTGCGCATTCCAGGATCGCCCCGCCAAAAGGCGGCAATTCGAGCGCTTCGTCAGTGACCCGCGCCGGAAGGCCGTAGTCGGTGAGCAGGCGCGATTTTGCGGGCACATAGATCGTAATGGTTTCGCCGCCGAGATTGAAGGCGCAAAAGAGAGTTTCGCCGCGCAGGGATCGGGTAAAAACAAGCCCCGGTTCCGACGCCTCGACAAAAGCAATATCGCCAGATTGCAGCGCCTGATGGCGGCGCCGAAACTCGATGAATTTGCGAACCTTGTTGAGAATCGAGCCTGCTTCAAAATTTTGAAGATCGACAGCGAGTCTTTGATGACGCGGATCGACAGGAAGCCAGGGTTCGGTTGGCGAAAATCCGGCATTCGGCTCATTTGCGCGCCACGGCATTGGCGTGCGGCATCCGTCGCGCCCGAGGCTGTCAGGCCAGAACCGAATGCCTTCGGGATCCTTCAGCCGCTCAAACGGAACAGCCGCTTGCGGCAGGCCGAGCTCCTCGCCCTGATAAAGGAAGATCGTGCCCCTCAAGGCCATAAGCGCGGCGAGCAGCACGACGGCGAAATCATCGGGCGCGTCTTCCCCGCCCCAGCGCGTGCGCGCCCTGACGACATCATGATTTGAAAACGACCAGCTTGGCCACGCTTCGGCGCCGCCCCATTGCTCGAAAGCCGACCGAATAAGGGCCGCCGTCAGCGGTCCGTTTTCCAGCAGCATGAAATTATAGGCGGTATGCAGCCGGCCGGGCGATGTGTATTCGATGCTCCGCTGGATATAGCTGTCGCTGCCAATTTCGGCGACCGTCATCCGATCATCATACTGATCTGTCAGCTCCCGGATCGCCTCCATGAAAGCGAGATTTTCCGGTTGTGACCGGTCGTATAGATGGCGCTGGTGCTGGTACGGTCTTGCAAAACCGCCGCCGCGGCGTTTCGGCGGGTTATCGCGAAAACCCGGGTCGCAAAAATAGAAATTCGCGACATCGAGGCGGAAACCATCGACGCCGCGATCAAGCCAGAAGCGCGCGACATCAAGGATCGCCTGCCGCACCTGCGGGTTGTGGAAATTGAGATCGGGCTGCTCGCTCAGGAAATTGTGCATGTAGTACTGGCGCCGGCGCGTATCCCAGGACCACGCCTGGCCGCCGAACAGCGAAATCCAGTTGTTTGGCGGACCGCCGTCGTCTTTCGCGTCCGCCCAGGCATACCAGTCGGATTTGGGGTTATCGCGCGATTTGCGGCTTTCCCTGAACCAGGGGTGCTGATCCGAAGTATGCGAATAAACCTGGTCGATGATGACCTTGAGGCCGAGCCGGTGCGCCTCGGCCAATAACGCGTCGAAATCCGAAAGCGTTCCGAACACCGGGTCAACGTCGCAGTAATCCGCAACATCATAGCCGAAATCGCGCATCGGCGAGCGGAAGAACGGCGACAGCCACACGCCTTCAACGCCAAGTGACGCGATATAATCGAGCCGCGCGGCGACACCCTGAAGGTCGCCGACGCCGTCACCATTCCCGTCGCAAAAACTGCGCGGGTAGACCTGATATAGGACCGCGCCTCGCCACCATTCCGTCATTTAAGCTCCACACATCTTGCGCAGTTGAGTCGCCAGTCATTACAACATACTGTTATACCTTGCGCAATCGCTTGTCCTTCTCTAATGGTAGTTAATGCTGGCGCGTGCCGGCACCCTTCGCTGGAGGACCGCACGATGGATCGCCTGCGCGTTCGAGCCGTTCTTTTTTCCGCCTATTTCCTGTTCGCGATCCTCTTGAACAGCGTCGGCACAGTGATCTTGCAGTCGATCGCGACTCTCGGCGCATCGAAGGAAGGCACCAGCATTCTCGAAGCGTTCAAGGACCTGCCGATTGCGGTCGTATCCTTTCTGGTCGCATCATGGCTGCCGCGGCTCGGATACAAGAGCGCGATGATGATCGCATTTCTCGCAGTTTCGCTCGCCTGTCTCGCAATGCCACTGGCGCCGTCTTTCGCGGCCGCCAAGCTCCTCTTCCTCACAGTCGGCGCAAGTTTCGCGCTCGTGAAAATCTCGGTCTATTCCATGGTCGGCCTTCTCGCCGACGACAGCAATCGCCATGCGAGCCTTTTGAACTTCCTTGAAGGCTTCTTCATGATCGGCGTTCTTGCAGGCTATTGGGTTTTCGCCGCCTTTATCGATCCCGCCGATCCGACTTCGCTTAAATGGGTGCGGGTCTACTGGCCGCTGGCGGCCCTCGGCCTCGCCAATGCGGCGCTTCTCGCAATGACAAAGTTTCCGCCGTCGCCGCGTGCGACAGGCGATAGCCGGCTCGGCGATGATTTCGCCGCCATGCTTGCGCTGCTCTGGCGCCCTGTAGTGATTGTCTTTGTTTTCTCGGCTTTTCTTTACGTTCTGATCGAACAGGGAATCGGCACCTGGCTTCCGACTTTCAACAATGAAGTGCTCCATCTGCCGCAATCGATGAGCGTTCAGGCGGCGAGCATCTTCGCCGGGGCGCTCGCCGCCGGACGGCTCGGCGCCGGCCTCGTCTTGCGCTGGCTGGACTGGAGCGTGTTCCTGACGATCTGCATTCTCCTGATGGGCGCGCTTATTGTCCTGACCTTGCCGGCAGCGAGAGGTATCGAGCCCAGGGCGGACATGACTTGGATGACAGCGCCCCTCGCCGCCTTTATCCTTCCGATGATCGGCCTGTTTCTTGCGCCGATCTATCCGGCGATCAACTCCGTGATTCTCAGCGCCCTTCCCCGCGAGCTGCACTCATCAATGGCGGGGCTGATCGTTGTCTTCTCCGCGCTCGGCGGCACGACGGGTTCGCTCATCACCGGGCAGACCTTCGCGCGCTTTGGCGGCGAGACCGCGTTCATGTTGTCGCTCATTCCGATGGCGGTCCTGCTCGCGACGCTGACCTTGCTCCGACGGTTTTCGCAAAACGCCGGGGCCATAAGATCGTCAGCGGCGTGATTGCGGGGCATGCACATTGCGCCGCAATCCGGATCGCCCGTCGGCGCCGGACTCTTGCGCCATGCGCGCCGCGCCGATCAATTATTCCGGCTTGCAGAATCATCACCTCTGGCCAATAATACTCTTGTCTGGTTTTATTTGAAGCACCGCAAAATGAGGGTATCGCAATGAGAATCGCCGCCATTTGCATGCTTGCGCCGTTCGTTCTCTCCGCCTGTTCCCTGCGCGACAAAGAGCCGGAACTGGCGTTCTCGATCGAGGACGGGGCGATCCGAAACGATTTCTTTCGCGACGGGCCGGTTGCGGCCCACGTCCTCCTCAAATCAGCGGCCTCGCCGCGGCTGGTCGTCGCGTTTCCGGCCGGCAATAGCGGCGTCGGCGTATGGTTCTCGCCGACGAGCGATCCCGTGCGCTGGGGGGCGCCGGAAGAAATGACAGCGAGCGAACAAAAGCTCGAAGATGGAAGCCTTCGCCGGGGGGTTGAGTTCGAGACTTCAGTGTCGATTGCAAAAATCGGCGTCCATAAGGCCGTTCTCAGCAATGTCCGCGTACTTCGCGATTACGGCAAGCTCGGGAAAGCTCCGGAGTCTGTCGACGTCGCGCCAGAAACCGACGGGTCAAAGATTGTCTGGCAGCGCCGGCGCATCGACGGAGCGGCGGGCTATTATATTTCCCTTGACGCGCTCAACGGCTCGGTCGTTGAGAACAAGGGCGACGGCGCGCTGGCGTTTGTCGCCAGCGACGGGCGACCCTTGCGATTTCGTGTCGTCGCTCTTACCGGCGACGCGCCGCTGACCGGCGTTCCACAAAAATCCCTTATCGCTGAACGTGCTGACGCCAATCAGCGCCTGCGCGACGTGCTGACATTTCTCACCTATGAAGAAAAGCTGCTGGCGGGCTCTTGGCAATACAACACCTATTTCGGACGCGACACACTGATGTCGATCGCGCTCCTCGGCGAGACCTTGCGCCCGGCCGGCGTCGAAGCCGGCGTCAGCGCTGTCCTTGATCGCCTATCGGCGAGCGGCGAAGTCGCGCATGAAGAAGATATCAGCGAATTTGCGCTGCTTCGCCGACAGAAGGACGGCGCGGCGCTGAGCGATGAGCCGATCCTTGACTACAAGATGATCGACGATGATTTCATGCTGGCGCCGGTGCTCGCCGCCTATCTCCTCGACCGCTCTGACGGCCAGCCGCGCGCGCGCGATTTCCTGTCGAGAACTTCACCGTCCGGCGTTCCCTACCGCGATCTGGTTCTTCGCAATCTCGAATTTGTGGTAATCGCGGCGCGTCCCTTCGCACAATCGGGAAATCGACAGGACCTCATCCGTCTGCATGAGAACATTCCCGTCGGCGAATGGCGGGACAGTCGGAACGGACTCGGCGGCGGCGCTTACCCTTACAACGTCAATGTCGCGCTCGTGCCGGCGGCGCTTGATGCGGCTGGCCGCCTTGCCGCGAGCGGACTCCTTGGCGAGAACGAGAAACTTGTCGCGTTCGCTGACGAGGCGCGAAAGCTGTCTGAAATCTGGGCGGCGACAGCGCCCGCACTGTTCCGCGTATCTATTGGACAAGAGGAGGCGGCCGCGAAGATTTCAAAGGCGGTCGCGGACCTCCAGCTCAATGAGCCGCATGCCAATCCCGCAGTAGCAGGCGCAGAAATTGAGTTTGCGGCTCTCTCACTTGACGATAAGGGCGCGCCGATCGCCGTCATGAACTCAGACGCCGGCTTCGCGATGCTGTTTGGAAATCCCGTGGAGCGCGATCTGTCCGCGGCCGCGGACCTACTCCTGCGGCCTTTTCCCGCCGGTCTGATGACGCCTGCCGGCATGGTCGTCGCCAATGCCGCCCTCGCCGATCCGGCGCTGACGGAAATGTTTGGCCGGGACCGCTATCATGGGGCGGTGATCTGGTCCTGGCAGCAGGCCATGATGATCGCCGGCCTCAAGAAGCAGCTCACGCGAACAGACCTGACGCCCGCCGTCAGGGAGAAGCTGTCGAGCGCGCTTGTCGCGATCGAAGACGCCGTCGCGGCGGGCAGGGATCATCAGGCTGCGGAGCTTTGGACTTGGACTGTCGCGGATGGATCGATCAGGCGAGCACCTTTCGGCGACACCGCCGGCGACGAGAACGAATCAAACGCCGCGCAACTTTGGAGCACTGCGCATCTTGTTCGATCGGTCGATTGAGCGGACGCGCATTGCGTCAGCCATGCCGAAAAAATGCTCGAGTAATGAGGCGACCGCAATACGACGATCGCTGCAGCACGCCGGGAACTCGACGCCAGTATTCAACATCAATGAGAAGAAGCCATGTCGCTCGCAACCATAGACTTCGTCATTGTCATAGGCTATGCGCTCGCTTTGATCGCCATTGCAACGCTGGTTTCGCGTGAGCCGCCCGGTCGCAAGAAGGATACGGCAGACTATTTTCTTGCCGGGAAAACACTGCCCTGGTGGGCAATCGGCGCTTCGCTGATCGCAGCGAACATTTCAGCTGAACAGATCATCGGCATGGCTGGATCCGGTTACGCCGTCGGCCTGGCGATCGCGTCCTATGAATGGCTCGCTGCCGCAACACTCATCGTTGTCGCCAAGTTCTTCCTGCCAATCTTTCTAAAGCGCGGCATTTACACGATGCCGCAGTTCCTGGAACAGCGTTACGGCGCCGGCGTCAAATACCTGATGTCGGTGTTCTGGCTCGGCCTTTACACTTTCGTTAATCTCACGACGATTCTCTGGCTCGGCGCGACAGCGATCAATACGCTGACCGGCGCCGACATGATGATCGGCATGGTACTTCTCGCCATGTTCGCCGCAGCCTATTCGCTTTATGGCGGGTTGAAGGCGGTGGCTCTGACCGACATCATCCAGGTGGCGCTCTTGATCGCCGGCGGATGCATCATCACCGTCATCGTTCTCGAACGCGTCGGCGGCGGCGACGCCATCTCCGGCTTTCAGAGCCTGTCGCGCGAGTTTCCGGCGAAGTTCGACATGATCCTTTCGAGGGACAATCCGGAATACAAGAATCTGCCGGGCCTCGGCGTCATTCTCGGCGGCATGTGGGTGATGCACTTCTCCTATTGGGGATGCAACCAGTACATCATCCAGCGCGCGCTCGGCGCGAAGAACCTCGGCGAGGCGCAGAAAGGCCTCATGTTCGCGGCGATCCTCAAGCTCTTCATGCCGATCATTATCGTCCTGCCCGGGATCGCCGCTTTCGCTCTTGTCCCCGACCTCGCAAAACCCGATCAGGCCTATCCCGAAATGATGAAGCTTGTGCCGACGGGCCTGCGAGGCCTGATCTTCGCCGCCCTCATCGCCGCGATCGTCTCGTCGCTCGGGTCAATGATGAACTCTATCTCGACCATCTTCACCATGGACCTCTATAAACCGCTCTTCGGAAGAAGCGCGACCGAGCGCCAACTTGTCGGGGTCGGACGGATCACAAGTTTCACAGCGATCGTCATCGCCGTCATCGCTGCACGACCCTTTCTCGCCGGTGCCGATCAGGTGTTCCAGATCATCCAGGAATACACGGGCTTCTTCACGCCAGGCATCGTCGCGATCTTCGTTCTCGGCCTTTTCTGGCGGCGAACGACCGAGTTCGGAGCGATCGCCGCCGTCATCGGATCGTTCACGCTATCGCTCGCTTTCAAATTCGCGGCCCCGCAGATGCCGTTCATGGACCGCGTCGGTGTTGTGTTTCTTATTTGCGCGGCGCTGGGCGTCGGGCTTTCTTATCTGCAAAAGCCGGTCGATGAGGCAAGGATCGTGCGTCTCGGCGACGTTTCGTTCCGGACGGACGCCGGCTTCAATATAGGCGTCGTTCTGGTCGGAGCCGTGCTGATCGCGATCTACGCATTCTACTGGTGAAGCCTTGATCAGCGGTAATGACAATGATGCGATTGATGCCGCCGCCTCGCCGCAACTTCTGCCAGTGCCGGCATTTGACCTTGTCGTGTTTGGCGCGGCCGGCGATCTCGCGCTCCGAAAGCTCATCCCGTCCTTGTTCCATCGCTGGCGCGACGGACAGATTCCGCCGGAATCGAAAATCGTCGGCGTTTCGCGCTCTGCGATGTCGGAGGACCATTTCCGGCGGCTTGCGCTCGATAGCTTCACGAAGTTTCACCCGGCGGAAAGAATAGACGCAGAGGAATGGTCGCGGTTTGAGCGTCTTCTTCGCTATGTCGAGCTTGATGGCGTCAGCGCAAACTCCAATTGGGCGGGGCTCGCAGCCGTTCTTGCCGACGGCGCCGACAAGCAGCGCGTCTTTTACCTCGCGCTGCCCCCGGCGATCTACGGCGAGGTTTCGCGCAATATTGCGGCGGCGGGTCTCAAATCACCGGGATCGCGCATCGTCCTTGAAAAGCCGATCGGCAACGATCTTGGCAGCGCGCGCGCAGTGAATGACGCGGTCGGGGCGGTTTTCGACGAGGGCGCGATTTTCCGCATCGATCATTATCTCGGCAAGGAGACGGTGCAGAACCTCATCGTCCTGCGCTTCATGAATTCCCTCTTCGAACCGGTCTGGAACGCCAATGTCATCGACCATGTCGAGATATCGGTCGCCGAAGCGATCGGCGCGGGCGGCCGCGCCGGCTATTATGACAAGTCAGGCGCGTTGCGCGACATGGTGCAGAACCATCTCCTGCAGCTTCTGTGTCTGGTTGCGATGGAGCCGCCGCTTGATCTCGATCCCGATACGGTGCGTGACGAGAAGATCAAGGTCCTGCGCGCGCTACGCCCGGTCAGCGCGGCGGATGCGCGCCACGTCACCGTGCGCGGGCAATATGTCGCCGGCGCCAGCAACGGCGCGGCCGTTCCATCTTATGCCGAAGAACTCGGCGCGTCGTCGCAGACCGAAACCTTTATCGCGATCAAGGCGAATATCGATAATTGGCGCTGGCGCGGCACGCCGTTTTACCTGCGCACTGGCAAGCGCATGGCGGAGCGCCGGTCGGAGATCATTATCCAGTTCAAGGATGTCGCTCACCCGCTCCTCAAGACTGGGCGCGATGAATTGCAGCCGGCGCGGCTTGTCATTCGTCTGCAGCCGGATGAAGGCATGCGCCTCATGCTGATGACGAAAGAGCCGGGGCCTGGCGGCATGCGCCTTCGCTATGTGCCGCTCAATCTTTCCTATGCCGACGCATTTTCCGCGCGCTATCCGGACGCGTATGAACGATTGTTGATGGCGGTCGTCAGAGGCGATCTCGCGCTCTTCATGCGACGCGACGAGGTGGAGGCCGCATGGCGCTGGGTCGACGGCATTCTCGACGCATGGCGCGCCGACAGGACGCCGGTCCATTCCTACCCCGCCGGCACCAACGGTCCGGCGCAGTCGGCCATGCTGCTCGATCGCGACGGGCGCGGGTGGTCGGATGGGCTCTGATCCGGGTCTAATCTCATTCGCGTCGCGTGAGCAAATGGCCGAGCGCGTCGCCGATCTCGTTGCGCTCGCCTGTCAGTCAGCCGCGCCACGCAATGCCGGAGCCGAGATTGCGGTGTCCGGCGGATCGACGCCGATGGCGATGTACGAAAACCTGGCGGCGCGGCCGCTCGATTGGAATCGTCATCGCCTGACGCTCGTTGATGAACGCTGGGTTCCGATCGATCATCCGCGTTCGAATGAAGCTGCGATCCGCGAGGGATTTGCCGCGGCTGAAGGCCTCCGTATCGCGGGACTATTCAATGGCGCGGCGACCCCGGCCGCAGGGTTGGCGAATGCTGAGAAAATGCTCGACAGTCGTCAAAAAAAGTTCGACGCCGTGATTCTCGGGATGGGCGATGACGGCCATACTGCGTCATGGTTCCCGCATGCCGAAGGTCTTGAGGCCGCGCTCTCGGGCGACAGTCTCGTCGCCGCCATACGGGCGAACAAAAGCGCCGTCACCGGCGCGGAGGTCGAACGGCTGACGCTGACCTTGAGGGCGATCCGCGATGCGCGGATCATCATCCTGATGACGGCGGGTGCGGAAAAGCGCGCGACATTTGAAAGAGCGCTTCAGCCGGGGCCGGTCGAGGACATGCCGGTGCGCGCAATTCTCCGCGCACGGCCCGATCTCTGGGCCTGCTGGGCGCCGTAAGGAGGAAACGTGGCGAAACTCACCGACGGATTGAAACGCGTCACCGATCGGGTCCGCGAGAAAAGCCGCAAGACGCGCGAGGCGTATCTCAATCAGATGCGCGCGGCCGCTTCAGAAGGTCCGCATCGCGCGCACGTCTCATGCGGCAACCTTGCCCACGCCGCGGCGGCGTGTTCGCTTGATGAAAAGAAGAAGATCGCGCGCGGCAAGGGCCCGAATATTGCGATCGTGACTTCTTACAATGACATGCTCTCTGCGCATCAGCCGCTTGGCGCCTATCCCGACATCATCAAGGCGACGCTGTCCGGGCTCGACGCGACCGCGCAGATCGCCGGCGGCGTTCCCGCGATGTGCGACGGCGTCACACAAGGCCAGCCGGGGATGGACCTGTCGCTGTTCTCGCGCGACGTCATCGCCCTCGCGACAGCGGTGTCGCTCTCGCACAATGTCTTTGACGGCGCGATCATGCTCGGCGTCTGCGACAAGATCGTGCCCGGCCTTTTCATCGGCGCAGCGCGCTTCGGCCATCTGCCGGTGATTTTCCTGCCTGCCGGGCCGATGGGGTCCGGCATAACCAATGAAGAAAAGGCGCGCGTGCGCCAGCTTCACGCCGAAGGCAAGGCGAGTCGCGAGGAGCTCTACACCGCCGAAAGCGCGTCCTATCATTCTGCCGGAACCTGCACTTTTTACGGCACGGCGAATTCCAACCAGATGATGATGGAGGTGATGGGCCTTCACGTGCCGGGCTCGGCCTTTGTCAATCCGGGAACGCCGCTCCGTCACGCGCTGGTAGAAGAAACCGCGCGCCGCGTCGCCGCGACGACGGCGCTCGGGTCAGACTACATCCCCTTCTGCGACGTCATTGACGAACGCGCGATCATCAACGCCATTGTCGGGCTCAACGCCACTGGCGGTTCGACCAATCACACGATCCACCTGATCGCCATGGCGCGCGCTGCGGGGATCGTCATCGACTGGACGGACTTTTCCGATCTTTCGGAAGCAACGCCCTTGCTCGCGCGGATCTATCCGAACGGATCGTCGGATGTGAACCAGTTCCATGCGGCGGGGGGGCTCGCCTTCATCATCCGTGAGCTGATCGAGGCGGGACTGCTCCACGAGGACGTGATGACTGTCGCGGGAAAGGGCCTCTCGCATTATGCGACGGCGCCGGCGCTCGACGGCGGAAAACTCGTCTGGAAGCCGGCGCCGAAGATTTCGGGCGATGAAAAAATCCTGACGCCCGCATCGCGTCCGGCGCAGCCGACCGGCGGGCTTGTGACGCTTGACGGCAACATCGGCCGCGCCGTCATCAAGGTGTCGGCCGTCAAGCCCGACAGGCGCATTGTCGAGGCGCCGGCGATCGTTTTCAAAAGCCAGCAGGAACTCATCGATCGCTTCAAGGCGGGCGATCTCAATCGCGATTTCGTCGCTGTCGTCCCGTTCCAGGGGCCGAAAGCCAACGGCATGCCGGAACTGCATCGACTGACGCCGCCTTTGGGCGTTCTTCAGGACAAGGGATTCAAAGTTGCGCTAGTGACTGACGGTCGAATGTCCGGTGCCTCCGGCAAGGTGCCCGCGGCGATCCATCTGACCCCCGAAGCGCTTGACGGCGGGGTCATCGCGACAATCCGCGACGGCGACACGATCCGTCTCGATGCGGATGCGGGAACGCTTGAAGTCAAGGTCAATGCGGCCGAACTTCTCGCGCGCGCGCCGTTGACCGCCGATCTCGCGGGCGACCGGTGGGGATCGGGACGCGAATTGTTCGCGTCGATGCGCGGCGCCGTCAGCGGCGCGGAGGAAGGCGCGATGAGCTTTGCACTGGAGGAGCGCCATGGCTGAGCAGGTGCTCGTCGCCGATATCGGCGGGACGAATGCGCGCTTTGCGCTTGCTGACGCGGTAACCCATGCGATCGGCGAGACAGAGAATTTTCGAGCGGAAGATTTCGAGACCATCGCCGACGCGGCGCATGCCTATCTCGAATCCACCGGCGAAAGGCCGAAGGCGGCCTGCTTTGCCGTCGCGGGCCCTGTCGGCGGGCCGGAGTCAGACGATGAAATCACTTTCACCAATTCGCACTGGAAATTCCGGCCGGACGAAATTCGCAAGGCGCTCAATCTGCAGCGCTTCCTGCCGGTCAATGATTTCTATGCGCTCGCCTCGAGCATTCATCACCTGCCGGGCGACTATTTTAGTCCGGTGAAGGCCGGCGAGGGCGATGCCTCGGCGCCGACGCTCGTCATCGGACCCGGCACGGGGTTGGGACAGGCGCTGATCGTTCCCTTCGGCGAGAAGCGGCGGGTCGTGCCGACGGAAGGCGGCCATGTATCCTTTGCGCCGCGCAAGGATGAGGAAATCGCAGTCCTGAAATTCATCGCGCGCGAACATCCGCGCGTCTCCGTCGAGCGCCTGTTGTCCGGGCGCGGCCTTGTCAACATTCATCGCGCGCTGTGTTCCTTGTCGGACACGCAGCGCATTTCACTTCGAGCCGATGAAATCACAGCCGCCGCGATCGAGGGCAAATATCCGATTGCGGTCAAGGCGGTCGACATGTTCTGCGCGGTTCTCGGACGCGTCGCGGGCGACGCCGTGCTGGCGACAGGCGCGCGCGGCGGCGTCGTACTTGGCGGCGGGATTCTGCCGAAAATTCGCGACATCTTCATGAAGAGCGCCTTTGTCGAGCGCTTTGTCGACAAGGGGCGCATGCGCGACTATGTCGATAAGGCGCCGGTCAGACTCATCATCAAGGAAGGCGCGGCGCTAATCGGGGCCGGCGCCGCATTGCAGGAACCGGCATGACTATCCGTGACATCCTCGCCCGCGCAAGCGTTATTCCGGTGCTTGAGCTCGACCGGCTCGAAGACGCCGCGCCGCTTGGCGCAGCACTCGCCGCCGGTGGCATGTCAGTCATAGAGCTGACGCTGCGGACTGACGCCGCGCTCGCCGCGGTCGCCGCGATGAAGAAGGCTGCGCCGTCGCTGATCATCGGCATGGGATCGGTGCGAAAGCCGGACGACATCGCCCGCTCGATCGACGCGGGCGCTGAGTTTCTGGTCAGTCCCGGCGCGAGCGCGACATTGCTGGAGGCGCTGGCGAGGTCGAAAGCGCCGGCGCTTCCCGGCGTCGCCACCGCAAGCGAGGCGATGACGGCGGGCGACGCCGGCTTTGAAGCGATGAAGTTTTTTCCGGCCGAGCCCGCCGGCGGCGTTCCTTATCTCAAGGCGATATCGGGGCCGCTTCCTTCAATTCTTTTCTGCCCGACCGGCGGGATCAGCGCCAAAAAGGCGCCGGACTATCTCGCGCTCTCCAATGTCGCCTGCGTCGGCGGCTCCTGGATCGCAACGCGCGCGATGATCAGGGCCGCAGACTGGAAGTCAGTCGAGATAAACGCGCGCCGCGCGTCATCACTGACGGCCTGATCAATCATGACCGATTCCGTTGAGCATACAGAACAATTGGTGGCGACGGTTCTATTCCAGCTCGCCGTCATAATCTTGTGCGCGCGCGCGGCAGGCGCCGCCGCCGCAGCTGTTCGCCAGCCGCGCGCGGTCGGCGAAATCATCGCCGGTTTGCTGCTCGGTCCCTCCTTCTTTGGGGCGCTGTTCCCGGAGTTGTCAGCAACGGTCTTCCCGGAGAACGCCGGTGAAGCCGTGATGATACTGTCGCAGATCGGACTAACTCTCTTGATGTTTCAGATCGGCGCCGACTTTGAGTTCGGTCATCTCGGCGATTTCCGCAATCGGCGAGCGGTCATTCTGGTTTCAGCCGCGAGCGTCGCGGCTCCGCTCGGCACCGGCTATGCGCTCGGTCGCGTGACCGCCCCCATACTCGCGCCAGAGATCTATGCGACGGCCTACAGTCTTTTCATCGCTGTCGCGTTCGCGATAACCGCGGTGCCAATCCTTGGGCGGATTCTACGCGAATACGGACTGACGCGCGATCGGATCGGCGTCATCGCGATCTCCGCCGCTGCCGCAAATGATGTCGTTGGCTGGATTCTCCTCGCCTCAATCGCTTCCTTTGCGTCAAACGTCTACTCGCCCGTGGCGACGGCGATACAGGTCGGCGGCCTTGTCCTGCTTGCCGCAGCGCTGCGATTCGCAGGCCCTCCCCTCGTCAACTCGCTCTTGCGCAAGTTTCCAATCGCCGTCAGCGCCGTCAGCAGTCCGCTGATGGCGATCGTACTATCGATGATTTTCGTGATGGGCGTTACGACGGAAGCGCTCGGCATCTTCACGATTTTCGGCGGATTCCTGTTCGGGCTGTTGTTCCATCGCCACACAGCGTTCGTCGATGCATGGCGCAAACAGGTCGGCCAGTTCACGCTCGTCTTTTTCCTGCCCATTTTTTTCACTTACACAGGGCTCCGAACGAATGTCCTCGGGCTCGACAGCACGGCGGATTGGATTTGGTGCGTCGTGATCCTCATCGCCGCCACAGTGAGCAAGTTCGTCCCTGTGCGCATTGCCGCTAAGATCGCTGGACTCTCCGCCGCCGACTCGGCAATCATCGGCGTCTTGATGAATACGCGCGCGTTGATGGAGCTCATCGTGCTCAATATCGGTCTGTCGCTAGGAGTCATCCCGCAGGATGTCTTCACGATTCTCGTCATCATGGCGATCGGGACGACGATAATGACAGGTCCGCTGCTGCAATGGCTCCTGCCAAGAGCTGGGTACGCTGCGAGCCGCGATTCGGAGGCGTAGCCATGACAACCTCCTCGACTATTGCGCCATATGTTCGCTGCACTGGCCGGTCAATTTCTAATTGTCGCGCCACTGCGTTGGGCGCAACGTAGACAGCGTCGCCATCGATCGCGAAAGGCGGGTCGGCGGGCGGAAAAAGTGACTGGGTCGAGGGCGCGGCCGGCCGCCGTTAACCTAATTTTTTGTCGAATCCGTAGGACATAGCCAATCGGCGTGCAAACTGCGTGAGACCCAAATTGGCAGCTGTTCTCATCGATGCCCTGCCTATACGCTGCTGACCGGTGCGTCGCCGCCAGCTTGGCACTTTTCTAAACCCTGAGGCGTCGTGAGGAGCCTTGCGAATAACACGTCAATATCTATTGTTTACTGGAGCCTGCGTTAGACCAATTGACGACTGGTGAGAAACGAGACGCGGTTGAATGGCGCCGTCCACAAAATCGTGGACTGGCGAGAACAAGATTTGAGGAGCGTGCAGCACGATGGGGCCGGCCAAGGAGCGTAATTGGGCGATGACGGTGAGCCGATAGATGCCGGACACGGAAAAATTCTTCATAACGAACTCCATCCTCCCGCTCTCCGAGAGCGAGAAGCGCGTTCTCGGCATTGTTCATCGTCGCGATGGGTTGTCGCAACCGATAATAGCGCGCGAGACCGGCTTCGCGCAGCAAAGCGTTTCCCGCCTCGTCAACGCGCTACTGGAGCGCGGCGCGCTTTGTGAGACTGATCGTCTGCCGAACGGGCGCCGCGGGCAACCTTCGATGCATGTGAAGGTCGCCGCTGATTTCGCTTGCACAGTCGGCATCGCATTGATGTCAGATGCGATCTCCCTCGCCGTGATGGATTTTTCCGGCGCAATTCTGGAGGTCGAGCAGCATAGCATGCCCGCAATGACGCGTCGGCCGGTGGTGGAGAAAATAAAGACATCGCTCGACCAGATCATTCGCAAACGCGGCATCGACCGCTCGCGAATTTTCGGCTGCGGCGTCGGGGTATCAGGCTATTCGCTCGGCGGCAGCGGACGCTTCAATACCGTGCGCAGCCTTGATGACTGGGCGCTTGTCAATATTGAAGAAATACTGACCGGAGAGCTGGGGATCGCAGTTTGGGCTGAAAATGACGGCAACGCCGCAGCGGTCGGCGAAAGCCTCGTCGGCGCCGGCCGCTCCCATGCGAGCTTTGCTTATCTCTATATCGCCGCCGGACTTGGCGGCGGTATTATCATCAATCACGAGCTTGTTCGGGGCTGTCACGGCAATGCCGGCGAAGTCGCACTTATTCTTCCGCAGCGCATTTACCCCCACCCCAATCTGGAGCTGCTTCGTCAGATTCTTGCGCAGCATGGAACGGAGTTCGAATCGATTTCCGATATGCTCGCCGCATTCGACATCAAATGGCCCGGCGTCGATGAGTGGATCGTAAAAACCCGCGAGTCCTTCTCGCTCATCTGTTCAGCTCTTGCCGCGACCCTCGATCCGCAAGCGATCGTGATCGGCGGACGGATTCCGGGCGTGCTCGCCGAAAAGGTCATCCCACACATCGAAATCTACAATGAAGCGCGTCGCCTGGAGCCCCGCATGACGCCGCGCCTCATCGTCTCGGAAACGGCGGGCGACGCCTGCGCCATCGGCGCTGCGGCGCTGCCGTTCAAAAGCTATTTCTTTTCCGCGCAGTGACGGCATCGCGATTTCGGACCTGCGCAGACCGCGCCCAATGCAGCCACATCGCCGCCGTCCAGGAAAAGTCGCCGGCGCCCACGCCATTTCCCGTCAGCGGGCAATAGGCTTCAAAGAAGCCGGATTTCTCGATCAGCGCCCGCGTGTCTTCCTTGATCCGCAAGGCGCAGTCGGCATGGTCTTGCTCGGCAAGGCCAAGTCCAATCATGAAATTTAAGACGACCCATGCTGGTCCGCGCCAGTAGCGCCTCGGGTCAAAGGCCGCATGCTCAGGATCACAGCTTGGCGCCAAAAAGCGCACTCGTTTGCCGATACGCCGAAGATGCGCGATTAGCCGGGAATGCTCGTCAGCGTTCCCAACACCAGCATAGAATGCAAGAAACGATGCGCTCGTTATAACGCCGGACGATGCGCCGGTGGCGAGGTCGCGCGAACAATAAGCGCCGATCCCGTCATCCCAGAGATAGCCGACCCCCGCCTCGCCGAGGCCGACGAGCGCACGAAGCTCGTCAGCCTCGTCTTGGCGGCCGAGGATCGTCGCGAGTGAAAGTAGGTCGCGCGTCGCGCGCAGCTGGATCATGCTCATGCCGACATCGATGACGCGGAATGGACCGAATTCGGCAATCACAGAATGATTCCAGCGGTGCTCCCGACCGAACTGCAGGATCGCGACATAGCGATGATAATCTTCCTTCAGCGGACGCATGTCGTGATTGACGAAACTTGTGTCGCGGCGTTCGTAGGAGCCGACCGCGGAAATATCGATCTGTGCGGCGGGCGCGTCCCATTCCGGCGAATTGTCGCGTCCTGTCTCCCAGGGATGTGTGGCGAGCGCCAGGCCGTTCTTGAGCGGATCGCGATAGCGGGCAAACCAGCGTCGCCATGCCAGAAGGCGCGGAAACAGGCGCTCAAGGCGGTCTCGATCCGAACCGTCGCCGCTCTCCCACAGCCAGCGGGCGACGCTGGCGGCAACCGGGGGCTGAGTAATCCCGGAAGTCTGCGGATTTCGGCCGGTGCGCCATTCCGACGGCCCCGGAAAATAGCCAGGATCATCGACATGGAAAACGATATGCGGCGTGAAACCATCCTCCCACTGAGCGGCGAACAGTGATTCAAGTTCGCGCCATGCGCGGTCGCGATCGAATGCCGCGTAGCCGAGCGCGGCGAAAGCGGAATCCCAGTTCCACTGATAAGGGTAAAGACCGGCCGTCGGTACGGAATAACCGCCGCGATCGTTCTTCTTCAGGATGCTGATCGCCACCCGGTCAAGATTGGTATTCATTCGCATTCACCATAATGATCCGGATATCATTCACATTCGTGCGGGTGGGGCCGGTAACGACAAGATCGCCGAGTCCGGAAAAAAGCGCGTAGCTGTCGTGCGAATCCAGAAGCGCACGCGGGTCGAAGGCGAGGTCGGCCGCGCGCGACATGGATTCGCCGTCAAAATATCCGCCGGCATTGTCCTCAGTGCCGTCAATGCCGTCGCTGTCGCCGGCAAGCGCAGAGATCGCATCATCGCCGGCGGCGCCAAGCATCATCGCGGCGAGATATTCAAGGTTTGGTCCGCCGCGTCCGGCGCCCGCCTCGACTCGCACGGTCAATTCCCCGCCGGAAAGGATGATTGTCGGAATTCGGGAAGAGCGAAGCGATCGCGCAAGGCGCGCATGCTCATCACCGACGCGCCGGGCCTCGCCCTTGATCCGCGCGCCGAGGTTGATCACCCGCCAGCCGCTACGCCGCGCCTCCCTGTCGATTGCGGCAAGCGCATCGCCATTCGTTGCGAGAACTGCGAACGGGCGCGACGCTGCCGCGGGGACCGGCTCGGCGGCCATTGCGTCCTCCAATTCGCGCGAGGGGCGCCAGCCAAGGCGGGTCAACAGGGACAACGCACCTGGAACATCGAAAGCGGCGGAAATGCTCGGGCCGGAGGCGACGTCCTGCGGCCTGTCCCCGATCACATCCGAGATGATATAAGTTATTTGCCGCGCCGGGTCGGCGGCTGCGGCAAGTCGGCCCCCCTTGATTTTCGACAGATGCCTCCTGATGAAGTTAACATCCTCGATTGGCGCGCCGGACTTCACAAGATAATCCGTAATCCGACGTTTTTCGTCGAGACTGACGCCGTCGATCGGCGCCGCGAGAAGCGCTGAACCTCCGCCAGAAATCATGAACAGAACAAGATCGTCTGGCCCTGCGGCGAGGGCGCGCGCAAGAATTGCCGCGGCGGCGCGCGCGCTGTTCTCATCAGGAACAGGGTGTCCGGCTTCAATCACGTCAACGGCGCCCGTCGGTCCGGACGCGCCGTGGCCGTACCGCGCGACAACGGCGCCCGTCACCGGCCAGCCGATATGCCGCACCGCGACCGCCGCCATTTCCGCCGCCGCTTTCCCAGCGCCGAGCACGATCGTTCGACCGGCAGGCGGCATCGCTGGAAGCGCAGACGGCAGCACAATGGAAGGCGCGCATCGCTCGACGCCCAGCCTGAACCATCGCTCCATCAGCAGCCTTGAGTCTTTCCGATTCATGACGCAGCCCGCGCCCCCGCCGCGCCGAGCCAAATGGAGAACGCAAGAATCAGAACAAAAAAGGCGATGAGGATTCCGCCATAGAGCGCGACGGCCCCGCGGCTTGCATAATGTTTCGGCTCTGAAGTTCCCGGCGTGCGGGCCGCACCGGCAAAGAAGTGCGCCGCGCCCATGACAGCGACAGCGGCGGCGAATCCGGTCACATTCCACCACATCCAGAAAATCCCTGGCGCCGCCTTCCACAGGCAGATGTTGACCGCCACGCCGGCCAGCAGCCCAATATTCGCGGCGCCGGGGCGAACGCTTTTGGTCAGAATTCCAGCGAGGAACACCGCGAGAATAGGCCCAAACATCGCTGAACCTACCTTATTGATCGCTTCAATAACGGTCGGCGCAATTGCGCCAGCGAATGCCGACAGAAAAAGGATGACAACGCCCCAGAACACTGTCGCCCACCGGGCGAACGCCGCGCGCGCCCGCGTTTCCCGCTTTATCAAGCCGGCTGCGGAAAGGTCTTCCATCGTGACGGCTGCGAGCGAGTTGATGGCCGAGCTAAGCGATGACATCGCGGCCGCGAGGATTGCAACGTACAACAACCCGATCAAACCGTGCGGAAGCTTCTCCGCGATGTATATCGGCATCATATAGTCCGGCCGTTCCGACGGAATGCGGCTCAGAACGGCCGGATCGCCCATGACCGCAACGCCGATAAGAAGGCCGGCGATGCAGTAAAGCATGACGAGCGGAAAGCGCAGCACGCCGTTCGCAAAAAGTAGCCGGCGCGCGTCGCCGACGTCTTTAGCAGACATAATCCTCTGCGCCTGCGTCTGGTCGCACCCGTAATAGGAGGCGTAAAGAACAAACCCGCCGAACAGCATCGGGAGAAAACCGAATTCGTCGCCCGATACGCCGAGTGCTTTGGCGTCAATGACCTTGAACCGGGAGGGATCGACCGCGCGCCAGAAATTGTCGACTCCGCCAACATCGCCGAGCGCATAGCAGGCGAGAACAATCAGCCCGGCGACGATCAGGACCATCTGGACGGCGTCGCCATAGACGACCGCTTTCATGCCGCCGGACGCGGAATAAATCATCGTTACGACGCCGACGCCGATGATCGAAGCCCAGAATGGCGCCGACAGCGCCACTTCGAGAATGATCCCCATGGCGTAGACCATGACGCTCGTCGAGACCGCCCGCAGGACCTGAAATGACACGCTGATCAGCAGCCGCGTCGTTCGCCCGAAGCGCCGTTCAAGAAATTCATAGATGCTGACGATGTTCGCCCGATGGAGCGCCGGCGCAATCACGAACATGACGAGGAGCATCGACAAGGGGACAGCTAATTCATACGCGAGCCATTTCAATCCGCCGCCCTCGCGCAATCCCACAAACGCCGGTGCGGAAATGAAACTGACCGCCGACAGCTGGGTCGCCATCACCGAAAGGCTGAGCGGCGCCCACCCCAGCCCTCTTCCGCCAAGAAAGTAATCAGACTCAGTCGGCTGGCTTCGCCAGATAAATCCAAGACCAAGCAATGCGCCCAAATAGATTAAGACAACTGCGTAATCGATCGCGTTCATTTGGGCCGCTTGCAAAACAATGACGTCAGGTGCGCCCTGTTCGGGCACGTCGAGACAACGCCGGGGCGCGCCTTGTCTTGCGCTTCGGCGCGTGGCAGCAGCGCGGCATTTTCAGAATTGCGCTTTCCCGAGTGCTGCACTTCACCTGCCACGCCGCTGGCAATCAAAGGCGATCAGGCAATTGATCCGCCGGCTGACGACAGCTACGGAGGAGCAGTTCTCTCCGTCGCCAAATTCTTCCGGCATAGCGCCCCCTAATCTACTGTCATCCGCCGCCCCGCCAACCCGGCCGCCCACAGATGAGGAACCGCACAATGTTCATGTCGGACGGCCGGCAAGCAGCGGACCAACTGTGGCACATTATAACAAGCATTACAACTTATTCGGTGTTATTTAACCGCCGCCCTTAAGCGCCTTTCGCCCGACGGGCGGGTCTTGCATCCGAGCGCATAAATTCAACCGGCGATAGAGGCTGTTCAGTGGTCAGGCCAGGCGTTGCGTGCGCGCTTGCGGCCGGGCTGGATGATTGAACCTGCTGACCAGCGCACGGAACCGGTATCGACATATTAATGGCCATGGCCAGACACAAAACCTCAGCGACGATTTCCATCACCCGGACGTGCGGCGCGATCCGAATAAAGTGATGTTCACTGGGCGCCAGTCGCCATGCCGCTCACGCCCGCTGCTCTGCTCCCCTACTTGCCCTCGCCGGAGGATAGATTTTTCCGGCTCTTGCATATCGGCCTGTTGAATTGGTCGGCCTCAGCCGGCAACGCTCAAAAAATTCGGCCGATCTGTCCCAAGGACGTCCGGGGTCCCGCACCTTTCCGTCGATGTCGCTAATTTTGTTCGAATTGCTAGCGATTTGCTAGCGGGCCAAACCCCGCCCACGACAATCTGATTCGAACCGACACTTCGCATTGAAATGATTGAGTTATTTGGAGCGGGTAGCGGGAATCGAACCCGCGTCTTTAGCTTGGAAGGCTACGGCTCT